>JBKPAZ010000090.1:0-32163 GCA_046726655.1 Chloroflexota bacterium
ACGTCATACGGATGTTCCCATCCTGCATCACCCATATAGAGTGTGCCGTGTTCCTGCTCGTAATCATACAGGAAGATAGCCTGCTCGCCGTTCTGGTTCTCGAAGTAGCTTCGATACACGCCGGGAAAGGTTTGCTCGTCAATCTGTGGCGGGATACCGCAAGCTTCTCCATGATGATTGGTGACTTGAAACAGTGGTTGGTTACTCATCAAATCCTCCAGCGCCTTGCCCAGCCCCATGAAAGAGCTGAGCAGGAGCACACTCCTGTTAGCATGAGACAACACTCTTACGAGAGGTGACACTTGTTGATCATTGATACATCGCCCACGGATTGATTTCCTTTGGCATCCAATTCCTCCTTATCATACAGGTGTGTCTAGAGTTTTCCTGTGCTAGTCCCATCTTACCATAGCTGGCCAGGCATGGTGGTAGTGCTTTTCTTCTTGCTGTTCATATCGTATGCTATAACTGAGAGCAGTCAGCAGAGGAGGAAGAACAGTCTATGACGAGACAGACCTCAAAGGGAACATGTACCTTTTGTCATGAGGAGTTTAGTAAGTCGAGCATGAGCAGGCACCTGGAATCCTGTAAGCAGCGAGCAGCACTACAGGCCGAAGCAGGGAGCCGTCAAAAAGCAAAGAAAACCAGGGCATTCCACCTGGTCGTGGAGGGATACCGCTTACCTATGTACTGGATGCACCTGGAAGTCGCTGTTGATACTACTCTGGCAACATTGGATCGCTTTTTGAGGGATACGTGGCTGGAGTGTTGTGGGCATTTGAGTGTCTTTAGAATTGGTGGATTTAACTACTATGTAGATGCAGAGATGGATGCCTACTGGGATTGGGATATGCGTCGGAAGAATATGCAGGTGAAGTTGGAAGAAGTACTCAGTCCAGGACAAACATGCTCCTACGAGTATGATTTTGGCTCGACGACAGAACTGACGTTGAAGGTGATCTCAGAACGAGAAGTGCTAGCGAAAAAGAATGCCATCGAGATTCTTGCCAGGAATAACCTGCCACTCGTTCCATGTGATGTGTGCGGGAAACCAGCTACCACCACCTGTACGCTATGCATCTATGAAGACAGGGGATATCTGTGTGAAGCATGCGCGAAGAACCACGAATGTGGCGAAGAGATGTTATTGCCAATGGTGAATTCGCCGCGAGCTGGCGTATGTGGGTATACAGGGCAGGAACCTGCTTATATCTGGTAGCGCATTGGGCTTATATCGCCTACTCATTCACCTTCTCCCGTAGCTCCTTCAAATTCTACGCCTGTATAGGCGTCTGCGAGTGAAAAGTGGACACCTAAGCTGTGCAGCGCGATTTCGTCAGTATTTTCAAAGGCTTCGTAAATCCATTTGTAAGGCTTTCTCCTACGCTCTTCGCGTATTTGTTCACGCACCGCTTTCAATGCCCCAAACGGGAATCTGCCACTGATTCCTGTGCATCGCTAGCGTGATGTTCCTCTACATGCGGGATCGCTCCCGCTTCTTCGATGGCGCAAACTCGTGTTGGCAGCATTACTGAATTAGACGGAAAAGTAGGGATCATCTCGGATCGTTTCTATGCACTCGTCTACCGTCAGGTCCGTGTACAATTGTATCCACTGGCCGGTATAGCGCACACTGTAGGGGGGTCACTCCAGTTGACAACACCCCACAGAAAGTGGCTCAATAGTAAGTGAGAAGATATGATCAGATGTTTCTCCTCTCAGGATCTGCACTGATTTCTTGGTCTTTGCCAAGGGACTCGATCACATCTTTCGGAAACATGACTGTTCCCGCAGAGAGCAGCAGAAGAAAATACTGTGGTTGCAATCCCAACAGTAATCGTGTTTCTCGAAACTCCGGTGAGATGCATTCCTCTCACTTATATCGCGGAATGGTTAACCAAGAAGAGGGCAGGCTCAACAACTGCCTCAAGAGGAGTTATTCGTCATGACCTACTCACGCCGAAACAGTGCTGATGAGCAACAAGAGGCATGCCAGAAAGCCAAGCAGATCACAGCGATATGCGGACAATTTTATATCACTCTTGATCCTATTGACTGGCAACAGTTCGGTATGTGGGCACCGGTGAAAGTGAACACTATCGAGATAGCTTCTCTTCTGGACCTCGGGAAACGCGATAGTGATGATATTGTCCGTCAAGTGCAGATCAAACTGTTCGCACACGCTGCTCTCGAAACCCTTCACTCTCGACCAGATCTCAAAGCCTTAATGTGGAGTCCTGTCGATGTGGTGCAGCCACAAGCGTTTTTAAGCCTCTGGATCATCACACTTGAGACGGATGAGCGCATCCCTATCATTGAATCCGTCAGAAATGGACAGCGCGTCTATGAACACTATCGGTTTGATGGAGACAATGGGCAGCAGCTCGCCAAGCTTTTCGGACCAGTGAATGAAGGAGAGCATCACCTTGGTGATACGGTAACAATCAAGGAGCATGAGCGTCAATATACCGGGGAGATTATTTACATCATTCCACCTGGCAAGCTGTTCACCAGCCGCAAATATGCATCACGGGGGTATCATACCATTTCGGGGACAGCCTATACGAACGATGTAGTATCAAGGTATATTGTCGATTGCAAAGACGGTTTCCCCCATATTGTGCATCAGTCACAAGTTATCCAGTAAATTACGAGTCAGCATTTCCAAAACGCGCTATGTGCTTCCAGACGCTTCAGTGAGTTGCGATCCGCATGACCTTGAAGGGGAGAGCGACATCATTTATGCTCCGCGTGTGATTGTCGAAGTGCTTTCTCATTCTACCGTGTACTAGCTACAGCAGCCAGACCGACTTTTTGCCACGGAGCTAACCAGAGTCATCTACTCCTTTCGAAGATCAACGAAGACAGGTTTGCCTTTATGCAGGAAGGTGAAAGCCAGGCGCGTCCAGCCATCAGGCCAATTGGCATGAGTCGTATAACCATCATCGGTGACCTTTAAACCCGCAAATCCCAGAACGGTCGCCTGCCAGATTGCCCCGCAGCATGCCTCATGGATGCCTTCAGCCGCGTTGCCCCGCCG
Source organism: Chloroflexota bacterium (assembly GCA_046726655.1). Lineage (GTDB taxonomy): Bacteria > Chloroflexota > Ktedonobacteria > Ktedonobacterales > Ktedonobacteraceae > DATMNR01. The sequence continues at coordinate 3,041 of JBKPAZ010000090.1, forward strand.
GTCTTCCAGATCGACCAGTGCCCCTTTCATGTACATTTCATAGGCAATATCGAGCAGGCCTAACTCGCAGGCCAGCATCACGTGGAATGCGGGTGTCAGCGAGGAACCGTAGTCATGGTCGGTGATGGGGTAGTAGTAGTCCCAGTTCACCTGCTTCGTCTTGAGATCAAACTGCTGCTGTAACAGCGTGGTGAGCGCAAGCACATCGGCCTGTTTGATGATGCGGTAATTCTTGGTGGCTTCGAGCCCAAGAATCCCCTGGTAAGAAACCCGGCGTCCCTTAAATTGCTCTTGATCGAGCGGCTCAAGCTGGAAAAATCCATCAAACTGCTCGATTATTCCAGTTTTTTGGTCTTGTGGAATACGTATGTGTTCGGCTACAGCGCGCCACGCTTCCAGCTGTTCTGTCGTCATATGCAGTTTGTCTATCAATTCGCTCGCTTTGTCAGGAGCAGTGAGACGAAGCCATTGCAGGACATCAAGGGCGCTCTGAATATTGAACCTGGCTAGATAGTTGGTATAAGCATTGTTGTTGACATATTCGTGCCACTCGTCAGGACCAATCACGTTATTGATTTCGTACACGCGATGTTCTGGATGTCGTTCCGCGCGGCTAGCCCAGAACATGGCGCTACTCACCAGCATCTCTGCTCCATAGTCGCGCATAAACTCGTCATCGCCCGTCACCTGCCAGTACTGTTTGACAGCATAGGCGATGTTGGCCGTGATATGGAGTTCAATACGCCCGTTAGGTATCGGAATGAGTCCTTTTGTTTCAGGATGGATAATCACATCTGGCGTGGCTTCTTTGCCATCTAGCGTACTTTCCCAGGGATACTGGGCGCCTTCAAAGCCATTCGCTTTGGCCTTTTCTCGCGCAGCAGGAAGCAGGTGATAGCGGTAGAGTAACAGCGTGCGTGCGATCTCTGGATGCACATAGGTGAAGTAGGGAAGTATATAGATTTCAGTGTCGTGGAAAATGTGCCCGTGATAGCCGAAACCTGTCAGGCCCTTGGCAGCAATGCTATACCGGCTATCATGTGGATTGACACTAATGCGCAACTGGTAAAGATTGTAACGGATGGCTTGCTGCGCCCTATCGTCCCCTTCGATAATGATGTCCGAGCGTTGCCAGTAGTCTTGCCACGCTTCCTCATTCCGCGCAAGCAACGCTTCGTAAAGGGAGCGATTCGTATCTGGCTGATCAGCTAATCCGCTCATGCTCAAGATCTTGCGATGCTCTTTGAATGCCGCCAGGATAGGATCAGTTGCATCATGCGAGGTATACATCACGACGATCTTTTCTGCCGTCACCGTTTCTCCGACGTTCAGTTTCCCTCGTAATTCAATACTGGGTGAGTTGTCGGAATCTAACAGCTCCTTGCTAAATCCTAGGGCTGAAGTCGTGAAGCTCATCGTCTGCAACAGTTGGACCAATGAATGGCGCGTCTGAGAGAGTAACCAGATTATCTCATCCTCGTGCCACTCGTCAATTGGTTCCCAATGTATCAGATCATCATTGCCCACAGCCATATTGAACGTTGCGCGCAGAAGCAGTCCCAGTTCGTTTACCTCTGGAGGCTTTTCTTCGGCGGTCACACGATAACGGATGGCCCCTACATGCTCGTCGGCAAGACTGGCAAAACGTTCGCTTTGAATGCTGAGCCGTATTCCACCTGGACTTTCCCAGCGTACAGTTCGAGTTAGTACCCCATTCTGCATGTCGAGCGTGCGATGGTACGCCAGAATTTTTCCCCGTGTCATGTGGAAGCGCTCACCATTAATGAACAGTTTGATCGGCAGCCAATCAGGAGCATTGGCAAGCTCCTCTTTCCCAATACTTATATCATCGAAAACGCCATGGAGCAGGGTCCCAGGATTAGCTCCAAAGTAGTTCTCTTCGAATGTACCGCGTGTGGCAAAATAGCCGTTGCCAATGGTGTAGACGGTTTCCAGGGCGTGCATCTTTTTGGGATTAAAACTATCCTCGCTAGTGTGCCACATATTCATGTCTTGCCTCCTTCACCAGGTGTGCATCAACGTTTCATACTGTTCAAGCAAGTTTGCCACCTGGCTGTCACAAAGCCATCACATTCTTCCGCCTCATCCTAACAAAAGCATCACAAGCAAGATTTTTTACGTCACAACACTGCCATCTACATGCCCTTGGGCTCGATGTTTGCCATACGTTGTAACTCCCGCCGGATTCCCCGTTCCAATGCCTCGATGAGGTAGGGGCGAAGCGATGCTGGAGGGATGACGCGGTCCAGAGAACCGACACGCTGCGCGCGCTGTACAGTATGAAGATGGTCGAACTCGCTGGCCACTTCTCCCACCTTCTCGGCGTGTACCACCGCTGTGACCTCGTTCAACTGCATTTGTAGCGCTGCTTTCTGAGCACTATTCGCTTGCGCGAGTTGATCCTGCAAATTCTTCACACGCGGGTCAGTCTTCGTTCGAGCATCGACTTCGCGGGCAAAGACCACGGCTGCCGCTGGTACGCCACCAATGACCGAGGCGTACGATCCCTCCACGGCGACTGCTTCGACAGTCTCATTTAAAGCTTTCGAGAAAACGACAAACGCTCCGCCGTGGTATCGGGAGATGACACAAAAGACGATAGGTCCCCGAAAGTTGGTGATAGCTTGTCCAACCTCAGCCCCGTATTCGAGCTCTAGATTGCGCATCGATTCTGGCGAGCCATCGAAGCCTGATAGATTGGCGATCACGACGAGGGGGCGGTTGCCGCTTGTTGCATTAATGGCTCGCGCAGCTTTCTTCGATGACATAGGGAACAGCGTACCTGCCGTCCATTGTTCGGGTCCGTCAGCGGGAACGAAGCCGCGCCGGGGAATAGGCCGGGACTCGATGCCAAGCATGGCAACTGGATAGCCTCCAATATGCACGTCCCATACAACGACCGTGTCCGCATCACGCATATCATGCCAGCGTTCGAGCGGCTGATGATCGGAGTCAATCAAGGCCCACATAACGGTTCGGATATCGAACGGATGCTTGCGGTCGGCATTCCTCTCATCAGAGAACAGGTCTCCAACGCAGGTGAGATTGCTGTCTTCAGGCCGCGTACTGAAATACGGAGAGTCACGCACATCACGTGTCGCAGGATCTTTGGTTTGCGCGCGTCGTGGGTAGCGTTCACCTGGCAGAATATAGGTGTGATCGTAGTGACGCATCAGGATCTGGCAGGCAGAGCCGAGATCGAAAGCAAAATATTGCGCCTGGCCGTTGGGACCCATAATGCGTTCGTACCCGCCGATCCCGTAGTTATCCTCAGCCGAGACACCTCCTGCGTAATCGAGAGACTGCTTACCAGTCAGGACCATCGCGCCATTAGGCGTCATGATGAGAATGCCGCGGGTATGCATGAGCATAGTAGCTCCGGCGTTCCAATATGGCTGAGCACCAACATTAATGCCGTTGACGATCACATTGATCTCTCCACTAGCCTGGGTGAACTCAATGATGCGTCGCAGCGTCCTGGAGACCCAGTCCATATTCTCAGTACCGCTCTCCATTGAGATCCTGGCACCCGCTGAAAAGGTAAACCACTCAAGTGGCACCTGGAGCCGCTCAGCAAGATTGATCGCCTCAATGATACGCCGGCATTCCGGCTCTGCAACCGATCCAAGGCTGTGGCTCGGGTCCCCGAGTAAAATGACGCGGGTCATCCCTTCCGGATACTTGGGTGTATAGTTGCGGATGATACCAACCACGATCCCCGCTCCGTTCTCACCATAGGGACGATCAATGGGTACTAACCGGTTGTCCTCATCCAGGTCATATTCGGTGAAGTTGCCAGGAGGTATTTGGGTGTGTGTGCCTTCTGGTTCTGGGGTCAGCATTTCTATGATCTCATAAGGATAGACAAGCCCCCTTTGCCGCAACTGAACGACCTTTTGCCGGTACTCGCTGAGCGTTGCGATGGGTGTTTCAATCAGCCCGCTCTCCCTGAGCACCAGTTCACGGCCACCGGGGTTCGAGATGTGCAGCATGCGACTGCGCAGTTCTCCGGTTCCAGGTTCTGCGATCTTCGCATGCACTACCATCCTCTCCAGGCCAAGCCCCTCTGTAGCCGACCAGAGCTTCCGCATGAGTTCCAGGAACTCCTCTGGTAACAGCCCGAGTGGTGGCCAGACGTAGAGCAGCACGCGGTTCCAGGGAAGACGCTTATGGACGGGCAGGTGGGACTGGTACAGGCGGATGCTTTCCAGTGCCTCCATCAGCATACGTTCGAGGTGGGGGATCTGCAAGATCTTGCCGGATTTGTCCCGTAGAGGTGTCACATCACGCACCTCGGCAAGGGCGAAGAGCCGCTCATCCTTCGGATTGTCATACGCGATTCCATGAAACAGGTAGACATCCTCCACCGAGGGCAGCCGCTCGATCTGGAAGTTCGCAAGCCGCCAGATGTGGAGCCTCTCCCCCATCATGGGGTGCAGCCCACGATAGAGGCGGTCCTCCTGGTAGCCGTCCACGCCTGGATAGTACGTGAAGTGCTGCGTACTCGCCATGCCGAGGCCCTTGCCTGTAGCGTTGACCGCCACGACGATGCGCTGGAGACGCTGGGGGAAGCTCGTCTTGTCGAGAACCCTGCGAATCTCCTGCTGTGTTGCCTCATCCTCTCTCAGAGGCTCAGACCGCCACATATAGAAGTCGATGACGATATCGTTCTCATCCGGGAAGCGACTGACAATGCGAGACATAGCCGCAGTCGCAGTGAAGAGATTTGCATATAGAGCGAAGGTCGTCACAACGATGACACACCTGCCCTCGTCATTGTAGATGGCTTTGACGAATGGGTGTCCATCAACCGTCGTGCGTTCGAACTCCTCCAAACGGCGAATACGATAGTAGCGCCGTGTAAGCACCTCGAGCATGAACAGTCCCAGATGGGCGTCCGACTCGGGAAAGCGGCGCGTGAGCAGGTTCTGTAAGGGCTGCGGGCATGCAACCAGGTAGTTCATCAACTCGTCGCGATCCGGGGTATCGGGGTGGGCAACAAGGTATGCGAGCTGCAACCTCACCTCCTCGTAGACCTTGTTTCTGGCCTGCTCGAACAACGGCTCATCGAAGTAACTGAAGCGGACCTCGCGTGCAAGGTCGTACACAGCCAGGTAGCGCCCCCGCGTCGCCTGTAGTAACCGGTCGAGGAGGAGATGCATTTCTCCAGTGACTGAGAAAGCCAGCCTATCAAGATGCTCCAGTCGCCTCTCGAGAATGGCAATGATCGCGCCCAATTGTTGGTTCATGCGCTGGTGCGACTTATACATGAGGAGGAGGCTTTCGTCGAGTGCAGGCGAAGGCTCCAGGCTTCTAACGCCATAGTGTGTGAGCGCTCGTTGCAGGTGAGCAACGAATACCCTCGATAGCCGCTCAACACGGGTATCGCGGGAGCGAAGGTAGGCGAGCAGGTCGCGCTCCGAGCTGTGAATCTGTTCTCCCTGCGCACTGACCTCAGCCGGGTCTATCTCGCGGCAGAACAGCAAGCACATGTCAGCAAAGATCGAGAGTAGCTCGTCCTCAGCCCGCTGTAACGCCTGATCGCCTGGCTCAATGAGCTGGTAAATCGCGCGCTGTTCTTTCAGGAGTCGCGTGGAATCGCTCGGGTCAAGATCATATCCGAGTAACTGGCAGCGCAGCGCTTCGAATATCCTACGGCAACGTACCTGGGGAGCGTCTTCGTCGGGTTCTGCTGTATGCGCGGCATCTCCGAACTGGATGACTTCGGCACTAGCTGATTTATCGGCCCATGCTGGGGGCTCCAGATGTATGAGGGGCGCTCCCACATCAACTTGAACATTACTTGTCACGAACGCTTGCACCACAGTGCCTGGGAACGGAGCTGTAATCGCCATCTCCATCTTCATAGCCTCGACAATAGCGAGTTGATCGCCTGCATTGACGTGATCGCCAGGGGTGACGGTCACGGAAACCACCACAGCAGGAGCAGGACTGCGAACGAGACCTCCTTCCTCGTGTGTTATACGATGAGGGATACCTTCGACCTCCACATAGCAATCAGGTCCATCTACAAGCGATAGGACTCGGTATCGTCGTCCGAAACAGGTAAGCCGCCGTTCAACTCTCCCCAGTCGCTCTACATGTACCTCGATGCTTTGTCCGCTCATGGTCACGCGGTACTGCTCTTGACTGAGGCGGGAGACCTTTAGCTGATAGACCAGCCCGCAATATTGTAAGTGAGTGGGGAAATCCGCGCTCTGACGCGCTCTGGGTCGTCCTCGTGCTGCGCTCGCGTAGAACTCGGCCTCAGCCAGGCGCTGCTCGGCGTTATAGACCTCGACTGCAGCCTGCAACAGCGCCACATCAGCGTACTGCCGAGGTGAATGTTCACCACCGGTAGTAAGGTGTGTGGGCAAGTGGGTATCAATTTGATGGGTTTCAAGCCCGGGGCGCTGTAAGAGATCGAGCAGGAAAGCCTTATTGCTCATTCCCTTGCGGATGATGACTACACTCTCGGTCAGCGCTCGATTTAATCGGGCAAGCGCTTCCTGGCGGCTACGTCCCCATGCTGTGAGTGTGGCAAGCATCGGGTCGAACTCGGCGTGGACGAAGTCGGTCTCCTCATAGCCCGTATCTACGCGCAATCCAGGCCCGCCCGCGAGGTAGAACAGTTCGAGTCTGCCTGCAGGAGGGGCAGAGCCCTTATCTGGGTCTTCTGTGTACAGGTGGGCAGCGACCGCGTGTCCAATGGGAGGAGATGGTTCGCCTTCGAGGCGACCATCACGTGCTACATCCAACTGCAATTTCACCAGGTCCAGTCCTGTGGTGACCTCTGTAACCGGATGCGCGGGGTTAATGCATGGGTTGAACTCTTTAAACCAGAACGTGTGCTGGCTGGGACCGTACAGGAACACAACACTTCCAACATTCCGGTAGCCTGCGAGCTGGGACAGGCGAATTGCTGCCTCGCAAAGCTCGCGCTCCTTCTCCAGTGGCAGCATATGCGAGCCAGATTCTGCGAGTATCTTTTGGTTGTGATGAAAAATTGTACAATTGCACACATCGATAGCCCAGGTCGTCCCATATTGATCGGCAACGATCTGCACCTCGAGCTGATACCCGCCCTCAATTCCTCTGCCGCTCCATGGCACAACCGGAATGTTAGCCTGCTGCGCAAGCTGCCTGACACTGATTCTGTCGCCCAGGAGCTGCAGTACACCGGCATCTGGTCCAATGAATGTGATGCCGAGCCGCTCACAAAGATCAGCGAGCCAGAATTCGCGGGCCTGGAGGCCCCAACCGGGCCAGACCGCAGAGGCTTGTGCAGTTAACAGTGCCTCTTCAATACGTTCGCGATTCAAATAGCTACTCTTCCGCTGTCCATCTCGCGGATCAACGAACGCCGCCGGGCCGATACAGATGGCATCGTCGGCCTCGCGCGCAAATAGCGCCTGGCGGTCAGGCTCGGTGAATAACGCTACTGTTGCCAGGCTCAGGTGCTGCTCATGGTTCAGTTCCCGTATGGCACGGATCAGGCGTATAGCCGCCTCGCCATGGTTGACGATAGCAATTCTTTCGAAAGGGCGCTTCATGAAGCTGCCTCTGTTGATGGACCTCGAGGGTTCCTGGTTGTCGTTTGCTTTTGCCATAGTTTGCGCGATCCTTCCGTATTCAGATCAACGAGGATTAAAGTGTCGGATAGCTAATCCTCTTTATATATTCGACTACATTGAGGCTGGTAAGCAAGCTCTTCATCTGCCACACGAGAGGGAGGTGGGAAGCGTCTGGCGCAACGTCACTGGCAGCGTACTCCAGCGATGGCAGCGGGGAAAACCATTGGAATGGTATACTAATAAATGACAAGTTCGACACTTCGAAAGGAGAAACACTATGCAACTTGCATGGAAGGTGGATGAAGGCAGCAAAGTCAGGTTGAAGGATTACGATCCAGACTTTGTTGATAAGTATACTGATCGCGCGCTGGCAGCAGCAGAGACAGAAAAGCTCAGTGAAGAACTCGGCGAGTTACAGCAGTTGTTAGCGGCGGCGCAGCATCACAGCCTACTCATAGTCCTGCAGGGGATGGATACGAGCGGCAAAGATGGCACGATTCGCCAGGTCATGGCGCAAGTCAATCCGTTGGGATGCGAGGTGCGTTCGTTTAAGGGACCTACATCCAGGGAACAGGTACGTGATTTCCTCTGGCGGATCCATCGGGTGGTTCCAGGCAGAGGCATGATCAGCATTTTCAATCGCTCCCACTATGAGGACGTGCTGGTGGTGCGCGTGCATAACCTGGTGCCAGAAACGGTATGGCGGCGACGATACGCCGCCATTAATGACTTTGAGCGCTTGCTGGCCCAGCATGACATGATTATTCTGAAGTTCTATTTGCATATTAGCTACGAGGAGCAGGAAAAACGCTTACTGGCTCGTCAGGAGGATAGGACCAAAGCCTGGAAACTTTCGTCGGCCGATTGGGCGGAGCGCAAATACTGGAACGATTATCAACAAGCCTATGGGGATGCGCTCTCCAGGTGCAGTACGGATGAAGCTCCCTGGTACATCGTGCCAGCTAATCGTAAATGGTATCGCAATTTGCTCGTGGCACGTACACTCGTTGCTACAATGCGTCCATATAAGAAGGAGTGGCAAGCCAGATTAGTGAAGCGAGGAGAGCAGGAACTGGCGCGTATAGAGAAGTTGCAGCAGGCGGGAGATAAGCCTGTTGAAGCAAATCCTCTACTACATAGCTAGCCAGGGTTCTTCAAGAAGACGACATCGAGAAAGGACAAGGATGATGCAAGTTGCATGGAAAGTTGAAGCGGGTAGCAACGTCAAGTTGCAGGACTATGATCCCGACTATGTTGATGAGCATACTGATCCCGCATTAGGGAGGGCAGAACTGGAACAACTCGGCAAGGAACTGGGTGAGTTACAGGAGTTGTTGGCAGCGGCGCACCATCATAGCCTCCTTGTCGTGTTGCAGGGGATGGATACCAGTGGCAAGGCTGATACGATTCACCAGGTCCTCTCCCGAGTCAATCCGCAGGGATGCGAGGTGCGTTCGTTTAAAGTCCCGACCCCTCGGGAACTGGACCATGACTTCCTCTGGCGTGTGCACCGGGTCACTCCAGGCAGAGGGGTCATTGGCATTTTCAATCGCTCCCACTATGAGGACGTGCTGGTGGTGCGCGTGCATAACCTGGTGCCACAAGAAGCCTGGAGTCGCCGCTACGCCGCCATTAACGACTTTGAGCGCTTGCTGGCTCAGCAAGACATGATTATTCTGAAGCTCTACTTGCATATGAGCTACGAGGAGCAGGAAAAACGCCTGCTAGCCCAACAGCAGAATCAAACGGATGCATGGAAAGTCACTACTGCTGATTGGGCGGAGCGCACATACTGGGACGCGTATCAAGAGGCCTATGAGGAGGCGCTCTCCAAGTGCAGTACGGAGGAAGCGCCCTGGTATATCGTGCCTGCAAACCAAAAGTGGTATCGCAATTTGCTCGTAGCACGCACACTCGTTGCTACCTTGCGTCCGTATAAGGATGAGTGGGAGGCACAATTAGTGGAGCGTGGAGAACGGGAGCTTCTGCTTCTAGCGCAGCTCGGACATCTTGAGCAGACCGGAAATCGTGAGAATAAACGTGCAAAGAAAGCTCAGAAAGCTCACGGTGCTACTTAGCTAGCTCATCCCTTTACTGTGAGCTTGCCCCTCTTTCGGAGAGGAGGGAAAGAGGTCGTTCGACTCATTGGCAATGTGAGAGCACGCGCAGAGCAGGGCCTTCATGAGTGTCGAGAGCCAGTGTGGCAGGCCTGCGCCCAGGTTTTGGAACGTGTAGCCGCGACTCTATCGCCTGTTTTCCTCACCGTCCCAAAATCGTGGTGGCCTGCGAGGAAAGCAAGCCGCCACTCCCATGAGCTACCGCCAACTTTGCATCTTTCACTTGACGGGGACCGCATTGCCCTCGTAGTTGACGTGTCGCCTCAATGAGGAGGAAAATGCCACGCATGCCTGGATGGTTTGCTGAGAGACCACCTCCATCCGTATTGATTGGCAATTGCCCACCCAGCGCAATGCGCCCGTCCTGCACAAATGCTCCACCTTCCCCTTTCTTGCAAAAGCCCAGGTCTTCTAACAGCAGGAGCACCGTGATCGTGAACGAATCGTAGATCATGGCCATATCCATTTCGTCTGGTCGGACTCCCGCCTCTGCAAATGCTCGTGGGCCGGTAGCTGCCGCAGCGGTAATGGTCAGATCGGGCATCTGCGAGATGTTGTCGTGCGTGTGGCTCTCGCTGCTTGCCAGCACAAATACTGGTGGCTGCCTCAGGTCCCCGGCGCGTTCTTCTGTCGTGACCAGGACAGCGCCTCCACCATCGCTCACCACACAACAATCGAGTAAGTGCAGCGGATCGGCAATCATGCGCGAGTTCAGTACGTCCTGTACGGTGATGGGCTTGCGGTACATGGCTAGGGGGTTGAGCCCTGCATGCCGGCGTGTCACCACGGCAATTTCGGCAAGTTGTTCAGAGGTGGTACCATACTGGTGCATATGGCGGCGTGCTGCCAGGGCATAAGCACCAACCAGCGTGTTGCCATAGGGAGCCTCGTAGGTCGCTTCGGGAATGATTACTGGCTGGTAAACTGTGCCGAACGTGCGCCCGTGGCTGGATAGTTCATTGCTAGCGTAGCAGATTAGTGCCACTTCGCACTTGCCTGTCCGGATAGCTGCCACAGCATGATTGAGGTGCGCCTCAAAGGAAGCGCCACCAATCGAGGTGGAATCGGTGTAGCGCGGAAATATCTGCATGTATTCGCAGAGGGTGACTGTCGGCATGCTCATCGTGTCGGAACTGCAGAATACGCCGTCGATATCCTTTTTGCCCAGGCCGCTGTCCTCCAGCGCACGATGTATGGCCTGGGCGTGTAACTGTAATTCGGTCATGTTGGGAACTCGGCCATAGTCGGATTCAGCGATTCCAACAATGGCAATGCGTCCATTGTAAGCAGGCATAGGGAATGTGCTCCTCTGCTATCTTGTTGCGAACTCACAAGTAGGGGGTCTGATTTATCGCGCCTCCCTCGATGGGTCAGCAGATGAATGCAGCTCCCGATTCCTGGCGCAGATAACCCTCCACCGTACAGTGTAACATGCGGACGTCACGATGCCATCACAACAAGGGGCTTCATGAACACAGAGCAATCACAAATTTGCTCCTCTTGCATCTCGAAGGAGCCTTTTGACGGCAGCAACGGTAGAACGTGGATTTTGTCTTTACTCGAGTATGATAGGGGTAGGCCCAATCCTGAAAGGTGTATAATAAAAAAACAGGGAGATTCCTGCATATTTAGCTTGATAACATCTACGCTCATGGTAAAGCAATCTTCTGTAGTTAATGCCTACCTGGAGAATGACACGACAATTCTCCTCAAGCTCGCTGACCCGCTCACCTTACCGTTTGAGGTCAGCGATATAACGCTGACCGACGCGACGACAGGTAAAACCGTCCCTGTCATCAATGTCGCCTTGCCTCAAGCTTTTACCGCTAACCCTCCTGAAGATGTGCAGCAATTGCTGGGAGTGCCAGGAGAACAACGTTCATCTGTACTTGCTGGTGTGGAGACCAATCTCGTTGAAGTTGTGCTGGCCGAGGCTCCTGATGTGACCCATAGCCTGCACATCGCCCTACCAGGATACATGTCAGGCCCCGTAACGCCGCGCAACATCTTAAATGGGGAGAAATACCTCTACCATGGAGACGACCTGGGCAATAGCTATCAACCAGAGGCCACTTCGTTCCGCCTGTGGGCTCCCACTGCCTCGGATGTGCAGGTACTCCTGTATGAGACCGAAATAGGCCCCTTACAGCGGGAGATAGCGATGCAACGGGGTGAGAACGGCACGTGGTATGCCCAGGTTTCCGGCGACTGGCAGAACTGGTACTACCTCTACCAGGTGACCGTTCATGGCATGACGCAGAACTCCGTTGATCCCTATGTCAAGGCTATTGCTGTAAATGCGACTCGTGGCATGATTGTACATCTGCCGCAGACGAATCCCCCTGGCTGGCGCGAGGATAGGTATGTGGCTCTCGCCCATCCCCAGGATGCGATCATCTACGAGGTGCATGTGCGTGACTTCTCGATCAACCCGAACTCGGGGATGGCGAACAGGGGGAAATATCTCGCCTTTACTGAGCACGGAACTACTGGAATCCTGTCTGGGGGACAGGTAACCAATAACGTGGCGACAGGTGTGGATCACCTCAAGGAGCTGGGTATTACGCATGTGCAGCTCCAACCAGTACAGGAGTTTGCAAGCGTCGATGAGCAGGACCCTGATCAGTACAACTGGGGCTATGACCCTGGCAACTTCAATGTACCTGAAGGTGCTTATGCAACGACTCCTCATGGCACTGTGCGTGTCACCGAATGCAAGCAAATGGTCCAGAGCCTGCACCAGGAGGGTATCGGGGTGATACTGGATGTGGTGTACAATCATACGTTCAGCTGGTACTATTCTGACTTCGACAAAATCGTTCCCGAATACTACTATCGTACCGACGATGCGGGCAACTATACGAACGGTTCGGGTACCGGCAATGAGATAGCTGCAGAGCGACCGATGGTGCAGAAATTCATCCTCGATTCCCTCGCATACTGGGTGAGGGAGTACCACGTGGATGGTTTCCGCTTTGACCTGATGGCCCTGCTCGGCATCGAGACGATGAAGAAGGTGTACGAGACGCTCCATGCCATCAATCCCCATATCCTACTGTATGGAGAGCCGTGGGCCGGAGGAACTTCTGGCTTACCCGCCAATCAACTCCTCACCAAAGGACAACAGAAAGGACTGGGCCTGGCCGTCTTCAACGACCATATCCGCAATGCCCTTTGTGGAAGCGTCTTTGACAGAAGTGGGAGAGGGTTCGCAACAGGTGCACGAGGACTTGTGGATGAAATCAAGAGAGCTGTGGAAGGCAGCATCAACGATTTCGCCGCCTCCCCAGGGGAAACCATCAACTATGTGACAAGCCATGATAACTACACCCTGTGGGACAAGATCGCACTGAGCAACCCTGATGACACTGAGGCGGATCGTATCAAGATGGATGAGCTCGCCCAGGCAGTGATCCTGACCTCGCAGGGTATAGCCTTTCTCCAGGGCGGTGAGGAGATGCTGCGCACGAAAGGTGGCAACGACAATAGTTACAATGCAGGTGATGCTGTCAATCAGTTTGACTGGTTGCGCAAAGCCCACTACTGGAAGGTGTGGAGGTACTATGCAGGCTTGATTCACCTGCGTAAATACCATCCTGCGTTCCGAATGCAATTGGCCAGCGATGTTCAGGCGCATCTTTCTTTGCTCGCTGGCCCTGAAGACACGGTAATGTTCGAACTCTCAGGCCACGCTAATGGTGATAGCTGGGAAAACATACTCGTCATCTACAATCCCACTAAGGTTGATCTACCATGTACCCTGCCCTCTGGAGATTGGACGATTGTAGTCTCCGAGGATCGTATCAGTGAAGACTACCTTGGGCGAGCCTCTGGGAGGGTAGTCGTACGTGCTATCTCGTGCATGGTTCTGTACCAGGGGTAGACTTATTTATCTGATCGCACAGCATAGCAACAGAAGCAAGCTCAACAGGATTCCGTTCTCCACCCTGCCGTTTTTGTTCAAATGCATCGCACCCCCTGCACAAACAAAGCTTGTATTTCTGCTAGTTAATCGTGTATACTTTCTTAAGTCACCAATGTACGTAATTTATCTTAAGGCTCCAGTGTACGTAGTTTTCTCCCTAACGCATATGCCGTATGGATATGGCAACAGATGATATAGGATGTATCATGATTTGCACGATATGCGGCGGTACGGGGGGAGCCAGACTCGCTCGTGGCATCAGCTACGTCTATGATCCGACGACGATCACATGTATCTGTAACGTCGGAGACAATATTCGCCTGTTCGGTCTGACCATCTGCCCCGATATTGACACAGTCATCTACTACCTGTCTGGCACTGCCGACTACGACAGGGGGTGGGGGCTGCACACGGAAAGCTTCAATTTCCTTGAACGTTCACGTCTCTTCTACCCAGATATTTGGTTCGGCCTGGGAGACAAAGACATGGCTACCCATGTATGGCGCTCCGAACTACTTCGTAGCGGATGGAGCCTTTCGGAGATTACTACACGAGAGGCCCAACTGTGTGGCATTCAATCTCGCGTAATACCCGCAACCGACTCCTGGGTAGAAACGCAGATTGAAGCAGTATCCCAGGCTACACTCCATTACGAAGAGTACTTTATCCGGTGGCGTTGTGAGCCGCACGTCAGTCAGGTTCGCTATGAAGGAATAGAAGACGCCAGGCCAGCCCCAGGAGTGCTTGAGGCCATCGCCTCCTCAAAAACCGTCATCATCGCACCGAGCAACCCCGTGGCCAGTGTTCTCCCTATCGTTTCAGTTCCTGGTGTTCGGGAAGCGCTGATAAGGAACAGGGAGAAGGTGTGGGCTGTCTCACCGGTCATCGATGCGCTCGAGTTGCCTATTGGTGAGAGGGTGCGTGCCCGTAGCCGCGAAAGGCTTCTGGCCTCGCTTGGACTTCCTCATAGCCCCCTGTCTATAGGCCAATTGTACCGCGATTTTTGTGCTCATTTTGCTCTTGATGAGCGCGACTTCACGTATGCTCCACAGCTTGAGGAGATGGAATACGACGTTCGCTTGTTGAAGACGGATGCACTCACCTTCGAACGGCAAGTGGAGTTTGCTCGCGATCTCCTGCGATTAACAGGGGATCTCAACAGAGATGATATTGGATCGCTTGCAAGAGAATATACCGCAAGGGGGTGATTTCGTTGCCTGAGTTCCTGTCCGGGCTGGAGGGCGTGATTCTCCAGCGGCGTGATGCGCATCCCAATGAAACGTTCCTGAAATGGAGGGATGACGAGATATCGTGGGGGGATTTTGTAGATCATATCTACGCAGTCGCTGCGGGTTTTTGGGATGCGGGAATACGTACCGGTGATAGGGCGGCCTTGATGATGGGCAACTGCCCGGAATTTCTGTACGCGTACTATGCAATGGTCTTCATGGGTGTAGGTGCAGTACCATTAAACGTGGCGCAGCGAGGCGAGGCTCTCGCCTACATCCTTAATGACTCAGGTGCGTCTGCCATCGTCATAGACAATGTGTTAGTTGAGCATTTCCTTGCCATCAAGGATCGTGTTCCCAATGTGCGCCTGATGATTACCCGGGGGACAGTGCCATCTATGGAAGGCAATGTCATTGCCATTGAGGAATGGCTTAAAACTGGTCATGGTCGACCACCCATTGGCTCACTTGCCAAAGCCTCTGCGGATAACATCCTGTATACTTCTGGAACCACTGGACCACCGAAAGGAGTTGTCAACAAAGGTATTAATCCCAGTAACATCATCAAGCTGTGGGAACCGACTGGAGTACGCGCTGGCGAAACCATCTATACTCCATTGCCACTCTCCCACGGCAATGCCCTCGCTGTTTCAGCACTGGGCGCAATCATGCTCGACTACAAACTGGCCCTCGGCGAGCGCTTCTCTGCCTCAAAGCACTGGGATGATTGCAGGAAGTACAATGCGGTGGAGTTCAACACACTAGGCGCGATGATCCCTATCCTACTCAAACAGCCGGAGCGCCCAGACGATGGTGACAATCCAGTCCGCGTGGTGCTCTCTGCCGGCTGTCCCGCTTATGCCTGGCGGCCCTTGGAGGAGCGTTTTAAGCTTCGCATCATCGAGTGGTTTGGCATGGTCGACTCACCTGGTTTCCTGATGAATACAACTGGCAAGGTAGGTTCGATGGGAAAGTCCCTGCCGGGATTTGATTTTCATGTCGTTGATGATGAAGACCGTGATGTTCCGCCGGGGAAGGTGGGTGAACTCGTCTTCCGCTCTGAGGCTGGCAAAGCGGCGGCATTCTACTATGGCAAAGAGGATGCCACAAATGAAGCCTGGCGTAACGACTGGTTTCACTCAGGCGACCTGGCCTGGATAGACGAAGAAGGCGATTTCTTCTACGCTGGCCGCAAGAAGGCCTCGATGAGGCGGAGGGGCGAGAACATCTCCGCATGGGAGATTGAGTCCGTAGTGAATCAGCATCCGGCAGTATTGGAATCTGCTGCGCACGCTGTCCCATCAGAGCTTTCCGAAGACGAGATCAAACTGGTAATTGTCCCCAAGCAAGGGAATACAGCGACACCGGAAGAGATACTCGATTTCTGCCAGGGGAAAATGGCCTACTACGCCATCCCCAGGTATGTCGAGTTTAGAGACTCGCTACCAAAGACTGGAACACACCGTATCGAGTACAGTATCTTAAAACAAGGGGGGATTACCCCAGGAACGTGGGACCGCGAGGCGGCTGGGTATGCCGTCTCCAAAGATCGGTAACGATCAAGGCCCGATAATGCTGATTAACAAATGAATCCGGGCATCCGTAGGTGCCGATTTATCGGCCTCGCTGGTTGTTCCGGTATCCCGCTTAATAACTTAAACAGCATAATCGGCCCCTCCGGCAAGACGAAAGGAGATGGAAAATATGCAAAAGGTTAGGGTAGTAGGAGCAGGAATGACTCGATTCGGCAAGTTCCTCGACCGTGGGTTGCGGGAGTTAGCCGAGGAAGCCGTCAGCAACACCATAGAGGATGCAGGTATTGACATCAAAGATATACAGGCCGCCTATGTCGCCAACTCGGTGGCTGGACTGATCACTGGTCAGGAAACAATACGTGGCCAGGTGGTCTTGCGTCGCACAGGGCTGATGGGTATTCCAATCGTCAATACTGAAAACGCCTGCGCAAGCGCTTCGACGGCATTCCACCTGGGTTGGATGTCCGTTGCATCTGGCATGTACGACTGTGTGCTGGCACTGGGTGTAGAAAAACTTTCTGACCCGGACAAAGCTAAATCATTACGGGCATTCAACGCTGCTGTAGATGTTTCTGAATTGGCAGAAATAGAAAAGCGGCTTGGAAGAAGCGGCGAGGGTGCCACGAACAGAAGCCTGTTCATGGACCTCTACATCTCGATGCTCAGCTCTGGTCAGCCGACTGGCCATTCGATTGGCGGCGTGACACGTGAACAGATGGCGCTGGTTTCCGTCAAGAATCACTATCACGGAAGCCTGAATCCCTATGCCCAGTATAGGGAAGAAGTAACACTCGAACAGGTTCTGCAAAGTAAGCCCGTGGTAGGTCCTCTGACGGTCCTCATGTGTTCCCCCCTGGGAGATGGCGCAGCAGCAGCACTCATCGTGAGCGAGGAGTTCGCCCGCAATAAAGGCCTCAGTGGTCCGCGAGTGGATGCCTCAGTGCTGGTCTCGGGGCGGGGAGACGACCGTTCCATGGAGCCATCTACCAGGCGTGCAGCAATGAAAGCGTATGAAATGGCGGGAATAGGTCCCGAGGATGTGGACCTTGCCGAGGTCCATGATGCAGTTGCCCCAGCGGAGATTAGCATTTACGAAGACTTGAGATTCTGTGCTCCTGGCGGAGGACCGAAGCTGATTGAGGACCGGGTAACATGGTTAGGAGGAAAACTTCCTATCAATACATCCGGCGGGTTGCTCTCTCGGGGGCATCCAATTGGAGCAACAGGGCTGGGCCAGATCGTAGAGATAGTTTGGCAACTTCAAGGAAAAGCAAGCCGGAGGCAAGTAGAGAATTGCAAAGTTGGGCTGACACAAAACGGCGGTGGACACATCGGTTTTGACGCAGCGGCCATGGCCGTTCATATCTTCTCTGTGTAATATGTCTTCGTCAGGTTGTCATCCTGAGCCCATTCGTTGCACTCAGGGTAAACTCCGCGAAGGATCTAGTAGAGATTTGTCATGGTAGACACGACGAAAGATCGCACTGTGAGAGTTTGTTGACATTCAATGGAGGAAACCCAATGGAATTCAAAGAAGTAGTCGGTAACCGCAGGTCCATTCGTTATTTTCAACCGTGGAGACCAGTAGAAAAAGAGAAGATTCACATCATGCTGGAAGCGGCACGGCGTGCCTCGCGGGCAGTCAATGCCCCATTCTATAGGATTGTGGTCATGGAGCGTGATGAACTGACTCCCGAGCAAAGAGAGGGTCTGCGCACCCCGACAACCACCACCGATCTAGAACTTGCCCCGTTGTTCATGTTCTGGTTTATCGATCCGACCGCTCCCAATCGTGGGCCAAGGACACTCAAGCAACTGATCGATGTGGGTGCCCTCAACGCCAGTCATGGCTGGTCATATGCCTACGTCGATGAAGTGGTCTTCCCGCTTGTCCTGCAGCCGCTGATGAAGAGTGACCTGTATGCTGCAATGTACGCGGCATGTGAGGCAGGCTTTGCAATGACCCAGGCTATGCTGGCAGGAGTCGATGAGGGGCTGGGCGTCTGCCTGCACGCGTTTAATCCAGAAGGGGTCAAGGATGTTATCAAGGCGCCTGAGTACCTGATCCCCATCTGGGTGTTAGAGGTGGGTTACCCGGCGGAGGATCCGCTCACTGGCGGGCAGCGTCCCAGAGAGCCACTTGCGGAGACATGCTTCTGGGGTTCCTTCGATAATCCCATCGAGAGCGACCCCAAGGTACTTGAATACCTGAGGGAAAAGAAGATGATTCAAGCCGAGGCACCGGCCCCCTGGCGCAAGCAGGAAATCGCGGCCCTATCACGCATGTTTGGATTACCTGAGTAGATGAGACCAGGTGTCAGGAGTTGAGCAACAATGAGTATGAATATAGAGACTGTAGAGCAGCTTGTTGCATATAGGACAGTACAAATCTGGCTGAAAGGAGTTCGCCATCAATCTTCAGCGAGCACAACTCCTGACGAGAAGCGTCTAAGTACGCTGTTTCAGTTCTGCTGCTTAGTGGAGAAAGAGCCAGATGCGATGATTGAAGAATGCTTCAGGACGCAGAAAGAGGGTGATGAGTGGAAGCATATCAAGTTCAAGGTTCGGCGCAGTTATATGGCTTTGATCAGTCAAGCCGAGGTGGAACTTTATGGCGGCGGAACTGCTGGCAGACATCACGGTAGCATCATCAGGAGCTTTTTCATTCATAATGGAGTGTCCATGCAGGCCGAGCCCCTGCGCTAGCCTATAGTTGTCCATATGCTTGTGGCAGGTGGTCAGGCATAAGTTCAAACATCGATGTATGAGTTTTTGTCATTCCTGAACACAGAAAGAGAGATGCCACAATGGCTATTGCAAAGCCGCAAATTTCAGCGGAGACACAGCAGCAGTTGCGCCGATTTTTCGAGGAGACACCTCCTGCTTCCAGGCTTCTCACAACGTTGCGCAGCCGCAGAGTAGCAAAGGGTTATAAGATTGAAAGCGGAGAAGAGGAGACGCACCCGGTCACTGGACGAGTGATGAAGCAAGAGCGAGGACCGCTTGCTTTTGCCTCTGCCGAACCTGTCATGCCGCTTTCGGAGACGGAGCAGGCGATCCTCTGCTGGGCTGCTATCGGACCCAACGGCATGGTCAACTGGGACATCGCTATACACGGCGGGTTCCACGAACTTGCCTGGTTATCTGGACGAACGGCAGCCAGCCCTGGTAATTCCTTCGCGACGGACCTCATAGTGATCAACGACAATGGTGTGTCCCTGTATAATCCCGGTAAGGAACGCGAGAAGCGCGTGGAGATTGAGGGGCCAGAGGATTACTGGAAAGTGATTAATTGGTTCCAGACGGGAACCCAGAAGATATCAGACTCTCGACCCGACATCGACTGGACTGTGAGGGCACCAGGAGCACCACATGCATCCCTATTTGGTCCATACCAGTACAACGTCAATAGGCCAGGCACTGCCTGGTTGATACCCATTACAGATATGGGCTGGCTCTATTTTAGCGTCCTGCTCAACCTCTTCGATGTCTGGCATCTGTTCCCGCTTGACGATGCCACACAGCAGCCTGCGGGCGTGGGCCAGTGGGTCCGCGAGGGTCAATTGGAGATGCCGGTGCCCATCAGCTCACTGGAGAGATTCCTCTTCCAGGTTGAGACCTATCCCGCTGGCTCGATGGTCCAGAACATCCGCCTGACAGCAGAGGCGATGGGCCTGGGTGCATGGATATTCTGCGGGTTTTTTGACGACATCCTCATGGGCGCCTACCCCGATATCGCCAAGGGCTTCGGCTTTAAGTATGAGCCACTCAACCCGAAGGCACCAGCAGCTATGGGGGCACTCAAGATATTCGGGCTAGAGGGAGTCAAGGAAGGGACTTACGTCCCGTCGCCACGCTACAAAAACGGGGAAGCGGTCATGAAGCAGATGTTGGAAGAGAAGTACGGGCATGGGGCAACAATGGCGAACGACGAGTCCAACTGGGTCCTCACTCACGGCGGCCCTTTCAAGCCGGAGGTCATACGCGAGATCGTTAAGGATCCTGCCGTGCATGTCTCAGACTGGGCGATCGAAGCAACCATCGCCTACGTAGACTACTGCGTTGACCGGTACGGACAGTGTCCGGTCTACAACAACTCCCTGGAGTGCAACTTCGGAGCAGTTGTCCACCATGTGGACCCCGCCTTCTACGAGGAGTACTACAGTGAAAGCGGCATCACGGCGCAGACCAGAGAGCATATGAAGAACTGGCATTAGCTGCCCTGGCAAATATCACATGACCAAACTGCGTGCAGCACTCGTGACCCCGTTGAGTGGTTCGCTGGCTACATTCGGGCATGCGAGCGCGACAGGACTTACCTTGTGGGCCAGGTATGCTGCACGCTTGCCACCACCATGGACCGGCGTAGAACTTGATATACGAGATACCGCCGACGATCCGGAAGCACCTATGCGTGCGGCAATCGACACCCACCCGGATGTGCTGTTCGGGCCATACGGAAGTAGCACCATGCTCGCCGCGATGCGCGTCAACGACCGTGTCGTCTGGAATCATGGTGGAGCAACCTCCCAGCTCTCCTGGCCTGCTTTTCCACTGGTCATAAATGTGCTTTCGCCAGCTTCAACCTACTTCGATGGAGTGCTCCAGGCTGTACGTGCAAATGATCCGAACGCTGCTTCTGTCACAATTTTACACGCTGACAAGGGCTTTGGCCGGGATGTAGCCACAGGTGCTGTAAGTACTGCTACTAAGCTCAACTTTGAGGTGCGGGCTGTCGCATTTGAACCAAACAATGCCATCGAAATCGCGTCTACTCTTCCCACTGCGGATGTTCTGCTGGTTGTCGGCAGTTTTGCCGACGAGCTTGCGGTTGCCCCTGTTTTGTTGACTCGTCCCTGGCCTGCGGCAGCGTTTGTGGGAGCAGGTGTCGAGGAGGTGCTTGCACCGTTAGGAGATTTGCGTGAAGGCTTGCTTGGTCCCGCGCAGTGGATTGCTTCAGCGGCGCTCGAGCCTGATGAAGGACCAGCTTCTCATTGGTTCGTGGCAAAGTACCGGCACATTGTCGGAGCCGATCCTCCTTACCCCGCGGCACAGGCATTCGCAGCCGGGCTTCTGTGCGCTCGCTGCTTGCGCGATAGTGGTGTGAGTGAAGATGCTGCGCAACTTGCCGCAGCACGCCAGTTGACTTGTTCCACCCTTTATGGCCCGTTCAAGATTGATCCGGTGAGTGGATTGCAAGTCGGTCACCAGGTTCTTATCGTGCAATGGCAGCATGGTATTCGCCGGATAGTATGGCCGCCGGAGCAGGCTGAACGTCTCTTGCTTTATCCTCGTATGCAGCGAGGAATGTGATATAAGGCGGGAAACGAGAGCTTCTGCCGGGAATCCCTGGCAATCAAGCAGGCGCTTGACAATGCTCGTAGTGACTAAGTATACTTTTCTTGTTGGAAGCGGCAATTATTTATTTCCTCGTTACAAAACATCATCCGAGGTGGTTTTGATGCTGAGCTTCGTCCATCCACTTCCAGAGGACTTGAAGAATGGTCTCCATTTGCAGGAAGTGCAGGAGCCGATAGTAATTCCGGCAGAATATCACAGTCAGCACTCGATGGTTGTATTACCCGGTGTAGATTACTCACCAACAGCACCGCGCCCGGTGTTCGCGGCACTTGCCAGCCCAGAGCTAGGAATTACTCCAGCACAGGCCTGGGAGTCAACGGTTGCATTCTTGTACGGTTGTGAATGGGTCGCCATGGCACTGGAGCGGGATTTCCAGTACCCTCTGCTCTATGCTGACGCTCCGCCTTACGCCAGGGAAGTATGTGGCGTAGGAGATACACCTCTCAGTTGGATTGGTTGGGTGTTCTTTGTGCACCAGGTAGATCAAGCGCTCACTCACCTGGGTGATCCGGGCTTAGCTCGTATCGGCACATCCGCAGAGATAGAGGCGCAATTCCGGCATTATGTTTCCTCGCGAATCCGCCAGTTTCAACAACAGACGACGGTTGCCCCACCATGGTTCCGGCAGATGCTCTTGATGCGTATGGGACGCGCGCCCTGGCAAGAGCAACAACAGGCAGAAGAAACACAGCAGCAACCAGAACAATCTCAACAACAGGCAGAAGAAACGCAACAAGAGCAACAACGACCGGAACAAGCGCAACAATAGGTAATTATGGCATCTTTACTTGACAGTGGTGATATGGGGCGAAACATCAGTTTTTTTGTCCGCGTACATCAGACAAATATGTCATACCAGCAACTGCTGACTATCTGGAAGGCAGCTGATCGCCTTGGTTATGACGGTGCTAGCCTGTACGATCTCCTGGCGGTCCCTTGCCTTGAATGCTGGACGGTTCTCACCGCGCTGACTATGGCTACCCAACGTCTCCTTACCATTCCGCTGGTGCTGGCGCACACATACAGGCATCCTGCAGTTCTGGCTAAAATGGCAGCGACGTTTGATGTAGTTTCCGGGGGAAGGCTAATATTGGGGCTGGGTGCCGGCGGAAGCCAGTTTGACCATGAGGCATCTGGCATTCCCTGGTGGTCAGTTCAGGAGCGACTGGCCAGACTGGAGGATGGAATCAACGTGTTGCGCTTTCTCTGGTCTGGTCGGGAGGGACCGTTTAGCAGCCGTTACTACGGTGCGTTGACTGGCCCCGGTTATCCCCAGCCAGTCCAGCAGCCTGGCCCGCCCATTCTCATTGGTGGACATGGCGAGCAGTATGTGTTGCGAACGGTGGCCCGTGTGGCCGATCTGTGCAACATCGGTTTCGATCTGCATCCTGTCCAATGGGAGCGTTACAAAGAAACGCTGGAGCGTTACGCTTCTGAGGAGGGCCGTGAACCTGCGACCATCGGTCTTACCCATAACGCGACTGTGATTCTCAGCCGTGATCCACAGGCTGTTCGCATCATGGTTGAGCACTATGCCAATAGTAGGGGCTATTCTGAAACCAGCGCATGGCAGCGTCTGGAGCACGCGCTAGTAGGCACTCCTGAACAATGTGTGGCTCGGCTGCAAGAGTACCTGGCTCTCGGTATCCGCCACTTCTTCCTCTTGTTCCCAGATTTGCCTGACGTGACCTCACTTGAGCTCTTCGCTCATACAGTGCTACCTATCTTTCGTTCCACCTGAGTATGGTGCCAAACTCTTTGCTTCATTACGCTGAACCAGCGCAACCCCTGCTTGTTCAGCCACCTGGTCTGCGCAATGGCGAGTTTACCACCAACCGTAGCGCCGAAAGGCTTGCCGTGTAGTCGAGGTCGCCTATGACCTCTCGCCCGTACTGACTGTAGGCGATTCGGTTACGCTCATTGATGATAAAAACTGCTGGAGCGAGGAGATGCAGTTCCTCGATGAGCACTCCGAAGGCTTTGCCTAAAGAACCATACTGATAGTCGGAGAGAAGGTAAATGTCCTCGTTCCCGGTCGCGGCCTTCCACCGTGCCAGTGTGAATGGCAAGTCCATGCTCGCAACCAGCAGCATCACCTCGCCAATTTCCGCCAGTGCTGTGCTGAAGTGTTGGATCGCATGATCGCAATTGGGGGCGTCGAGGGAAGGCATGGTCAACACGAGCCGGGTGCAACCCTCAGTATCAGCCAGGGTAAGTGGAGCAAAGGCAGGTCCAACCGCCTGGAACTCTGGTGCAGGGTCACCGATGCGGAGTTTGTGACCGACCAGGGTG
Organism: Chloroflexota bacterium; assembly: GCA_046726655.1. GTDB lineage: Bacteria > Chloroflexota > Ktedonobacteria > Ktedonobacterales > Ktedonobacteraceae > DATMNR01. Next base: position 27,095 of record JBKPAZ010000090.1, read on the forward strand.
ACCGGCTTGTCCAGGAAGGTCATAGTATATTGTGCTTGAGTAATCATAGCCTCCTCCTCTCATTGCGGCGCACTTAACATCTGTCTCTCGGGTGTTGACAGAGAAATCTGCTGTGCGATGGTATCGAAAAGCATGAGCCAGTAGGAGAAGCCAAGACGCGCCGCCGTACGTACGCGTTGTTCCATCTCTGGCCCTGTCGTGTAGTGCTGAATGCGCCAGTGGTGGAGCTGAAGATGCTCTTCGTCCGCCACGGCATGTACGTCCCAGAAGCGGGTGGTATGAAGGGGTAAGTTGTAGCGCTCGCGGAGTCCTTTCGCCACCCGAGCCGAAATATCCCCGAACATCCCTTCGCAAAGACCGGCACCGGCCGCGGCTTCTGCAGGGGAGCCTGAGAAGCTCAACCGATAAAAATAGTTGGTGAAGCATTCTATACCGGGTTCCGTCGGCAACGTACCGATCTCCTCGTCAGGGATCTCTAACCCACGGAGGAAGTCCTCGTACAGGTCGATGTGCGGAATCTCTTCATAGACATGGTTGGCGTTACGGCGGAGAGACTCGCGGTCAGGACTGCGCGCTACACTGATCGACGAGTAGCGCAATTCAGCCTCGATTAAGAAGTGATACATATACTGGCCGAAGGCGCGCAGTTGGTCCCAGTTAAGCGAGCCGCTCTCAATGGCCCGCAGCAGGGGATGCTCAATACAACGTTGTCGATATGGTTCAATTTCTGACAAGAGCTGATCAAGGAACGCCATAACTAAACCACTCCTTTCGCATTTGATTGAGATAGAACATACCATTGGCATCCATTCTCGCAATAGCATTGGTCAGATACCACTTTTCCTTCAGATAGTGATCTGTCGCATCTGGCTGGTCATAGCCTAACATAACTTGCGGCCCTTTGACCGCAATCTGGGCCTCGCGGATCATATCCCATGGAATGACTACCCAGTCCAGCGACTCATAATCCACGGGCCGCAGATCGGCATTCGTGACAGGAATCCCGACGGCTGCATCAAGATAGTACCAGTCCGGGTGAGTACCTGCTGCCGGGCCCGTCTCTGGTAGTCCGTAGAGTGGCAATACCGGGGTGCGGAAGGTCTTGCGTAAGCGCTTTCGCTGCCCGACTGGATATGGCTCTTCTACCGGTACAACAATCCATGAAACGTACTGCCGGATGGCAGAGATCAGGGCACGCGGTGCATCTTCTGCAAGTTTCCAGGCCCAGTCTGGCGGTAGCCAGACCGAGAGCGGGCGGTGAGCAATTACTAGCTCGGCGAGCCTATGGGGGTCGTGATCCACAGTAAGCACACTGGTTCCCCGCACGTAGAGCGGAAGGAATGCAGCAAGAAGACCCGACCATGTCAGGACCGGCAAGGCGGAGAGATGCACAGTGGCCTCAGGCACGCGGAAAAATGCGGCCATTGCGATAACAGCGGATAACACGGAATGGTGCGAGTGTTGGGCAAGGTACTCGGTAGAGGAGGGTAAGAGCAATGCCGGGCTTCGGTTGCCGAGATTGCCGCGCCGCAATGCTCCTGGTTCCATAGTCAGAAGATCGGAGCTAGCTATGGTTGGGATGTTTGTTCGTGGCCATTGTGAGGGTGGTGTGCCAACCACGATATGTGGGCGCAGGCGTGTTAAAACCCTCTCCGCTTTCTCAGGTGACAGGCTAGTGTCCAACAAGCCCACTATCTGCCGGGTTCGCAATCCACCCAGGAGCATTGCTACCGTCATGCAAGGGTCCTCGCTCGCGACCACAGCGACACTACTTCCATCATTGTCCAGTCGCCCTGATACCTCGGCAGCAACGGCTGATATTTGGCGATCGAGTTCTGAATAAGTCCAGCGGGTGTTGCTAACCAATGCAATGGAATCGCCGAAACGGCGAACGTTCCGTCCGACCAGGTACTCATCCACAAAAACCGTAGGGGTTCCCAGGTGCCGTTCGACGTTCTCCGGCCAGTACCACGAAGGGAGCAGCGCTACCCTCTTGCCCATAGCCCTTCTCCTATTCTGCTGGTGTCCACTATACGCTCTTTCCAGCCATCCGGCATTCGATCGTGCCAGGTCAGAGCGAGAGGTACTCCTAGTTGCTCGCGGCACTTGCACTCTACCTGGGCAGTCAGATCATGCTCCTCCCGTCCAGGGACTCTAGCCAGGTGCAGTAAGAGCCTTGAGGAGTCAGTGGACATCCGCTCTATGAGAAACGGCCGTCCGACCAGCACCGGAATTTCATCGAGCAAATACCGGACCTGCTGGCTGGTGACCCGCTGGCCGCAGATAGTCAGCGTATTGGCCAGGCGGTCATGCAACTCGATCACCGGATGGGTTCGGCCGCATGGACAGGACCCTGGAACGATTGTGCCCCAGTCCTCACAATCGAAACGGAGATAGACCGATTTTCCCAGGCTGAGGGTTGTCACGACGACGGAACCCATCTCACCAGGGGGCACCTGAGCACCGCTCTCGGGATCAACAATTTCAATCAGGAAGTAGTCCGCGTAGACATGATGGCCCCGATGGTACTCACACTCTCCGGCTCCCCATAGGCCATCGCTGGAGCCTCCACGCTCGAAAACATCGACTAACTCTAACTCACTCGTGAGCCGGGTGCGCATACCAGGCGTGAGGGACTCTCCGACAACGGAAACGTACCGGGTGGAGGAAAACACATCTTTTGGTCGTCGCCCAGCAATATAGCAGGCATCGATTAAAGCATTCATCATCGGAGCAAACGCTAAAATGTAATCAGGCAAGGTAGCGGCTGCTGTAGCAATGAAGCGATCAGCGTGGCCAGGCAGGTGGGTGCCAAACGGCATGATGCAGCGAGCGCCAAGGTGTGTGAGCGCACGACTCTCTAGCAGGCTGAGATAGTGCCAGCCTGGTAGGAGGACAAGCACCTTCATCCCTGGCCGGATTCCCTGCATCCATAACTCACGCATGACACAACGAACACTTCCAAAATCGAACTCGTACGGTGCAAGCGAAGCAAACGTTGGGAAGTTGAGCGTCCCTGAGGTCATGACTATGTTCGATGCCCGCTGGCCTTTTAGCCCTTCCAGCCCGATCTGGTATTGCCCTCCCGCCCGAAAAGCTGCCACCAGGTCACTCTTGGTGAACCTGGGGAGTTTACGAAAGTCATCAACGGTTCGAATATCTCCTGAGGTTATGCCAGCTTGCCTGAAACGCTCCTGATAGAATGGAAGGTGTTTCCATGCGTACTCAAGCACTGCGCGTAGTCGGCGTTGCTGTAAGTGAGTCAGTTTCTGAGGAGGCCACGTTTCTATTGTATGGAGGTATCTCGATTCAGACACAGTACTTACTCCAGTGATATCGATGCGCTGAGTTGTCCACAGCTACAGACCGTTGAGCATAAGCGACCAAAGATTGCAGATGCGTAGCGAATTGACGGCGCCGTTTTGCCAAACAGGCAGGTGATCGTTAAAACACCTTCCTCGTCGGTCGGCAATACGGTGTAGCTTTGCGGGTCCACCACCTCGATCAGGAAACGATCACTATCCATATGTATCCGACCTCCAGAGCACTCTAACGCTAGCCACATCGCGAGATCAGCACGGGCGAGCCGCCGCACTGGTGTGCCCAGTGCCCGTTCCCAGGCGGAGATCTCCTGCGCTCCAGGCCACTCCTCATTGCCTGAAACCACCACTTGCCGGGGTGGAGGTGCAGGCCAGCCTCCTCGTCGCGTGAGCAATCTGAGGAAAGGATCCACATTGTCGCAGCGCATAAACAGCACCTGGGGTTGGACATAGGTGAGCAGGTGCCAGCCCCGATCAACCAACTCTGGCAGGCCGTCATTGCAAATGACCACTGCTCCAGTGCGATCGGCGGCTCCTTGCCGGAGATAGGGACTGATCACGCGGGAACTTAGATATGTTACCGGGCTGCTGCCATAGTCATAGATTGCAACACGATCATCTGCCTTTACGCCGATTTGGTGCCAGACATCACTCATCACACCCGCATAAGCTTCGAGGTCATAGGGGCTAAATCCCTGAAAGACTGGAACATCGTACTCCAATTGATAGATGATCTCCGGCGGGCGAGTTTGCCTACCTCGGAACGCATCTCCAACTGGTGGATGGGCCATTTCCTGCAACAGGAGGGGTGGGATGCTCTGGAAGGCACCCTTAAGAGTGGCACTGCTCGAATTTGCTCCAGCCAGCGACAAGAACTTCCTTTGATAGAAAGGAGAACGAACGTAGCAGTAGTGTAACAGCTCGTCGAGGTCCATAGCTAGTAGCCTCCAAAGGTGAGAGTTACGCCGAGGATTACGGCCACGCTAGCTATGATGAGATTGAGGCGGATTAATCGATTTAAAGTGGAGGCAGCGGACATCATGTCCGCCTGCTTGGCCTTCAATTCCGACTCCGTGGTCTTGAGGGGAAGCGGTGCATTTAAGCGCGGACGGATTCCAATCGTCATGATCAAACCATTGACAACCAGCAGCAGGAACAAGAAGGTCTTGGCACCTATCAGCCAACCGTAGGGGCGCAGGAACAAGTCGAGTCCGAGCGACCCGCTCAGGTACAGGAACGTCAGGCCGCTAGCTGCAATCAACCCAAGAGTGATCCATGCTGTCACAGCGAATATCTCGCCAGTTCGCTGACTTACAATCGCCGCCTGGGCTGGGGGGATGCGGTTCAAGGCTGGTACAAGAAGCAAATCCATAAAAAAAGTACCGCCCAGGTATATCACGATGGCCAGGATATGGACTATCATGGTGATCACCAAGAGCACACTCAAGAAGTACCTCCTCATTTATTTCCGCCTCAGGAAGGTGCACCGCAAAAGGTGACGGAACCGACAAATATGTCACAATAGAGGCATTGTTCATGTAGGTAACTGAGAACGATCGGGCAGGCTAGCCTGCCCGCTCGTTTGTGGGGAGAATGGGAACCCCATTCTCCTTAAACGCTGTCATTTAGCCTGTTTGGCCGCCTGCCACTCATTGCGCATAGAGATCTGGCTCGTTCGGATGGTAGTTCTTGAAGTGACCAAGGATCCGATCGGTTATCGAATATGGCTCTGTCTCACCATCCATACCG
>JBKPAZ010000091.1:0-6359 GCA_046726655.1 Chloroflexota bacterium
ACACATCAGCCGCAAGGGAGCGGGCAAAAGCAGAACAGAGCACAGCAGCAAATATGAGATGCGAGATCTGGGACGGATGCACGCATCCTCCTACTGAATGGTACGTGATGAACGCCTCTTGATCTTCCACACATCTGATGAACCCTCGGCCAGGCCCCTCTCTCGACCTGTCGCCTAGCTGCGATGGGTGCATCGGGCGATCGGATACTATGGACCGTGACTCCAGAGTGCATTCGAGCACTCTGGTATACTTATTCCATGTGATACTCACGCTGCCGTTCATTCAACTGGTGAGTTATGGAGAGTCAAAAGCGTATGGGCAACGTCATTTTCGGCATGATGGTATCCCTCGATGGATTTGTCGCTGACCGTACGGGCTCGGTGCGCCGTTTGTACCCTGAAGGGAGCTTGGGCGCAAACACAGAGCTTGAGGAATCGATTGCTACGACTGGAGCAGTCGTGATGGGCAGGAGAACTTACCAGATGGGAGAGCCGGACAGTTACGCTGAGAGCTACGAATTCCAGGTGCCGATCTTCGTGCTGACGCATACGGTCCCTCAGCAGAAGCCGAAACAGAATGCCAGGTTGCAATTCACCTTCGTCACCGATGGTGTGGAAAGCACGATTGCGCAAGCCAAGAAGGCTGCGGGCGAGAAAAATGTCACGATAGTAGGAGGCCCAACCATTGCTCGCCACTGCCTCTCGCTTGGGCTAATCGATGAACTGCAACTGGGTATTGTGCCTGTTCTCTTAGGGGCCGGACTGCGCCTGTTCGTTCAGCTCGACCGGCAGATCGAGCTGGAGCGCGTCAGGATGAGCGAAGAGGCTTCAATCACCTATCTGCACTTCCGCGTGATCAAATAGTAGGAGCCTCTGCTGATAATCAGCACGCCATCCTCGGTAGACCAAGGGTGGCCTCTACTTGATCGCGATCCCCGGACATTTCCAGAAAAAAAACTACGGTGGCAATCTTAACAGAAGCAAAGTTCGCCTCACTGTGGCTGAGTTTTTTGGAGAAACTTCTTCCACCAGTGTCGTTTGACTGACAAGTTTCGCCGAAAGGGGCTGATATGTATCAATCTTCCCAAAAGGGGCTGTTTGCAGGCCAATCTCGATACGACCAGATGAAAAATCTGTGGCCTGGTTGCCGGGGTTCCTCGGCCAACTCGTCACCATCTGGTCGATTGATTCATATCCTCGCCGGATTGACGCATATCCCCGCCTAAAAAGGCGCGTTTCACAGACTTTTGAGCAGGAAACTTGCCTCTTGTCACGCTCAACCTTTTGCGGCAGGTTTATGCGTCAGAGAAATCATCTTTGACTCATCTATTCAAGCTCAATGGGCTGGCGAAGTTATACGTCAGTACTGGCGAGGTTATGGTCTTTCCGACATGATCCCGCAGCCCTGGCTGTCTGGCAAGCACCGGGAGACATGACTGGCAAGGTCCATAGTTTCGGCTACAGAGTGGGCGGAGGGTATCAGATGTCGCTGTACTACCTTCATCCGAAACGACCTCCCGAGGCAAGACTGAAGATCGGGAAGATCGATATAGTGCGCGGTTTGTGGAACTGACGCCTCCGAGAAAAATCGTTGAAGCGATCACCTTTGATACGGTCAATCCGGCGTTCAAAGGTGAGATGATCATGGAGGGCTCTACGTTAAGAAGCGAGTAAGATAGCCGCAAACTAGAAAAGTGCGGAGCAGTTATAAAATTTTTGTTGCAATGGTATGATAACTAATGACTGAAACTATAGTGTTCTCTTGTGTTTTCTAGCGTTTTATGGCATCATTGCCGCTTTCTTGCAGGTCTGTTAGAATAAGTACTTGAGCACCTTTCTAACTTAATAGTGTTTCCTGGGATCTGGCGTAAGTCGCTTCGCCAGGTAAAAACACGAGCGCGAGAACGACAAGAGATTTCTTCTCTTCATTGCTCAAGTAGCACTCAAGGCGCATGCGCGGAGAGTGTAGAGGATGGTAAGCAAGGAGCACTCCTTGTGGTAGTCCATCCAGTACGGCTGTCGTTCCCGTACGAAGCTGAAAAAGCAAGCAATCAAGAGAACGCTATCTTTTTCGGAACTATCTTATAGAGAAAGCTCAACAAAACCATTTCAGATAAGAATTGTAACTCACCTTACGCAGAGAGGAGTTGGGGGAGACGAAGCCCTCCAAACCTTCCCGCTTGGCTGCGAAAGGTGTGTTATACAGTTGAAAGCCTGGAGTTGTTGCTCGATACGGAGGTAATCATGCGAAACATCGTTGTCTCAGAGTTTGTGTCGTTGGACAATGTCATGCAAGCACCTGGTGGCGCAGAAGAAGATACCGAGGGCGGCTTCACCCACGGCGGGTGGACATGGCCGTTCTGGCACGATGACATTGGCGCGCACTTCTTTGAGGCCATGAGCCAAAGTGACGCGCTGCTTCTGGGGCGCAAAACATGGCAGATCCACGGCGGGGCATTTGAACCAATGCCAGCCGGTGACCCTTTTGGCGATATCATGAACACAACGCCGAAGTACGTTGTTTCCACCACACTGACAACGGCCTCGGCTTGGCGCAACTCAACCTTGATTAGCAGCAATGTGGTCGAGGAAGTGCGCACCTTGAAAGCACAGCCCGGCAAGAACATCATCATCGATGGCAGTAGCGTGCTGGTTCATACCTTGGCCGAGCACGATCTGATTGACGAATATAGCCTGTTTGTTTACCCGGTTGTGCTCGGCAGTGGCAAGAAGCTTTTTCCTGAGGGGCTGCGCGTTACTCTGCGCCTGATCGAATCCAGGCCACTCCCATCAGGCGTTGTGCTCATGCACTACGCGCGCGCATGATGGGCCTACAAAGAGGAAATCTCGCGGAAGGATCAGAGACACCAGTGTCGTCACTTGTGTTGTATTCTTACTTCTCCCGAACCCCGTGAAGTGGAAGGAGTTCGCGGGAACGCCCCTCTTTTTCCGCAAAGGTCAATGGCACGGCTGATTGGCAAGAAACGAAGCAGTCTGTTGAAAAAGCCTACAATGGATGAGCATAGCTTACGACCATGCTGCCATTTACGCTCTAATTTTGCGCGCCAAGGGTAAAATGATGAGATTACTTGGACTTTTTCAACAGGCTGGAAGGTTTTTGAAACACACTTCATCTACAACACCGTGATACCTCTTTCGCAGTACTCGCCCCAATTTCCAGATAACGAGAGCTGGAAGGCAGGTCTGGAGCGGATTCCCTACAGATGCCAGACCTGATTCCCAACATTCGCGCCGAATTCCCATGTTTTACCTCAAAATCGGTTCACTTTTCACCCAATTTACCAATAGAATATAAGAAGCGTCTGCATGCCATCGGTATTAAGCCAAAGGCACAATTAGAGTTCACTATCCTAGACGAGGCACAGCAGGTTGCACTTGAGACGCTGTTTGAGTTTACCGAGAACACGAAGCTCGAGTATGCCTACCAAATGTTGCTGTTGCTGGTTATGCTGAAGTGGGCTGACGAGAATGGCCAGTTCTCATTAAAAGAAGCTGCTCATTGTTTCTCTGAATTTTACAGGCTGCGTAGAGAAGTAGGATTGCCTACCGAAAAAAGTTATGGCTTGAAGCATGCTGTTGTGGATAATCCCCATGCAACTTCATCACAGCTATGCCAGATGCTCAAGACGAGTCCTTTTCCGCGTTTTGAACGGCAAGGGCTTTTGGATTTGAGTGAGGATGAAAGGTATTTCGTTGTGAATCCGGCGTTGCTTGAAGCGTTGACGCCGGCGATGAGGGAGAGGTTAAGGAGGAAGACGATTGGGAGGTTGGTGGAGCATTTTGGGGAGGAGGGGATTATTGAGGGGATGGTGGCGAGGGCTGTTAGGTAGGATAACAGGAGGGATTAGATGTCATTGGGTCTTGCAAGATAAATCCAAGCTCAAATAGTTCTTGAATTATGTCTAACATACCTTGAATCCCATATTCCTCAGCTTCAGACAATGTTTTTTAATTGTCGAGTCTCAGAAAGTCGTACCTATCCATTTGTCAGTAAGTCTCACGAAGTCGTGCCGATCAAGTAATGAGCATACTCCAGTTGTCGCCATGCCTCCAGTGAGAATGGGAGGGCTAATTGATAGATCGGCAAGGCCTGCAGTGTGGCAAGCTCCCCCATGAGCTCCGCCTTCGTGATGCCTTGGATGGGCACCTGAAAGGTGTCCTCGGTGCCTTCGGGTTGACAAATCAAGGTCCTGGCGTCAGGATCAAAGCGAATGGCAACACTACGCTGGGCAAGGTGCTTGCCAAGATAGTAGCGATAACCTCCTAAGTCAAAGCACCCATTGGTGCGAATGCCGCGGAACCACCTGCCTTGGGCGAGATAGCTGTACACCTGCTCGAGGGAAAGTAACTCTTCTTCCCATTCAGGCCGGTAGGATCGCCCCGAATGAATGGCCCGGGGATAGGCCTCTAGAGGGGATTTGTGGGAGAGGACCCGACTGGGCAAGTGACGATTGAGCACCTCGCGACGTTCATCCAGACCAGCCCATAAGGCGGAGTGAGAAGGATACGCTTGTCCCAACAATGCCTGAGCCGTCATCGTCTGATGCGTGCGCTCAATAATGGCGTGATCGGTGGGGCAGCGCTTGCGCGTAAAGCGCACGTGTACGCCAAGGGCGAGCAGCCATAAATGCAACTGCGTGGGAAAAGGCGAAGGAGTAGTGTTATCGTAGAAGACGGTGCCATGATCCAGGGTCAGTGTCTCAGGTAACCCATAGGTCAGGAACGCTCGGCGTAACGTCAATTGGTAATCTGGCAAAGCCGGATTGGTCGTTTCCAGGCTGGGATAACTTTCGGCCTTCAGTCGACTGACCACATCAACAATCGTGATCAAACTGACCTTGCCTACTCCTTCCACCCGCATGATTCCTTGCGCGTCCACCTGCCATTCCTGATGCGGGATCGTCGGTGAGGTTCGAGGCGGTTGGTTGAGGTCATGATGGGGTTGATAGCGGCGCGTCAGGCCTGCCTGTTTGAGGAGCCTGGCGAGTTGTACTCGACTCGGGAGCGGCTGATCGCGAAAGTTCGCATCCGTCTTGAGTGCCACTAAAAGGGTGGCTGGTCCCCAGCCTGGATGGAGCGTGCGCAGGTGCAGGATGGTCTCCTTTAATTCCTTGGGAAAGGTACTCAGTGGACCGGTGGCCGGGCGGCCCATATGTGATGTCAAGCCGACTCGGCCCTGGTGAATAGATCGTCGTCGCCACTTGCGTACGGTCCAAACTGAGCAACCTACCACGGTTGCGATTTGGGTGTCATTCAACCCAGCAGCGGCATGCTCGCTGATTTCCAGGCGCGTCTGAAATGTGGTTGTGTGTCCTCGCAGGTGCATAGAAACTCCTTCCCGGCTTTCATATTGTCCTTCTGAAGAGGATCATATGCCTGAGTGAAGTGTGATTCGCCAAGAGGTTTGCCACAAGGAACTCCATTCCGGTCAGGCTTCTCGCACGACCGTCTCCCCGACCTTTGGTGTTGTTGCCTCCATACTCTCATGCTCCCCCTTTTCAGGCGCTGTGGTGCGCAAAGGCGGCCATGGCTCACTGGTAGGAAAAGGGCAGCATTGAGAAACCGTTACCATATGGATGTCTTCTTAACTGTGTCTTTACCGTTTCTTCACTTCCATCATACCTCCCCCTGCTACATTCCTGTCAGCGGGACATCTTCTGAATGTTCCGAATATTTCAAGCAAAGAAGTATTTCTTGTCAGCACACGGACGAGGCCAGCGGGGCACAGACCGCCGAAGTCGTGGCGGAGCAGGCACCACGATGCCACCTCACCAGGTGAGCCGCCGGCTCTGGTGAGAGACGACAGAGGCGGTACCGAAAGGAGTGGTTTCTCATGAGACCAGGAAAGTTTATGATTTGGCCCTCGCGTCTGCTCCTGGTGGTCCTGCTGGGTCTGCTGAGCGGTCTGGGCGTCGTGATGGCCGCAGTGAGCCTCCACGCGCATGCGGCTGCCGATGCGACCCTGACCGTCACCGATTGTAGTGGGGAGACGGGCCCGGGGCGTATCGGCACCGTCATCAGCAGCGCCTCCGCAGGGGACACGATCACGTTCAGTTGTAGTGGCACCATCCCCATCACCAGCACGCTGGTGATCAGCACGAACCTGACCATCGATGGCAGCGGGCAGACGATCACCCTCGACGGTGGCAGTAGCGTGCGGGTGCTCTCCGTCAATAGCGGCGTCACCTTCACCCTCAACGCCCTCACCATTGCCCATGGCTCGGCCGGCGGCGGCGGCGGCCTCTTCAGCATCGCCAGCACGGTGAGCATCAGCAACAGCACCTTCGCCAACAACTCGTCCCCCGGCGGCGGCGGCGGCCTCTTCAACGTGGGCGGCA
>JBKPAZ010000092.1:0-6558 GCA_046726655.1 Chloroflexota bacterium
ATGGGACTCTCCGTGCTCAGCGTGCGCCTCTGCTTCATGTTCTGCAGCGGCTGCTACGCGTCCACGTGTAGCCAGGTCCCACATGCGCGTGCCGAAAATAATCACCGCGAATGCGAAAAGCGGTGAGAGCAAGATGAGCCAGGAATATTCGTACAATGCCATGGGGTCACCACTTCATCAAATTTATTTCGCCAACATCGACCGTGTTGCGTTTGCGATAGATCGAGATAATCATTGCCAGCGCGACCGCCGCTTCTGCTGCTGCGACGGTGATAATAAAGATGGCGAAGATCTGCCCTGTCAAGTAGGTAGACCAGGGCTTAACCGTGTTGTAGAAAGCAAAGCCGACCATCGTTACGTTGACGGCGTTAAGCATGATTTCGATGCCCATCAATACAGCGATGGCATTGCGTTTAGTCAGGGCGCCATAGAGACCGATGCAGAAGAGTACAGCGCCGAGTACCAGGAAATGGTTTAAACTGAGACCCATCTTAGTTAGTCCTCCCTGCCTATGACTATTGCGCCTACGATAGCTACGAGCAGCACGAGAGACGCAATTTCAAAAGGAAGTACATAGCTGTAGCATGTGGGACTGTACAATAATTGTCCGATATAAGCAACGTTGTTTGGTGGCAATGGACAGGCAGCGTTTTGCGGACCATAGCCTGCCCCTCCGCCAACATGTGCTGTAGAGTACTGGCTGAGAGTAACTGCAAAGATGATGCCCGCTCCGACCAGCGTGCTAATAATCGCGCCTAGCCACCACCATTTGTTGCTGGGATTGCTATTTGTGCGCAAATTACTGGTGCGTGTAAGCATCAGCGCGAACAGGATGAGGATGGTAACTGCTCCCGCGTAGATCAGTATCTGCACAATAGCGATAAATTCAGCATTGAGCAAGAGATAGATACCGGCAGCCATCGCAAATACAACAACCAGAGCTAATGCGCTGTGGACAATGTTGCGCAATCCCACTACGAGCAGTGCGGAACCCACGAGGATTATGGCGATAATCCAAAATAGAAGGGTGGCTAAATCCATAAAAAATACACCTCATAGAGTAGAGAGGGGTTGCTAGGGGCTTTCCAAAAATACTCCCCTCTTCCATTTTCACCCTGAAGAAGACTGAGAGCCTCAACCTTCGTCTAATATAAATATGCTACGTGTATTGTATCATCCTCTTGCTTCTATAGCACGTGTAAAGAATATGTACCCTTGTGAGATTGTAGCAAAACGAGTAACCAGTGACAAGAGTACGACTATGCTATAATCTTTGTCAGACATACGGGCAACCCATTTCTTGAGATAGAAGGCATTGAAGAAGTATGAGCATCTCTGAAGCAGCATCACATCGCAATTCCTCTGGCGATCTCAACTGTCCTCGATGTGGCACGCCATTGCTCCCACAAGCAACTTTCTGCAGTTCCTGTGGCGAACGTCTCGATAAGAAGACTGTTTCCACGCTCTTGCAAAACGAGCAAGATATTACTACTCGTTATCGCATTACATCGCTTGTGCGCAGGCGCCCGTATATTAACCTCTACTTTGCTCTGGACAATCAAAATTCTCGCCAGGGTCAGCAGCGTATGGTAGCTATTCGCGATATCGATATCAACCCACTGGATGACGAAGCTCGTGTTCAGGCTATCAAACTGGTTCAGCAGGAGTATGACTTACTGCGTCTTTGGCGTCTTCCTCATGTCATGTCTATGGTTGATGTGCGATTCTTCCATGGACATCTCTTCGTAATCTCTGGCTACCCCCTCGCTGGTTCGAGCTTGAGTACAACTGGCAAATCCGAGAACACAAAAGTATCGACTGACAATGTGCACCGCCTGTACACCTTGCAAGATTTTCTCCAGAGCGGCCAGGGCTTGCCTTCAGAGCAGCGAGCGCTGGAGTGGATCAGGTATCTCTGCCAGGCCCTGGATGGACTGCACCGTCATCAAATAGCTATCGGTGAGCTTGATCCGTATACCATTATTTTGAATGAGAATAGTGACAATGCCGAACCTGCATTGATGATTTCATGGTTGTCTCCGCACTTGCGCCAGCTACTCCCGCCACCCCGGACATCGAGAATTTCCCTGTCGTATTTCTGCGCTCCTGAAGCGCTACAGGGAAAAACGGAACCTCGCTCCGATATCTACAGCCTGGGGGCTATACTCTATCTCCTGCTGACAGGGTCGCTGCCCACCGAATCGACATTGCGTGCCCGTGGGCGACTGCGTACTTCGCACGAGTTGAATGGTCGCGTCAGCCCGCATGTGAGCGACTGCGTGATGCAAGCGCTGTCCATCGAACCATCGAATCGGTTCCAGAACGCCTTAGAGATGTCGCAGGCTCTATTCAATCCACGCTATAGCCGTCTACAAACGCCAAAGCTAAATCGTCGTGATAACGAGGTTCCTGATTCCCCCGGTGCTACTGATGACGATGTTGAGAACGAAATGGCTCGTCGGCAAGCATCTCACCCACAAAAGGTCACAACTGACCAGATCCCGCATCGACCACTCGTCCCAAGTCCAACGCCGCAACTCCAGGAGGTCGAGCCTATTCAAGCCAAAGTGCAGCAACAATCTGTCGTACCTCCTCAATCACCTCTACTTCCCGCTACTCCAACAATTGATGCGAACGCAGATGCTGTAGAAACTATAGATACCGCTTCTCAAAACGAGGCTGTAACCCCCTGGTTTAAGCAATTACAACGCCTGATTCTGGGTCAGCAGCAGCATGCGATTATGGCGGCAGCAATTATTGAATCGCCACTGAGTGTGCAACCGAACCAGGTCTTTACCCTCCGCTTACATATTTTGGGCAGAAACGAGCCAGCACCTCCTCCCGGTGCTAACGAGGTAGACCGATCTACAAGGCTTAGTCATCTAGTTTACGGCGATACGTTCTCAATAGAAGTGCATACTGTGCTCAACCAGCGTGATGCGTATGTTGTGCAACAGGCAACAGTCACTATTCCAGCGGCAGGTTATATTGCTGAGGTGACAATTCCCATACAGCCGCTCAACATACTGGAGAGCGGGAAGCGCAATCGTTTTCATATATTTTTTCTGGATCAGCAGCGCCATCCCCTCTACGAAAAACCATTTGTGGTGGAAGTGTTTGTTTCTAATCACGTGAAACGCGGCCACGAAGGCTATCACGTACTAACAATCCCCAGATAAAAAAACTATTGCAGCCTATGATACCCTATGGGAAAGCAGACTAAGTGGATGGTATCCCATGAAACGAACTTTCTTATCAAAACTACAAAGAATTGGCCTCTTCTGCTTCATCGGTGCGTTCCTACTGTTAGTAGGAATACCGCTCTATCAATTCCTTATCCTCATACCTGCAGGCTATAGTAATGCCCTTGCCTCTCAGAGCCTCGCCCTACATTGGATCAATACCCATAGCCTCCAATTTCTCGGCTATCGAGCGCTACTGATCGCAGGTTTTGCCCTTATAATCGGCCTGCCTTTCACCCTGTTCCGCATTATCGTCGCCCAAGAAATACTAGGACGTGAGGAAGATGAACAGGAAGAGGATGACAAAAAGCAAGCAGAACAGCAGGAAGAAAAAGATCAATCTGGCAACGATCAAGAGGACGGCATGCCCGAATTTGCATGGCGCGGTAAAGGCTACGTAGTTCTGGCAGCATGGGCCGGTCTCTTCGGCATTCTTCTCTTTGCCGCAGGAACCCTGGCAAGTACCCTCTACCTACTCGGCAGCGCAGCTTCTCTTCCCTCACTGGCAACCAACCTTGGCAACTCGGCTCCCTTGACTGGTTTCTTCGCCATCGCCACCTTCACCGTCGGTGGCGGATTACTAGCTCTATCATGTTTATTTTTCGGCGCTGTCATTGCGCGTAGCGGACGCAATCTCTGGCCAGGCATATGGGTCGCATTCGGCTACATGGCGCTCGCCCTCGCTGCGCTTTTCAGCGCAAGCGCAGTCGAAGTCGCCTTTGCGCCTGGCGCTGGCCAGACGCTACTCACTACCCCTGCGATCCTTCTCTTTGCCATCTGGGTCCTCTGGTTCGGTATCATGCTTGTTCGCCTGAAGCCGGAGTAATTTGAACCTCCTTACCTAAAGCAGGTGGTGACGAGCCGTGGGTTGTGTAGCAGCTAGTTCATTAAGGTGATGTAATTTCCGTTGCAACCTTAATAGGTCCTTCTCCTTCTCTGGCCTGACGAAGCGTGATATCCGCAGTCAAATTGAGCGCCGAGAGAAGTTCTATGAGAGTATCCAGCGTAGGATTAATATCATCAGCAGAGAGCAAGCGAGAAACTGCTTCTCGTTTCTTCCCCATACGTGTAGCTAGCTGTTCCTGGCTCAGGTGTAGCTGTTTGCGCACATCATCAATGGCGTGCATAAGTTCTAGCTCAGCCGCCATTTCTCGGTAGCCTGCTGCAACCTCTTTGTTCTGTAATAGCTTCCGTCTGCGTTGTTCATATCTATTCATTTTCTTCCTCCTGTACAGGGCTGACACGGCGAGTTCGCATATACTCCGTCCAATAGGCATATGCTTTCTCCAGGTCATATGCTGATGCCGGTTGACCAGTACGCTTGGTATAGCCGTGAAGCAATACAATACGCTCATTATCAAATCCGAAGAACTCACGAGCAAGCGTCCCGCTGTGTATGACACGAATCTCCCACATTCCCTTGTAATCGTGACACTTCTCGATATACCCACCACCCATCTGATGACCATAGTACTCTAAGGTATCGGTTATTTGTAGTAGCTTTCCTCTTAGCTTTGGATGTGTAACAACCAGTATATCTTCAAAGACTTCCGCTGGTTGGGTCGTGTCTTGTTGCTCAAAATACACAATTGTCCATCTCATGTAAGAATTGTAACATATATGTTACAAATTTACAAGAAGATTCGGAGAAATCATACTATGGTTAAGTGATTGACAACCTGTCCAGAGAAACCTACAATGCTAAGGGAAACAAAGATGTAAAGCATCGTGGGAGGTATCGTATGATATCGGCGGTTACGTGGCAGAGCAACCCACCTGAAAAACTACTCAAAGAACGTTTTCGCATCTCAACAGGTTTTCATCCTGGGCAGCGCAACATCATTGAGCAACTCGTTCAAGGCAAACGCCTTCTCGTAATTCAGCGCACCGGCTGGGGCAAATCGCTAGAAATCTGTACCGAAATTTAATTGATCCTCTTGATACCTCATTTCTTACATTGTAAGTATACTCAGGAAGTGAGCCAGAAAAGAAGAGGAAATCTAACTCTATTGTTGCATCATCAAGAAATTAGTCCGGTGCCCCCAAGGAGATGATACAGAATCTATCCTGGAACGCGTTGTCCTGTGGAGCAGCACTCAGGATACCTTTAGAGCCTTGCATCAGATCGAGTCACTGATTGCAGGGGATCGGATTGCTGTCGATTGGCAAGTCTTGCTGAGCCTTGCTCTTGCTATTGTTGGCATACTGATTGCCTTTTTTTCTGTCCAAACCCTCACTTTGCAAGGGTACAGGTTGCAGCACTTGCCTGCCTTATTCTGGCCTCGTTCCTCTTCTGGTTCTACGCACGAAGCGGTCACGCACTCTTTCGCGTAGGAGGTTGGGTGGTTTCTTTTGCAGTTATTCTGCTTGCATATACCTGGCTGAAGCCTCTAATAATGGCACTATTCCAATTTATTTGGTCCGAGATCTTATCCCTTTTCAAGAGGTAGTGTGAACGGTTGCTCACCTGCCAGAACCGAGATATTTTTCATCCTCTAATGCCCCATTGTCCAGTACCTCATACATGCGAATAGGCTATTTTTATGGCTTTGTAATCTCATAAAAATATGCTATACTCATGTCGTTATTCCTCGGATGATCAGTGCTGAACGTGGCAACGAGGTCGAAAGGCCGAGCAGGGTCCGTTGAATCCAATTGGCTCCTATGAGGAAATGCTCACCTGAAGCAAACCATTGCACGATTCGCTCTTGGAAAGCGCAGATCTGGGGCATTGTCCCTGCGCAACTGCCCGAGCGGTGAGTTAATGAGGTGAGATCAGCAGGAACTATTTTGTAGCGGAGGTTGCACCTTGGCGACGATATCAAGACAATGGGAAGTGCGTTTCATTGTGAGCTTGAACCACAGTCCAAACTACTTAGATTATCAATATCCCGTCAGCCTCTATGGAGAAACGATGAACCAGTTGCAGCAGAAAGTTCGTGCTTATCTCAAAAAACATCGGCCTTCCTACTTCGACAATTTCGGCGATCACATCACTGGAGAGAAATCGTATGTCTGCTCGAATGGGAAGATACGCCCTCCTTTGGAGTGGAAATTGGATCCAGCACTTTTTGATGAGCTGAGGGGCTGGTGGCATTTTTCAAGGCGGTATGTCTCTGGCTGGCCGCAGAGAGATGACACCAGACCAATTCCCTATCATATAGGGAATTTAGAGGATGCTGTAGAGGAATTTGTCACCACTGCCCTTATTCCCCGCAAGGGACCGGACTATCAATCACGAGCCATGGTGGAAAACCAGCTACAACTGCCCTTGCTGGAGTTCGTGCTCCGTGAAGGGGAGGAATTTACGCTGAAC
>JBKPAZ010000093.1:0-6160 GCA_046726655.1 Chloroflexota bacterium
CCGCCAGTCCAGCCACCTCAACCTACTTGACAGTATTATAAAAAGGGCACCCATTGTCGAAACTGTCATTTTGTTGAACAAGCTAGTCCAGGAACTTCTTCAATATGTTGGATAATGAATAACCAAGGCTGTGTAAGAAACGTGATGAAAATGCGTTCTTTTGTGATCTCATTGTGATATGAGCACGGTATTCTACTTACTAGAGGTTGTTCAGTTGCTCTCACCAGAGATGAAAGAGACTTGAAACAGGCCTATATGAATCATATAGTAAAGAAGCCTGTAATTTTTGTGCAAGGTCAGGTTGACACTATCATGAAATATATACACTCGATTGCAGCTAATCGAAGGCTTGGAATGATACTTATCATCATTTCTGCTGCCTCGTTTGGGGTAATGCCTGTCTTTGCACGCCTCGCTTATGATGCCGGGGCTGATCCTATTACCGTGTTGTTCCTGCGATTTGCCATAGCAGCTGTGGCGATGAATCTAATCATGATTGTGAGCAGGAAACCGTATCCCCGCGGACTTATTTTATTGAAACTGATTTTGTTAGGAGCCATAGCATACGTGGTTGAGTCACTTACGTATTTTCTAGCGCTTGAGCTGGCCTCCCCGGGTTTAGTTGCGCTGTTACTTTATATCTACCCGGCGCTGGTCACGGCACTAGCGGCAATTTTCTTGAAAGAGCATCTTACGCGTGTCAAGATTGTAGCGCTCTTTCTTGCGCTCTCAGGAACGGCTCTCACTATACGGATAACCAGTGGTGGCAGTCTGCTAGGTATTCTGCTGGGTATCGCAGCAGCAGTGGATTATGCTATCTATATATTGTTAGGCGGCCGCATAGTGCGACATTCAGGCTCAATGGGCTCAACGACAGTTATTATTACATCGACAGCAGGGGTATATGCTGGCATTGTTGCTATGCGCGGCATGACTTACCCCACGACCTCAACTGGTTGGATTGCAATCATTGCCATTGCCCTTATCTCAACAGTACTTGCTTTCTTCACTTTCTTTGCCGGCCTCAAGAGAATTGGACCAACCAGTGCCTCGACGCTCTCAACCTTTGAACCGATCGTGGCCGTTGTGTTAGCAGCAATCGTTCTGGGAGAGACGATAAGCCCTTTTCAGATTCTTGGTGGTGTCCTGATACTGGCTGCTGTAGTGCTTCTGGCAAGAAGCGACAAATGGCGGAGGAAAGGAAGACGACGCAAGCAGGAGAGCAAGAAGCAAGATGCGGAGACCCTACAAGAGTCTCAGCCAGTGACTCTAACGGAGCAAGACGCGGAAATGTCACAAGTGGCGACACAAGCGTCACCATCAATACCCCATGGCACCCGCAAGGGGTTGCCCTATTGGCATCTCTTTGCGAGTGCCATAGTTTGCGGATTGGTACGTCATAGTTACACTAGAAATTATGGAGGCTGATATGGAACGTACATGGGTAACAGAAGAGGGCAATGAGGCTGTAGCCAATGTTGCCCACGCATTGAGTGAGGTTATTGCGATCTACCCTATAACTCCATCGACACCGATGGGCGAACTGGCTGATGCCTGGTCTGCAACGGGACGAGTCAATTTATGGGGAACGGTGCCACTCGTGGCAGAGATGCAATCCGAGGGGGGCGCCGCCGGAGCAATTCACGGAGCATTACAAACAGGAGCCCTGGCAACCACATTCACGGCCTCTCAGGGCCTGCTGTTGATGATTCCCAATATGTACAAGATTGCTGGTGAATTGACGCCAGTGGTGTTTCACGTAGCAGCTCGCTCGCTCGCGACGCAAGCGTTGTCAATCTTTGGTGATCATTCTGATGTGATGGCTACACGTTCAACAGGCTTTGCCCTGCTGGCCTCAAATTCGGTACAAGAGGCTCAGGACCTGGCGCTAATTGCACACGCATCTACATTAGAGGCACGTGTTCCATTTCTGCATTTTTTTGATGGATTTCGTACATCACATGAAATCGATAAAATTGAGCAATTGACCCGTGAAGACTTGCGGGTAATGATCGATGATGCATTAGTTCAAGCTCACCGGCAACGTGCGCTATCGCCTGAGCATCCTTTCATTCGTGGTACAGCGCAAAACCCCGATGTGTATTTCCAGGCTCGTGAGACCGCGAATCCCTACTATGCATCTTGCCCAGCAATTGTGCAGAAGATGATGGATAAGTTCAGCGCATTGGTCGGACGACAGTATCACCTGTTCGATTATGTTGGAGCGCCAGATGCGGAGCGTGTGATCGTAGTGATGGGATCAGGGGCAGAGACGGTACAGGCTACGACGGAGTACCTTGTTGCTCGGGGGGAGAAGGTAGGGGTGGTCAAAGTGCGCTTATTCCGCCCGTTCTCGGTGAAAGACTTTTTGCAGGCATTGCCGTCTACAGTCCAAGTGATAGCAACCCTGGACCGTACCAAAGAGCCGGGAGCCATCGGAGAACCCCTCTACCTGGATGCCTCAACAGCAGTCAAAGAAGGTTGGGACACTAGTAACGGGCATGCGCTGCCACGTATTATCGGTGGGCGTTATGGTCTCTCCTCAAAGGAATTTACACCCGCGATGGTCAAAGGCGTTTTCGATGAAATGCGTAGCGCAGATCCCAAAAATCATTTTACGGTTGGTATTAATGACGATGTTACACATAAAAGCCTGGAATATGATGCCTCGTTTTCTATCGAGAGCGAAAATACGGTGCAGTGTGTATTCTGGGGATTAGGCTCTGACGGCACAGTGGGAGCCAACAAAAACTCGATCAAGATCATTGGTGAGGAGACGGAGAATTATGCACAGGGCTACTTCGTTTATGACTCCAAGAAATCGGGATCAATAACGATCTCGCACCTGCGCTTTGGGCCGCACCCCATCCACGCTCCTTACTTGATAGGTAACGACCAGGCCAATTTTGTAGCCTGTCACCAATTCACATTCCTGGAGCGTATCGATGTACTCAAGTACGCCAGGCCAGGTGGAGTTTTCCTGCTCGATAGCATCTATGAAACAGAGGATGTCTGGGACCATCTCCCAATCGAAGTGCAGCAGGAGATTCTTGACAAGGGACTCCGCTTCTATGTGATTAATGCACAAAAGATAGCCAGTGAAACTGGCATGGGAGGGCGCATTAATACAGTAATGCAGACCTGCTTCTTCGCGATCAGTGGGATTCTGCCCAAAGAAGAGGCAATCGCACAGATCAAGCAGAGCATTAAGAAGACCTACGGCAAACGCGGCGAGGCTGTGGTTCAGCGGAATTTCCAGGCAGTCGATGAGACGCTGGCGCATCTCTACGAGGTGAAAGTTCCCGTAGGGGTAGGAGCAGGACAAGCACGAGGAACATTGGCAGAGGGTATGGCACAACAGCGTACGCCCATTGTTCTACCTATGTTGACGAGGCGACCACCCGTTCCGGCGGAAGCGCCAGAATTTGTACGCAAGGTGCTGGGGCCGATGATCGCCGGGGATGGTGATGGTTTGCCGGTAAGCGCTTTGCCAGTCGACGGTACCTACCCTTCCGGTACAGCCCGCTGGGAGAAGCGCAATATCGCATTGGAGATGCCTGTCTGGGACCCCGATATATGTATTCAGTGCGGGAAATGCGTGATGGTCTGCCCGCACGCGGTCATTCGCCAGAAGGTCTATGATCCGAGCGAACTTGAGGGAGCACCTGAGATGTTCCTGTCGATGGATGCGCATTACAAAGAGTTTCCTGGCATGAAATACACGCTACAGGTATCACCTGAAGACTGCACCGGCTGCAAGCTGTGTGTAGATGCATGCCCGGTCAAAGATAAACGACAGGTGGGGAGAAAAGCGATCAATATGGCCGATCAACCACCTATTCGCGAACGTGAGAAAGTGAACTGGGAGTTTTTCCTCTCGCTGTCCGAGGTGGATGCCACGGATTTGAACCTGGCAGCGATTAAGAACTCACAGTTGTTGATGCCTTTGTTCGAGTTTTCTGGGGCCTGTTCAGGATGTGGCGAGACGCCCTATATCAAGCTGGCTACACAATTGTTCGGTGATCGTATGATCGTCGCCAATGCCACCGGCTGCTCATCGATCTATGGCGGTAACTTGCCAACTACGCCGTGGAGTGTCAATCACCAGGGAAGAGGGCCAGCCTGGTCGAACTCGCTCTTCGAGGATAACGCTGAATTCGGCCTGGGCATGCGCCTGACGTTAGATAAACAACAGGAATTCGCCAGTGAGCTGCTCACACAGTGCACGGACATCGTTGGCGAGGACCTGGCGCACGCACTGTTGAATGCCGATCAATCCAACGTGGCAGAGATACAAGGGCAGCGAGGACGAGTGGCAATACTCAAGGAACGCCTGCAGGAAGCTGACAA
The DNA here is from genome assembly GCA_046726655.1 of Chloroflexota bacterium. Classification (GTDB taxonomy): domain Bacteria; phylum Chloroflexota; class Ktedonobacteria; order Ktedonobacterales; family Ktedonobacteraceae; genus DATMNR01. The sequence goes on from JBKPAZ010000093.1 coordinate 4,351, forward strand.
TATGGAGCCTCGCGTACGGAATTTGCTAAGCGTAGCGGATGCCCTGGTGCATAAGAGTGTATGGATTATAGGTGGAGATGGTTGGGGCTACGACATTGGTTTTGGAGGTCTGGACCACGTACTGGCCTCGGGTCGCAATGTGAACATACTTTTGCTTGATACCGAGGTGTATTCTAATACCGGAGGACAGGCGTCAAAGTCCACTCCACTAGGAGCTGTGGCTAAATTCGCTGCGCAAGGCAAGAGTACGCCGAAAAAAGACCTGGGCTTGCTAGCTATGGCCTACGGTAATGTGTATGTTGCCCACGTAGCAATGGGCGCCAACGATCAGCAAACACTGCGCGCTTTCCTGGAAGCCGAAGCGTATGATGGCCCTTCTTTGATCATCGCTTACAGCCACTGTATTGCGCATGGTATCGAAATGAGCAAGGGGCTGGAACAACAAAAGCTGGCGGTGCAGTCCGGATACTGGCCGCTCTATCGCTACAATCCAGAGTTGCATGCTGAGGGTAAAAACCCGCTGGTCCTCGACTCCAAAGAGCCAACGATTCCGCTGGAGAAGTTCGCCTACAATGAGACGCGCTTCCGGATGCTGTTACAGAGTAATGAGGAACGCGCTGAATCCCTGATGAAGTTAGCTCAACACGACGTGCGGGAACGCTGGCACCATTATCACGAACTGGCAACAGAGCAAGAGCTAGCAGGTGATGGCGCTACCACTGCCCCTCATAGCGATGGCGATAAGTCTAATTGATAACGCGAGAGAGGAGTATGAAATCGTTGTAGGCAAACGACCGTTAGGAAGGGTATGGGGGCCGATAAATCGGCGATGGGCGCGGTGAACCGGCCCCTACGGCGTTTGGTCGATTGCCTACAAACAATTCATACACCCTAACGAGAGAGGAGTATGGATATGCCAGATTTGACGACAACATATTTAGGTATGCAACTGAAAAATCCATTAGTGGCGTCGTCATCGCCACTTTCTAAGAAGATGGATACCGTGCGCCGACTGGAGGACGCAGGAGCTGCTGCCTTAGTGATGTATTCGTTGTTTGAAGAACAGATCACTCATGAGAGCCAGGAACTGCACCATTACCTGGAGCGCGGGACATACACTTTTGCCGAATCCCTGAGCTACTTTCCTGACCTGAACTACTATAATCTGGGGCCGGAACCCTACCTGGAACATTTGCATAAAATCAAGCAGGCGGTGAGTATTCCTGTAATTGGCAGTCTAAATGGCATTTCGTCGGGTGGCTGGGTAGAGTATGCTCATAGGATCGAGCAGGCGGGCGCTGATGCATTGGAGTTGAATATCTATTACCTGCCGACCGATCCTGATTTAAGTGGAGCAGAACTGGAAGAGGACTTCGTGCAGCTTGTCAGGGATGTGCGAGCAAAGGTGAAACTTCCTATCGCGGTCAAGCTAAGTCCTTACTTCACCGCGCTTCCAAACATAGCAAAGCGCATCGTAGAAGCGGGAGCTAATGCGCTCGTACTGTTCAATCGATTTTATCAACCAGACTTCGACCTGGAAGAATTAGAGGTCGTACCTAACCTGATCTTAAGTACATCACATGAACTGCGTTTACCACTGCGCTGGATTGCTATCCTCTACGGGCGTATCAAAGCCGATTTCGCCCTTACAAGCGGCGTACACACCGCTCAGGACGTGCTTAAAGCGATGATGGCAGGAGCAAACGTTGCGATGATGGCTTCCACCCTGCTGGAAAGTGGCATCGGTCGGATCATGCATATTCTGACCGACTTGCAGGAGTGGATGGAAGAACACGAGTACGAGTCAATC
>JBKPAZ010000094.1:0-7905 GCA_046726655.1 Chloroflexota bacterium
CCAGCACGAATCCTAGACAATGTTCAACTCCCCCAGGGACCGCCCGGCGTCATCTGCCACGTGTGCCAGAGTGCTCCGTCAGCGCCACTGGTAAAAGCCTCAAGTCGTCCATCTGCATTGGCTATCACGAAGGGATACACGCGAGTGGTAGTGCCGGGTGGCGTGCCCAGAGAGGCCCAACTACCCCAGCCTTTGCCAGGAGCGGTCTGCCAGATATGCCAGAGGGCCCCATCGTTGGCATTCACCATGAGTTCAAGGTGCCCATCCTTATTCTGCGCCACAGAGGGATATCCAATAATAGCCGCGGTGGGTGGTTTGCCTAAGGAGGCCCAATTGCTCCAGTTGCCATTCGGCGCGGTCTGCCAGATATGCCAGATCGCTCCATCGGTGCCAGGGGCAAAGACTTCGAGTCGTCCATCGGGATTCTGACCTACGGTAAGAGGAAGTGAAGAGCCAGAAAACCCTACGGGTGGCTTCCCGGAGGAGAACCAGTTGCCCCAGCCATTGCCAGGAGCGGTCTGCCAGATATGCCAGAGACACCCATCAGAACCGATGGTGAAGACCTCAATACGCCCGTCGGCATTTCTACCCGCAACAGAAATATTGGCATTCGTCTGAGGATCTGGCTTGTTCAGTGACGTCCAGCTGCCCCAGTTTCCATTTGGGGCCAGCTGGTAGAGATGCCAGAGGGCTTCATCGGTACCATACGTGAAGACTTCGAGCCGCCCATTCGTATTGATTTCTATACCGGGGAAAACCTCAACATTCCCTACAGATGAGGATGGCTTCCCAGAGGAGAACCAGGTGCTCCAGCCTTTGCCAGGAGCAATCTGCCAGATATGCCAGAGATTCCCATCAGAGCCGATGGAGAAGGCTTCAACACGCCCATCGGCATTTTTACCTGGGACAGGGATTGAGAAAGTACTCGTATTGGGTGGCTTGTTTAGCGAGGCCCAGGTGCTCCAGCCATTGCCAGGAGCGGTCTGCCAGATATGCCAGAGATTCCTATCAGAGCCGTTGAGCAAGATTTCGAGGCGTCCATCGGCATTTTGCACCGCGTGAGGAGAACTGACAGCGATATTACTGGCAGGCTTGCCAAGCGAGGTCCAGTTGGTTTGTACCATAATAGTGTTTCCTTTCCCAAGAAAAGTCAGGGCTTTTCGTTATCAAGTTTCAAAAGAGACAGGGGGTCTCTTTTGAGAGAGTAGGTGCGTACGCCTAACGGCGGTATCGCCCAATGGATAGGTCAGGTGAGAAGATGTGCGTACGATCGAAAACGGCTCATCAGTACAGAGTACAGTTTACACGTAAAACACAACGATTTCAATAGCCACCAGGGTCCTACAGGATGGAGAACCAGACAGCTCGTTTGTTGCAATTCTCCTTTTTTTGATGTACCCTATCCTCTGATACACTTCTCTCCAAACATGTTGTCGTTGGTATGGTAGCCACTTTTTCTACAAGTTTTAGCACAACCATTTCTGCTAAACAGGAATCCGACCACACATCTCCTGCCAATGCGTGCGAGAGTACGTCTACGTCTACTCTGCCGTGGCTCCAGCTCAGGGGAAGATGACCTCGCTGATCTTGCCGACGGCTGATAGTGCCATAATGACGCTCTTTCTGAAGCACGTGAGCCAGACCTTCTCGAAGTACTTCATTGTCATGCAAGTTGATCGGGCTGGCTGGCATCACTCCGACGAACTGGTGATCCCCGCCAATATTCGCTTGATTGAGCAACCTGCCTACAGTCCCGAAGTCAACCCGGTCAAATCTAGACCGCTTACCCACTCACCCCACTTCACCCCTTGTTGTCTACGTCGGCACATATACTCACAAAGAATTCCTCATTCTTTGTGTTCTGTAGTGTAGCATATCTTTGTGCAAAGTAATAGTGAGGAAGGACAAATGGGCTAAGAGAGCCTTTTTCGGTTTCTGTTTCGGGGTCACAGAGTCTGCCACAGCTCAGTAATGCCTGTCAAGGGACCCTTCAGGACTCCCTTGACAGACATTACTAGCTGTGGCGGCTGACATGTGCCCCGAAACCACAAAGCCGAAAAAAGGGGGAGGAGAGGCACGTCGCGTACCCTGATCAGGTTCTCTCTCCTGGCTGGACAGCAAGCAGCCCATAAGCTACTTCCACTTGCTGTTTCAGTTTTTCAATCTCTGCCGCTTGTTCTCGAACGCGCTTCTGAAGAGCAGCGATCACTGCATCTTTGGACCCATTGGATGCTTGCTCTCTCGGTAGAAGCTTTACCTGAGCTTTTGGGAGTTGTTGAGAGCGCAGGTGGTTGATCCGCTGCTTGATGGCATCGTGCTCATACAGCCAGGCCGTCGAGATGCCTGCCGTTTGCGCCACGGTTTTGAAGTTGATCGGGCGACGCTCGCGGAGGAGCAACTCAATAGCGCCTTCTGCACGCTGTTGGGTCTGCTCTGCTTTTTTGTGGGCGTTGGCGCGCAAGCCCTCGGTATTACGTCGCCATTGCTTCGTGGTGTGGTTCATACTCTGTCCTCCTCTGTGTTGTGCTTGGATTGCTCCAGGGCCTCAATGAGCCGCTGGAGACTGATGATGAGTTGTTCGCTCTTTTCACGCATGCGAATGTAGCCGTGCTGTTGGAACAGAAGGCTCTTCACTTCCTCCTCGTGCAATCGTCGTTTGAGCAGGGGCAACGCGCGTCCATCGATGCTGGCCCCGCAGAGATCTAGCAGCTCTTCGGTCACTTCCATTGACTCCAGACCCAGATACTGTTCTACCAGAGAGGTGAGGTGATGAGGTTCAGGGTGTTTCATCTTTTCTGTCATGCGGGTTCCTCCAGGGCAGCAATGCGAGCTTTGAGATCAGTGATGGCCCATTCCAGATATTTAGCAGCAGGGATCAGCCCGTTTTCACGCACCTCTTCCAGGGCATTTTCAGCTTCTACCAGCTCAATCTGGAGGTGCTCAAGCACCTCATCTACCGCTAGTGTGCCATTCATCTCGGTACGCTCTAAACTGCTCATGCGTATGGAAAGACCCGCGAGAATGCGCTCCTGTTGCTCGACGACAAACGGATTGTCTTTTTCGATGGCTCGTTGCTTCAAGCGCACGGCTCGCTCGTAGAACGATTTGAGCTTCGGCAGATCCTCCGTTGAGGTGAGCCACATCGGGCACGTTAAGCACTTGTTAGCATGAGCGCATTCTCCCAACACGACCAGTCTGCCACAGCCACCTACCGGCAACGTTTGCCCACGCATCCCCTTGCGGGTCATTTGGGCCTCCGGGTCATTCGCACGCGGGTCACCCTTGACGGCAGTTCCCTGGTAGTTGACCGTCTTGCGTTTAAGTTGGACGCGCATGAGGTCCGCTCGCAGTTTTTTGTTCTTCACTCGTGCATACCGCTGCGTCATTTCCAGCGATTGGTGGCCGAGCAATCGACTGATCACTTCGAGCGGGACATCATCATTAATGAGTCGCATAGCCACCGTATGGCGAAATTGGTGAGCGGTGAAGCGGTACAATTGGCCGTTACCATCTTGGATTTTTTCCTTGACAGCCCATACGTTCAGGAGCCTCCTAAACGTTTCTTGCTTGTAGGGACGGAGGTGCGACTGAGAGCTGGGGAAGAGGTATGGGCACTCATTTCCCCAGCGGGAGCGAATTTCTTGTTGCTGCGCCTGGATGGTTCCGATCACCTCTTCATTCACGAGCGGGAGCACTTGCTCTTTCTTCAATTTCCAGAGGTAGAAACGCAAATACCATTCGTTGCGGTCATCGTGGATGAGGCAATCCAGCGGCAAGGTCAGGAGTTCGCTCAGTCTCATCCCAACCTCAAGTAATATGGTGACCATGCGCAGGGTAATCGTGGGCAAGGAGCCTAGATGTTCTCGGAGTTGCTCAAGCACTTCTTCGGGAATATCACGGGGAGCCGCTTTCGGTTCTTTCGCAAGATCTTCATTAAAGATGAGGCGCTCTTTGGGAAATCCTTCGAACTGCAGCTGATAGGCGCATGTTTCAAGGAACGAGCGCAGGTGAACGAGTGCATCGTTGCGAGAAGAGATGTTGAGGTTCTTCGCTTCCCGCAAAACGCTCAGGTAGTGGACGATGAGAGATCGGTCGATGCTTGCGAGAGAGCGCGTCGGATAGTGTTGAGCCAGAAAGCGAGAGAATCTCACAAGTGAGAGAAGGAGGGCAATGCATGATCCAGGGCTTCGCACAGCTACTGCGTAGTGCATAAATTGCTTGACCAAACGACGAAGCCACGGTTGCGAGATCCGTGTGAAGTTGAGAAGGGCGCCCGTTGCGGTTGGATTGATGGCCAGCCCTAACTTGTGCATATCCCAGATGTCTTTCTCGGTTTCAGGGCGATCATCATAGCTCTCAGCAACGAGAGCGTAGAGCTGACGAAAAAGACTCACACTCCTATCTTCTCTCTGATAGACAACATACTGCTGTGTTGCCAGTAAAGCTTTCTCTTCCCACCGTTTGTAGCGCCCTGTCTGGACAAGATAAGACCGCAGGGATAGCTCCCAGTGATCAAGGCTCTTTTCCATCAAGGACTGTATCGGGGGAGTAACAGTGTTCAACCAGCGTATCACTGCCAGTATCCGTGTTCCTAGTGCTCGCGTATTCCGCTCCTGATGCCATTGCCCACTGGCAAACTTTCGCCAGAGCGCATACTTCATCTCCACCGAAAGCGTCGAGGAAGCAAACGAAATGCGGATGCGACGTTGTTTCTCGGGATTGTTTTTTGGTCCAAGGATCCACAGATCTTCTGCCCACTGGCCTGTCAGGTGCTCCTTCAAACGCTGCAACTTCTCTTCAGATCTGAAAACTTGCTCAGTACTCATGCTCGCCCCCCTTTCGTTCTTTCAGAGCCTTTTTCAGATCTTGTGGAGTCAATTGCAGGTAGGTATCGTTGGTCGTTTGAATACTGGTATGTGTCAACAAACGCGACACGGTTGGCAAGGGAAGCGTATCGTCTCGAATCCAGATAGTCGCTCGCGAGTGCCGCAACATATGCGGGCTGAAACGAATTCCCGTTTGCTTGCGCAAGCGTTTGACCAGTGACATCACCGCTGCATAGGTCATGGGACGACCTACCTCCCCTTCATACAAATTGACAAAGATAAAGTCCGGGAGCGTTGTTGCTTCCAGTGCACCTAAATCGTTAATGAGATAATCCGTGTAGAGTCCCATCAAATCTTCCAGGCCTGGAATGGTATATACCGTTTGGGTCTTGGCTCGTGCTCCATTCGGGTTGTCCTCACGCGGAACAATATGAATTTCGCCATTCTCCACAGAGAGATCCTCGTGTCGGAGTCCCAAGCACTGACCTATCCTCATACCCGTTTGGAACAGGAGCGTGAGCAGGAATTTGTCCCTGGTACGCGTACAGGCATCAATGAGCGTCTGCACTTGTTCACTCGTCAGGGTCTTCGGCTTCCTCTGTTCTCGTTTCGTTGAGACAATTCGCTTCTGGATTGGCTTGGTCTTGGCGATACCATACAAAAATGGCTTGTACCGCCGATGAGGGATCAAGAGGAATTGGTACAAGGGAAGCTCCGGCACCGTTTTGAGCCTGATGTGAAAATCGTACAGCCCATGCACTGCCGAGAGACTCAAATCGATCGTAGCATTCGTTCGCCTAGCCGGGGCATGCTCAATAGAGGTGAGCGTGTGGTCTTGTCGGCGCAGCCAAGTAATAAATCCAGCAAGCTGTGCCACATCAATCTCCGTCCAGTAGAGATGCGCGTCACGCAAGTAGTCCCAGAAGAGCTTGAGATGGTAAGCCGTTGCACGGATCGTATTTGGGCTACGACCAAGGTCATGAAGAAATCTGAGGTAAGAAACGATCGGCTGGACTGGGACGTAGTCATCGTCAAGGACCAGCCAGGATATCCGATCGGTGTCGGGAAGACGTACTCGTTGTACCTTCATCGTCTACATTCCTTTCATGAAAGAATTGGGGTAGATATGTACTTCGACGAAGGACAACAACATGTATTAACACTACATTCTCTACATTGTGAGTGAGCCTATTTCTTTGTCCAGATTTCCTGTGGAACATGTCTGGGACGATATACGAGAAAAATACTTTGGGAATCGGGCCTTCCCCTCCCTTGATGCCTTGATTGAGGTACTTTGCCAGGGGCTCAATGAACTGGCTGATGATCCCGAGCGCCTGCGCTCCTTAACTGGCTTTCCTCATATTGTCAACGTGCACCTTTAGAAGGCGGATTGGTATGACAGTGCGGCTGGGCGACTGTCTGCCCCCTGACCATCTGGCACGCTTCGCGGTAGACAGCGTGGCCCAACTTGATCTCTCGGTGCTGTATGCCCACTATGGGCCGCGCGGTGGGGAACCGTATGTCCCCGAAGTGTTGTTGGGCTTGCTGCTCTACGGGTATGCCACTGGCGTGTTCAGTTCGCGTAAGATCGAGCGCGCCACGTATGAGGCGGTGCCCTTTCGCTTTATCGCAGGCAATCTGCATCCCGATCACGATATGCTGGCCACGTTTCGACGCACATTTCTGCCCGAACTAAAGGACCTGTTCGTGCAGGTGTTGCTGCTCGCCCAGGAGGCAGGTGTGCTGAAACTGGGGACGATCAGTCTGGATGGGACCAAGGTGCATGCCGATGCCCGCCACTCGCAACGCGGTCAGTTACAAACGGCTGCTGGAGGTGGAGGCCCAGCTGCGAAGCGAGGTCGAGGAGCTGTTTGCCCTGGGCGAACAGAGCGAGTAGCCGGAGGTACCCGACGGGCTGGTGGTGCGCGAGGAAATCGGACGCAGGGAGGACCGGCTGGCGCGTCTGGCGGAAGCCAAAGCCGTGCTGGAAGCTCGCGCCGAAGAGCGTGCGGCCGCCGAGCAAGCGGAGTATGAGGCCAAGCTGGCGCAGCGCGAGGAACGGAAACGCACGACGGGACGTCGCCCGGGTGGTCGCCCGCCGACCCCACCGGTGCCAGGAGCGCGCGACGGCGACCAGTACAACTTCACCGACCCGGAGTCGCGCATCATGAAAAGCTCGACACATGCGGGCTTCGAGCAGGATTACAACGCGCAGGTGGCGGTGGATCAGGCGATTCTGCTGATCGTGGGATGGGTCCTGTCCAATCACCCCAACGACAGTCAGGAAGCCGAACCCACGCTTGCGGCTATCCCGTCCGCACTCGGCACGCCCGATGCGGCAGCGCTGGATGCCGGATATTTCGGCCCCACGACACTGCAGGCGTGTGCCAAACGCGGTATCGAGCCCTACATCGCCACGGGCTGCGATCCCCATCATCCGAGCTGGCAGCAGCGCTTCGCGCCCCTGCCCGACCCACCGCCCGAGGATGCAAGTTCCCAGGTCAAGATGGCCTACAAGCTCAGAACCACCTTGGGCAAAGCGATCTACGGGGCACGCAAATGTACCGTCGAACCGGTGATCGGTATCATCAAAGAGGTGCTGGGCTTCCGTCAGTTCTCGTTGCGTGGAATCCAGGCCGCTGCCGGTGAGTGGTGCCTGGTCTGTTTGGCCTTTAATCTCAAGCGCTTCCATACCTTATTCTGGGCATCATAGGGGGACGATGGCCTCCTTCCAGATCATTGGGCCATCATCTGCGCCCCTCTTCTGCCAACAATGGAACAGAAGTAGGTGACCTCTGCCTGTACCATCAAGGACACGTCTCCCTGGGAGTGCGGCTGGTTGGACTACCACTCCGGTCTCTCCGACAAGCTGCTAGAAGTACAGCTGGGATCATGACGCCTAGGTCGCGGCTGCTGCATCCTCGGCGTCAAGACGTGTCAACGCTGCATTGAGCACCTGGTATTCGGCCTCTTCGATTGCGGTGTTGGCGAATTCGACTGCCTTAGCCGCATGGGCTTCGGCTCGCTCGGCCCGTTTCTCCGCCCGGTCCGCCTTCAGATTCGCCTTGTCCTCGTCTGA
>JBKPAZ010000095.1:0-37594 GCA_046726655.1 Chloroflexota bacterium
GTAGTACGCAGGCATACACGCACAGTCGCTATTCAGTTGCAGGGGGAATGGGGAAATGAAAAGCGTACTGAGTCTATCAGCTTCTCATTGCTCCCAGGAGTTACCGATGCAGAATTGGTACGCGCTGCTGTATGGTTCAGCCCACACAAGTGGATAGCCTCATTTGGCATGAATGTTTCTCAGTTTGGGGGAAAGTTCTCCTAACCTCTCGATGAGAGGCTTTTAAGCACGCTCATGAACCCATCCCAGGCTTGGCAATCAAGTGGGTACAGCCAACCACCGACACCGCAGGACGAAGCACCGGCAGAACCACCCACTTCCTCAGTACAATGGTCATTCCACCAGTTCCCCAATCACAGCCAAACGCCCCTCCATCAAAGTGGCAACGGAGGAAATGTTTGGGATTGGTACAAAACCAGAACGCGGAAGATGAAAATAGGTCTAGGATGTGGAACAATCATAGCGGTACTTCTCTTTTTCTCTAGTATTGGTTTAGCATTTGGTAGCAGCAACCTTGCAACTCCTACACCAACTGCTTCCCCATCACATCAGACAGCAGCAACAGGCGCTACGCCAACATTTCCACAAGTCTCAGAACAACCAACAGCAACCCCAACCTCCAAACCCCAACCAACGCTCACTCCTACCCTAAAACCGCAACCGACCGTAACTACCCCTCCACAGAAGCCAATACCCTGTCAGGCAGTGAATGAGAACCCCTGGTGCTTTAACTTTGTTAGCCCTGGCAACTATATCTACTCTCCACCATCGGCATTTTGCAACTATTTCCCCTGCGTCAACAAATTTCCAACTGGGCGAGGGTATGTCGTTGAGTGTCAAGACGGCATGTATAGTCAGTCAGGAGGGATACGGAGCGCTTGTTTCTCTCATGGGAGAGTCCTGCAGCCACTGTATTCTCATTAGAATACACAAACCATTAATTGTGCGGAGGAAGCCAGATCGATTAGTGCAAGACCACACCAGGTTATGAGAAGCAAGATAAACTCGACTATAGCAAATATCATCCATCCGTCCATCGTCGCCTCCTTGTTGATATGCAAGTTGTAGGGGGAAAGCCATTTTAACTATTAGACGTTAAAAATGGTTTAATTTAAAGTGGAATCTGCATAACTCTTTGGGCCAATACACCCGCGCCTCCATTTGACAGAGCCCTCTTTCTTCACTACAATTATCTTAAATTAGAGATTGTTGGTCAGAAACTGGAGCCGAGAGCATGATGCCAGACCCTCCTCAAAAAGATCCTGCGTTAGAACTGTTCGTTGTGCTTTTTCGTGCGAATACCTGGGTCAATGCCTACGCGGCGCGCGATGCCCGTTGCCATGGGTTGAACCCGACGGAATTTGCCATCCTCGAGGCTCTCTATCACAAAGGGCCTCTGCCGCTCCAGCAGATCGGCGAGAAAGTTTTAATTTCCAGCGGCAATATTACGTATTCCGTTGACAAGTTAGAGCAAAAGCAGCTGCTGGTCCGCAGACCTTCTCCGCAAGACCGGCGCGTCATTTTCGCGGAACTGACGCCACAGGGCCGCGATCTGCTGGCGGCTATCTTCCCCAAACACACAGAGGCCATCCATCTGGCTGTGAGCGGTCTCACTGCAGAAGAACAGGTTCAGGCTGCTCACCTGCTCAAAAAACTGGGTCTCTCAGCCCAAAAAGGCTTTGAGAGCAATCCATAACGTTCGTTCTCTCTTCTGACCTCCTGCTACGGAATGGAAAAAGGGGATAGAAGCACAAAGGCTTGCCTTGGTTGCCAAATTGTTTGGAGTGGCTTCTTAACGCACGCTCAATGTGTTTTCCTCTTGTTTTTTGCAACACAAGCTACTGCGTCACATACGGAAAGAATACTCGTCCATCAACAAGGAGGAACTGATGAGACTACTTGCGGTCATCTTCGGGATTGTGCTGATTCTGCTGGTTGCCCAGGACGCATTTGAGACGATCGTCTTACCGCGCCGCGTGACACGACGCATCCGCCTGGCTCGACTCTTCTATAGTCTGACTCGGATAGGGTGGAAATCCATCGGCCACCTCATACAATCGAGCACAAGACGGGAGTCCTATCTGGGCTATTTGGGACCGCTTTCCTTGCTAGCACTGTTCGTGTTCTGGGCGGTGCTCTTCGTCCTCGGATTTGGGCTGTTGCTGTGGGGATTGGCTCTTCCATTGAACGCCCCTGAGAAGACGATCAGCTTCATTACCTATCTCTACCTGAGCGGAACCACATTTTTCACGCTTGGCCTGGGTGATGTCACGCCTCTGTCGGGAGTGGCGCGCTTGCTGGTGGTGATCGAGGTCGCGTTAGGGTTCGGCTTTCTGGCATTGGTGATCAGCTATGTGCCCATCATCTACCAGGCGTTCTCGCGACGTGAGCTGAGAATCTCCTTGCTGGACGCACGCGCAGGTTCTCCACCAACGGCGGCAGAGATCCTCCGTCGTAATCACGCAGGTAGGAACGTCGAGGAACTGCGTTTGCTCTTGCACGATTGGGAAGTGTGGTGCGCGGATATCCTGGAGAGCCACCTGTCGTATGCTGTCCTGGCCTTCTATCGCTCGCAACACGATCAACAATCCTGGGTGGGGGCCTTGACAGTCATCCTTGATACATGCGCGCTGATCCTCACGGGCATTGAGAACCTACCGGACGAAGCAGCCAGATTTACCTTTGCCATGGCCCGTCATGCAGTCGTCGACCTCGCCCAGGTCCTGAATTCGTCACCCACAACCGGAGTGAATCGGCTGTCATCGACCGAATTTGCCCAGCTGCAAGACATGCTTGCTGATTCCGGCATCCGCTTGAATAAGGGAACGGCAACCGAGCAGAAGCTGGCCGAGCTTCGAGAGACGTATGAGCCGTTTGTGACCGCCCTGGCCAATCGCATGCTGGTTTCCCTCCCACCCTGGATTCCCCCCGGAGACAGTCTCGACGATTGGCAGACCACCGCATGGGATGATCTTTTGCCATCAACCCGTCAGACACTCAACAAGGTGATGCATCCGGAATGAACGAAACACGTTCTTGACAAAGTAGATACATCGGTGTCATACTCCAAGAGCCTTGACTGCAAACCCTACCGGCACGGGAGACGAACAGTGGACAGGAAACCGTTTAGAATTCTGGCTATAGCGGGCAGCCTGCGGCAGGGCTCCTACAACCGGGGGTTGCTGCGCGCCGCCGAGGCGCTCGCGCCCGATGGAGTGGAGGTGCGGTACTTCGACATCGGCCAGCTGCCTTTCTTCAACGAGGACGTCGAGGCCGTGGGCGACCCCGAGCCGGTCCACCGGTTCAAGGATGCCATCGCCACCTCAAATGCCGTCCTGATCGCCACCCCCGAGTACAATGGCGCGGTGCCGGGGGTACTCGCCAATGCGATCGACTGGGCCTCGCGACCGACAGGCCGCAGTGTCCTGCGCAACAAACCGGTGGCCGTGATGGGAGCGGTCCTGGGAAAATCGGGCTCGGCGAACGCGCAGGCGGCCCTGCGAGGGGAACTCAGTCGCATCGGTGCCATCGTGGTCCCCGACCCGCAGGTGCTGGTACCACAGGCTTCCAGACTCTTCGGCGAGGACGTGGACCTGCGCGATGAGGGGACGCGCGAAGAGATCCGCCAACTGGTCGAGGCCCTGGTCCACTGGTGCCGGCGCGTTCAGCCCGAAGAGCCCGTCAGCGTACAGTCGGTGACGGGTCCGTAGGGTATCTCCGCAATGCCCCCTGCTCGAACTCCCAGCAGTGGAAGGAGAGCATGCTGTACACCCCTTTAATAAACGTTTGCGGCTGCTCATCTTTGTGAACGATCTGTGATAAATTCCCCACTCATTCGTGACGGAGTTGTGAGTTGCTAACACTATCCTCCATATAGGTCTAACTGGTGGATGGTCCTCTGGCGTTTGATAACGCTGTTTCGCTAGAAGCTGCCCGCACGAAAGGCATTGTTTCGCCAGTCGCTGGAGAAGCTGATATTCTGGTCGTGCCAGATCTCGAATCCGGTAATATGCTGGCAAAGCAACTGGAGTACCTGGCTAATGCACAGACTTCAGGTATTGTATTGGGCGCACGCGTGCCGATCGTCCTCACCAGCCGCTCTGACAATCCCCTGGCGCACATCGTTTCTTGTGCGCTCGCTCTGCTGTTAGCGCGAAGCAAACAGAAGGCGAAACTATGACTGATTTGACACTCCCCCAGCTAAAGCACGTGGGATTCTTCGTTCCACCAGACAGCGCAATGGCAACTATTGCTAGCATGCCACAGGAGGCCATCTGTCCCGAAGCGTTCACGAGACCGGCTCGTGGGTTCCCGTATGCCCTACGGTACCAACCACTTTCTGCAAGATGTTCAGCGCTGCATTCTCGTCTCTGTCCATCACCAGCCCGCAGCCAGGACAGATGTGGGTGCGCACGCTCAAGCTTTTCTTGACAAGGGTACCACACGCTGAGCAATTCTGACTGGTGAAGTGTGGCGTCACGGCAATGACCGGAACAGTATGCAAGGCTCCATAGGCTTTCACCCAGGCCAGGAACTGTCCCCAGCATGCATCGTAGATACTCTTGGCAAGATGATGGTTCTTGACTAGGTTGCGGATCTGAAGCTGTTCATAGGCAATCAAATCGCTAGAGGTGACGAGCGCGTTCGCCTGTTTGCAGGCGAAATCCTCACGCTGCCTCTGCACTTTCAGATGCGCTTTTGCCAACACTTTTCTGGCTTTCTTCCGGTTGCTACTCTTCTTCTGCTTACGAGATACCCGTCGATGCAAGCGTTTCAAACGCTTCTCTGCCTTGCGAAAGTAGCGCGGGTTCTCGACGGTATTGCCCTGGGAGTCGGTATAGAACGCTTTCAGCCCCACATCAATGCCAACCTGTTTCCCTGTGGGAACATGCTCAAGGCGTCGATCTGCTTTGACTCCAAATTGCACATAATAGCCATCAGCACGTCGCACAATGCGCACACGCTTAATCTGTTTGATGGGGAAGGTTTCTATGTCACGCGTCCCAATGAGACGAAGGCGCCCGATGCCACAGCCATCCGTGAAAGTAATGTGTTTGCCATCAGGCTCTAGCTTCCATCCTGTGGCCTTGTATTCGACGCTCCGATTATCATGCTGAAATTTGGGATAGCCTTTCTTTCCAGGCTGGTGCATCTTGCAGTTGTCATAGAAACGCCCGATAGCACACCAGGCGCGATCAGCACTGGCTTGACGAGCCTGGGAATTGAGACAGGAAGCAAAAGCATACTCACGAGCCAGGACGGCGCAATAGACCTGCAAATCATTCTTGGAGACACCACGCTCATCCATCCACTTGCGCAAGCACTTGTTGCGGATGAACTGGACAAGGCGAATGGCTTCATCGATGGCAGCGTATTGTATCTCCGTGCCATCAACTTTGTACTCGTAGACCAGCATCCTCTTGTCTCCCTTTCATCGTTCTAGTATAATTATACATCGTAATTATGATGTATACAAGAGGGGACCATGAAACGAACAAACATCTACATCACCGAGAAGCAACATGACCGCCTGCTCATGCGGGCAGAGAAAGAGGGCGTTTCCATTGCGGAATTGGTGAGACGGGCCATCGATGCCTTCCTGGCTTGGGATGACCCAACGTATACCCCACATCCCAAGCCCCAAACAAGGAACGCCCATTCATCTCCTGGATAATTCAATGGGGCTTTCTGGGCCGTTCTCTGTAAGTATATTTGAGCCTGATTGGTTCTCTACCCTACTCCTACTTCCATTCGCGCTCTTCGTAGGAATGCTAGCCGCTAAACTGGGAGCGATTTTCGGGGACTTCTGGCACCGGAACAATCGGTAGGGTCCAATTTATCGCGCCCGCCTCTCCTGGTGAGCTATGTCACCAGGAGAGGCATAATCGGGCCTAGACAAAGGTCTCATGCTTCGTCAGCCCTACCCCAACAACTCCTCCATCTGTGTCAGATGCGAATCAAACAGTTGCAAGGCCTGGCGCACCGGCTCCGGCGTAGTCATATCCACCCCTGCTTTTTTCAGCAGTTCAATGCTATAATCGGACGAGCCAGAGCTAAGGAATTGCAGATAACGATCAATCGCAGGCTTCCCTTCATGCAAAATCTGCTCAACCAGCGCGGACGCAGCAGAAATACCCGTCGCGTACTGGTATACATAGAAGTTGAAGTAGAAATGCGGGATGCGTGCCCATTCGATATCTATGAGTTCATCAATAACCGCCTCTCCGCCGTAATATTTTTGATTGATTGCGCGATACACCGCACTTAACATATCAGCAGTCAGCGGTTCACCCTGCTCGGTCAGGCTATGTATTTGCTGCTCAAACTCCGCAAGCATCGTCTGTCTGAAAAGCGTTCCGCGTAAATCTTCCAGTGAGTGGTTGAGTATCGCCAGCCGCACCGCTGGATCATCAGTTGTCTTCAACAGGTACTCGGTAAGCAAGCCCTCGTTCAGAGTCGACGCAACCTCGGCTACAAAGGTGGTATAGTCCCCATACAGAAACGGCTGATAAGTGCGTGTAAAGTAAGAATGCATCGAATGTCCCAGTTCATGCGCCAGTGTATACATGCTATCCCGTTTGTTTTGGAAATTCAGCAGGATAAACGGGCGAGTGGCGTACCCGCCACCGCTATATGCCCCACCACGCTTCCCTGGAGTCTCGTAGACATCGATCCACCGCTCTTTAAACGCCTGTTTGAGCATATTCGTATAGTTCTCACCCAGCGGAGCAAGAGCAGCCACCACCGTATCACTTGCCTCCGCGTAGCTTATTTCATCGGTTGTCTCCCTCACAATCGGCACATACAGGTCATACATGTGCAGCTCATCAAGTTGGAGCAGGCGTTTGCGCAGCTTCATGTAGCGATTGAGCAAGTGGATATGTTCGCTGACCGTCTCCACCAGGTTGTCATAGACGCTGACCGGGATATTGTAGTGTGCCAGCGCTCGTTCGCGGCAAGAGCCATAGCCACGTTGCCTCGTGTAAAAGATATCTCCTTTGACCTGTGCCGACAGCGTAGCAGCAAGTGTGTTCCGCTGCTTAAGGTACGTACTATGCATACCCTCAAACGCTTCTTTACGAACCCGCCGATCAGTGCTGCGAATATAGACCAGGTAATTGCCTTTCGTCAGTTGAACTTCTTCGCCCTTCTCATTTTGGATCAGTGGGAGTTTCAGATCGGCATTGTCGATCATCGAGAAAATGGCATCCGGCCCTTCGGAGATCTCACCTGCGGCAGCCAGTATGGCCTCTACTTCCGCGGAACGTACATGCGGGCGCCGGCGATTTAACTCGTCCAATCGTTGCCCATAAAGGCTCAGCCCAGGGGTCTCTTGCACAAACGTGTCAAGCGTAGTTTGCGGCAACGCCAGGATTTCTGGCTCGATATAGGAGGCAACTGTTGAAGCATGAACAAACAATTGCATGGCGCGGTCAAACATCCCCTGATATGTGCTATTCGTGGTATCCTCGTCTCTACGCATAGACGCATACACAAGCAGGGTTTCTAGTTCCTCAAACAGCTCATCTCGCTTCTGCAACACCGTCAGCAATGCCTGCCCGCTCTGAGCAAGTGTCCCTTTGAGCGCTTCAAGCTCCGGTAAGCGCTGCTGAAGGGCCTGGAAACTGTTTTCCCAGCCTTCGTTGGCTGGGAATATACTTTCCAGGTCCCATGTATACTCTTTGGCTATATCACTACGCTTCGTCAATGTTTGCAATTCATCATTCTCCTTTTATTCCTTATTCTCGAGCAGCAAATCATCTCTATGACCCCATTTCTCTAGAAAGCGATAGAAATTCCTTTTCGTCAATCTCGTTCTCTCAGCATCAGAGAGAGTCAGATCTCGTAGTTGAGCATGGCTTCTGATTGGTAAATTGGGCGTAACCACCGCTCGAACGCCGCTATTGCGCACGGCAAAGTTAAAATCGATGTCCATATAGTATGGGAAGCGATAACGCTCGTCAAACAATCCGATCTTTTTTAACAGCTTGCGCCGGAAGGCCATACATGCTCCATCTATGGCTTCAACTTCCAAAGCTGCAGACTCTTCAAAATGGTGTAGATCTTCGGTACTCAGGCCTTTGAAACCGGTTATACCCACGCTGCTATCAGCTAACACCTGCGCTAACGGTGTGAAAACGTCGCCCATCAGTTCGACACTACTATCGAGCAGCAGAATATGCTTCCCCCTGCTTTGATTCAAGCCAACATTACGCGCCTCTGCTTCGCCCAGTGGTCGCGATGTACTCAACAGATGCAAGCGCGAGTCGGTACGCTGTAGCTCTTTGAACCAGGAATTGAGCTCATCCAGCGATCTGTTATCAACCAGTATGATTTCGCTATCGCGCTTCCCAACACGGCGCAAGGCACTTTCTAGACAGCGTTTTGTCTCCTCAAAACTGGTATTTGCCAATACATTTACCGAAAACTCACAGCGGTCCGTCTCGTCCAACAATGAAGGCACCTGGCGAGCCGTGCGATAGACTACTCCATCAACCTCAACACTGGGCAGAACAATCAGGTGCGCTCCATGTGGATTATCTTTAATGCCATAACCAGCCTCCTCAATTTGACGTTTCAGAGCATCCGCCCGCTCATATTTTCCTCGTCTACGTAGTTCATCGCGCTCATGTGAGAGCGCCAGAATATCATCAGGAATACCTGGACGCGAAGATTGTATAGTCATTTCGTTTTCCTTTCGTCTGACCTGACTGTGCAGCAGTAGACGCGCAGCGGCGTTGGTCAGACGGATTAGTGCCGTATCCTTCTTTATTACATGGGAGTGCAGAGGGCGCAGCCCTATTATTCTGCTACCAACCGAGCGCAAGTCCATCACAGCGCGGGTCGGCAGCCCCCTCAAAATAATGGCTAGATGGATTCATTACGATTGCTTGCGCATGACCCATCCCATCATCCCATGGCCCTACAACGCTGGTACGATGGCCAAGCATATCAAGCAGCAAAGGGACCCCACCCGGAAAACGATTCTCTAACATCACCACTTCAACGATATCGTGTTCCAGGTGTCCATCTACACCTCGTTGGCCATGCATGATATCCTGTCTGCCACTCAATGGGTTTATACGCATGTGTCCGCTGCGCCATCGCGGTGCTGTTATCGCCTGCTGAACATTCATGCCAAAATCAAGCATCGCTGAGAGCAACTGCACATGAATCTGTGGTTGCGCATCTCCACCCATCGTTCCTACCGCCATATAAGGTGCGCCATCACGCAAGACCATCGCAGGCGTCAACGTGTGCATCGTACGCTTCCCTGGCTGCAAGTAATTTACATGTCGCGGATCAAGCGAGAAGTATGACCCCCGGTTATGCAACATCACTCCAGTATCTCCTCCAACAACCCCGCTTCCGAAGCCAGAATAGAGACTCTGTATCAATGAAACGACGTTGCCTTCTCCATCCGCCACACACAGGTACATAGTATCGCCTTCTTTTTCAAGCCCTGCTGCGACATTCGGTGCTGCCCTTTGCAGGTTTATCCGTTCGCGTTGCTGTCCTGCATACTCTTTACTGAGGAGGCGTTCAACTGGCACATCCACAAAATCAGGATCGGAAACATAGCGATCCCGGTCTGCAAAAGCCAGTTTTTTTGCCTCGAGCAAGATATGCAGGTATTCAGGAGTCTGATAGCCCAATGACTTCAGGTTATACCCCTCGATAATGTTGAACATCTCCAGGGCCGTGATGCCCTGTGAGTTTGGTGGAAATTCAAAAACATCGTAGCCACGATAGTTCGTCGAGATCGGCTCTACCCAGTCGGAATGGTGCTGCCGCATATCTTCCAGGCTGAGCACTCCGCCGCTTTGCTGCACGTATTCCGTGATTGCCCGTGCTATAGGGCCGCGATAGAACGCATCGCGCCCTTCTCTGGCCAGCAAACGATACGTGCGAGCCAGGTTGGGCTGGCGTAAGACCTCTCCCGTGCGCGGAGGTCGATCATCTGGCAGATAGACACCGGCGCTGCTCTCCCATCGTTTCAAAACCGGTACAGCCGCCCGGCTTAGCCAGCCACTCAATTTGCTGGTTACAGCCATACCCTCCTCAGCATATTCAATGGCCGGAGCTAAGATCGTTTCCGCCGGGAGTGTGCCAAAACGCTTCAGCGCCTCAAACCAACCATCGACCGCTCCTGGAACGTTAATAGAAAGCGGTCCTCGTTCGGGTATCTGCCTGAAACCCTGCGCAGCAAAAAACTCTGGCGTCATACCCAGAGGAGCGCGGCCACTGCCATTCAACGCGTACACGTTGCGCGTCTTCGCATCCCAGATCAACATAAACACATCGCCACCTGCTGAACACGTGGATGGATACACCACGGTCATCGTGGCATTTGCGGCGATTGCCGCGTCTATGGCGTTTCCACCCTGGGTCAGAATCTGCACACCCGCCTGGGTAGCAAGATAGTGTGCGCAGGCGACCATACCACGGGAGGCGAATACAGGTTGTTCGGAGAGCATAGCAGGAGACTCCGTTTCGTTAACGAGTAAGTGGCACCGACGGTTTAACAGTTGTGCATATTGGATATTATAGCACGAAAAAAGAAGAGGGTAAGCAGATTAGTACCTGGTGTCCGCGAGGATAATCCATAAATTTCTCGCTCGAACGCTCATGGCTTCTTACGCCTTCTTCTGTTGGCTCTCTGCCAGTTCCTTTACCCGCTGCACAGCATCCTTGTGACAAATAACCGTCTTATCAGCCATCTCAACCACCACCACATCTTCCAATCCGATCGTGAAAACCTGCCTTTGCGTGTCATTGTAGACAAAGATATTGTGACTTCCCAATCCCTCGTGATGCCCAACACAACGTACCGCGTGCTCATCAGCAGGGAAAAGTGAACCATACTGCTCCCAATTGCCCACATCATTCCAACCAATATCGACCGGAATCACAGCAAACTTGCTTGTTTTCTCCATGACACCATAATCGATAGATAGAGTTTGCAGCGTTGGCCATAGTTCATCGATGGTAGCGCGTTCATGTACTGTCCCCATAGCCTCGGCAATTGCGTCGATTTTTCGCGCCAATTCGGGCAGGTGCAGCTGTAGTTCTGACAGGATCGTTTCTACTTTCCACACGAACATGCCGCTATTCCATACATAGTGGCCATCTTGCAAGTAGGCCAGCGCAGCCGCAACATTCGGCTTCTCCACAAATCGTTCTCCATAAAATGCCTGGTGATCAAACCCTTCACTTAGTGGAGCAGCATAGCGAATATATCCGTATCCGGTCTCAGGCCCGCTAGGCTTGATACCCAACGCTACAAGATACCCCTGTCCGGCTAACTTAGCAGCCAATCTCAGCGCCTGGTTGAACACATCGATCTTTGCAATCACGTGATCTGCAGTCAATACCATCATAATTGCCTGCGGGTCTCGCCACGCAATGGTTGCAGCAGCCCAGCCTATCGCGGCTGCCGTGCTACGCCCCATTGGCTCTCCTAGTATCTGTGAAACTGGCACTGCAGGCAGGTGTTCATGTACCAGTCCAACCATACTACGACCAGTCACCACCCACGCCTGCTCAGGTGAAATGAGTGCTTCAACTCGCGCCAGGGATTCCTGTATCATACTTCTTCCATTGGGCAACGGCAAAAATTGTTTGGGGAAACTTGGCGTGCTGAGCGGCCACAAACGCGTGCCACTCCCCCCAGCCAGGATAACCGCGTTGAGGTGTTCCATATTCACTACAACTCCTTAGCATCATTTTTATCTCGCATCCTGTTTTCCTCCAGGATGATGCAAGGATTGTATAGGGGTTAACGCTCCGTGTCAATTGCTTATTGATAGCAAAGATGCACTTAAGCTCATTTACTTCGTCATACTTATAATACGTTCCCGATTCAGTAATTTGGTGGCACACGAAAGGCCACGCCGGCTTTTGGAGTATGTATTCTTTTGCTTTGGATTACTATGAACAGAAGCACATTTTTCAAGTGGTATACTTCACACATTGTTAGATTAGCAAGGAAACGCTACAATCAATACACCTAATCGAACAACGGTTAGCATATTACTCATCATATATCTTGCTAATGACTATAGGAAGCAACATGTTCCGAAGACTGACCGCCATCGAAATCGCCGAAGGAGCCTTACTGGCTGACATCGCTGTCATATTTCAACTGCTCTCCAAAATCCTGCCCGTCGGTGGCGCCATTTTTCATCTCCTCATACCCATCGTATTCGCGGTGATCGTTCTGCGCCGTAGCTTTTATGTCGGCTGTATGAGCTTTGTCGTCGCACTCTTCACTTCAATTTTGATAAGTGGCCCAGGTGCCTCCTTTTTCCTGGTGTTAGCAAGCGGAGCGGGTCTATTTCTGGGTTTGACCATGAAACACCACACAGGCAATCTCGCCATTCTTTTTTTAGGAATCTCAAGCGGCACGCTCGTTTTTTACATGTTACTTATCCTGATTGATCTCCTGACCGGAATACCGCTCAACAGACTCGCCCTGGGCCTGCAACTGACCTACAAAGGAGTAGTTGGCTTTTTGAGCTTGATTGCATCTCTTATTGGACTCAGCAACTGGTGGCAACACAGCGCATTACCCCCATTAGATTCTTTCGCAAAACTGGCCATTACCTACTGGTGGCTAACTTTTTATCTCATCAGTTGGATCTTCCTCTTACCCGTCGTTATCGCTGTCTATTACATCACCAATCTCTTTGTCCGCCTGCTCGGCTATCAGGTGAGGCCATTCCCCAGTGGCAAAATAGATGACCTGCAGTACTGGATCCTGCGCAGGCTCACTAAACTCATTCCTAAAGGCTTTGCCAAAAACCGGGTAGCGAAAACTCTCAATAGAGAAGTTCGCAGGCTAGGCATTGCAAGGCAAAAATCGAAAACATGAACCAACCTCCTCTTATCGAGATACAACATATAAGTTACTCATACCCTGCTCGTAACACACGAGCAGGTCAGGCACAGTCCATTCCGGCGCTACAGGATGTAAGTCTACAAGTGCAGCAGGGAGAATATCTCGTTCTTCTCGGCCACAACGGCAGCGGCAAATCAACACTGGCGCGTCACTGCAATGCGTTGCTCACGCCCGGCGCCGGACATGTTCTGGTAGCTGGACTCGACACATCTGAGAAGGCCAACCAGCGCACGATTCGTGACATGATTGGCATGATCTTCCAGCATCCTGATAACCAGATCATCGCGACCGTTGTTCAAGATGACATTGCCTGGGCGCTCACCGTGCGCGGCCTGCCCGTCCCGCTCATCATCGAACGTGTGGAGTCTGCAATGGAAGCAGTGAGCATCACACACTTGCGTGACCTGCCACCTCATCGCCTCTCAGGTGGGCAGCGCCAGCGGCTAGCGATAGCCGGAGTGCTGGCTTTGCGCCCGCTGTGCATCATCGCCGACGAAGCCACAGCTCAACTCGACCCGCTTTCTCGCAGTGAGATTGTTTCCTTACTTCATCAGCTCAACCAGCAATATGGCCTCACCATTATCCAGGTCACCCATCTGCTCGAAGAGGCTGCCCTGGCGCAGCGTATTATCGTAATGGAGCAGGGCAAGCTTGTCATGGTAGGCACACCTGCATCTATCTTTGCGAATCTGGAACGATTGCGCCAGTTAAAGCTGGCCATACCCGAACCTATCCAGTTAGCGGCCCGCCTGCGCGATGCAGGCTTGTCTATCTCGCCGGAGGCCCTGACGGTGGAAGCGATAGCGCAGGAGTTCATGCCATGAAGGACTCCATCATTATCGCCAAAAAATGATCATCAAAAAAATCCCTTTTCCGTTGGTCCGCCGCTATCTATCCCTTTCGAACAAGATTTCTCCGTAGAGCAGGAGTATGTGGAAATCGGCGATATCTTTCGGCAGACGCTGGTTCTCTGCCATGCTACTCATGTCGACCCGCGCTATCCCCGGCAGGCTCAACAGGGTTTGTCGTGCCTGTCTGAGCGTATACCCCGCTATGCGCTTCTTGATCTTTTCCAGCTCGTCCTGGCTGAACCGGTACGCCCAGATTCCTCCGACGTGTACCGCTAGCGTGGCGATCTCCCGCTTGTTGTCAACAAGCGCTGCACCTACTACCTGCACTTGCATCGCTCCGACGAGACGGTAGTGGGTGCCCAACAGGCTTGCAGCTTGTTGCGTGAACACCCGAGTTGCTTCATCTCGCAAGGCTGCGCTCTCATAGGCAACAGCCCTACACTGTTCCGAAACCGTCACCGTGACTGTAGCTGCTTCAGCGCCTGGCTGGTGATCGGAGGTCACCTCGGGTTTGCAAGCCGGGGTGACGAGCGCTTCACCGCTGGAGAGCTGGGCTGCGAGCGCAGCCCGTTCGCTTTGGATGAGGGTTGTTGCCAGGTCGGAGGCCACGTGGTCCCTATCTGCCCGCGTGACGACACGATAGTCCCGCTCACGTTGTCCGCCCTGGAACGCCACCGTATTCTGCGCCAGCACCGAGGGCAAACAACAGGCTTCGTTAATGTCGCGCACCCGGATGTTTCCCTGCGGGCCGCTCCACGCCACATGGGCGGATACCGTGATTTGTCCGTAGGTGGGCGGTGAGGTTGCGAGCGCTGCGGGGATCACGGCCACTTGATCGGTGATGACCTGTACGCCGTCGCTGCCTGTCAGGAGCGTCCCTGCTGCAACCGTTTGGGAGGTAAACAGGCCATTGTAAAAGGTGATCGTGCCCCTGGCAGCTTGGGCGTCCTGGTGGCCTTTGCCGGTAGCAGGGGCGGTTCTGGTTTGGCTGAGAGTGAGATGCGGGAGCTGTCTGCCCGCGATTTGCCCCTCAGTAAGGTTTCCTGGGACTGCTGCGATCGTCGCTGTTGTGCTCAGGTCCCGTACAAGAGGGACAAGCATGATGGTTGGGATCGGGGCCGTCAACGCAAGCAGCACCTCAAATGCGATACAGACCAGTAGCAGCAAGACACTCGCACCGGCGCCGAGCACGTGAAGCGCTGTGCGTCTCCGGTCTTGCGCCGTCGGGAAGCAACCGGCATCGCCAGCGTCAAGCGAGGGCAACGGCTCGTCTACGGGTGTGGTCAGGGTACCCTCTACCACCTGCTCATCGGGCGGTTCTTCTTCCTCTCCCTCTCGCACCATGTACACGTGGATGGTCTCGGTTGTTTCAGGTTCAGGCTCGGTAAGCAGCGGTTCTGTCTCCTCATCGGGCGAGTGGCGTTCTTCCTGGTTTGCTTTGCTCCGATCGAGGCTTTGCAGGACACGGTTGATCTCATCTTCCCACATGCGTTGTTCCCTCAGGCTACTCTCCTCTCGATCTGCTTAGAGGGAGGCTCACCCCTCCTGTTTCTTGTTGCTGTGGAACGCACATTACAAGGCCACCTGCTCTCCTGGCCTGGTGGGTCTGAATTGTCCGTGGTTGTTGATCATCACGAAGGTTTGATCTTGCACATGTACCAACATGTCAGGCAACCCATCACCGTTCACATCTTTGAAACTCAAGGTCACCGCAGTGAGATCCTGCCCGTCTCCCAACAGGGGCGGCCCCGTATAGATTTTGGCTTTGGAGGGATCTCCCCCTGGCAGCTCGATAATCACCACGTGCCGGTTCAGGTTGAGGGCGAGAAAATGGCTCGGATTGGTTGAGCTGTCGTTGTGTCCCACGACTGCGTCCGTCTGGTAGGTGCGAGGCCGTCCGTAGTGCCAGTCATCCTGGGTCTGGCTCCACCAGTGGACCAGCATGCTCCCCAGGGCCCACAGGGCGAGCATCGCCAGCATCCCAATGCCGAAGATGAGCATCCAGTGTACACGGCTTCGTGCTCGCGGTTCCTCGCTGTAGGCTGCCTGGCGTGGCTGGTGTGTTGGTGATGTCATCTGTGGCGGTGCCTGTCTGACAGGTGGCGGGCCTTGATGAAAGATATATTTGCGGTTGCCCTGCGTGTACTCCCAGGTCGTTTGATCAGCAGGTACGTTATACCGCCTGGTACTTGTTGGCAGGCGAGCAGGCCACACATCGTCATATTCCTCTTCGTTCGCTATCTCCTCGTCTGTATTGATCTGTTGCTGCCTGGACTGGCGAGAGCCTTGACCTCGCCCCGCCCGGTAGCCTTGCTGCTGCAGTCTTCGCAGGCGTTCCTGCTCTTCTGCAAGCTGGCGGCGTGGAAGCACCGGCTGGCCTTGCCCCGTTTGTAGGGATGCTGGATAGCCAGATTGCTCTCTCGCACTCATGTTCGCTGCTCCTCTCGGTTCGTGAATGGGACAGTATCCAAACGTATTGGGCATCGTGAGCCATGGGAATACTCCCTTCAACAAGGGTCGGCAGGCCGTACTTTGTAGATAGCAGCACAACCTACTCCCAAGCTCACTAGACAGTCTTTCCTGCGATCGTGAACTTCGCCTCGTCAGGGGTCAATAAGCCTTCGTCGACTGCGTGAGCGACTTCAGCAATCAACTCAGGGTCTTCGTGACAGCCGCAGCTATCGCTATAACAGAACGGATTGCTTGATGTGTGGATGAGCGACCCCTCACTCACGGGGATCATAGGAATACATCTTCTTTCATCATCCTCCCTACGCATGGTGTCCCCTGCCTTTCTTGACACTGGGATTCTCACGTGCCTCAATCTGCGATTGAGAACCCAGGAAACGTTCTTCACTGAGGTTTGATGGTTTCTCACGTTGCTGGCCCACCCCTTCAGAGGCGCTATGCCAGCTGTTGCATCATCTCCTTTTGTTCGAGAGCCAACTCGGAACGATCCAGGTCGGTTCGTGCTGATCTCCTTGTGTAGGAGTGTAACCGAACCTGGGGATTCTTTGCCGGCACACTTGAGCCAAAACACTGGCACATCGATGTGCCATATATCGATAGTTCCCAATGCGCTACCGCAGAGAAAGAAAAGTCCCCACTGAACCGTAAGTCAGTGGGGACCTGATATTTCCTGTTCTATTTATTTCTCCTCGTCCTCTTCCTCACCCTCATTCTCATCCTCATCGCCTTCGCCGTCGCCGTTTTCTGTAGGCATAACTTTACTCCTTGTTTCTTTACAAGACTAAATTCTGCACTATTCTACTCTCTGTAATGCGCATTGTGCGCCCAGTCAGTGTTGCTCCTGCACCTCCTTTCCCGCGAGGAGAGCGTGTTCGTCTCTTACTCAGTCATGCTGATCACCGGTCAACTCAAACGAGAGAATATAGGAGGCCAGGGCGGGATCATGTGCCAGCCACCGAGGAGGGGAGGGCGGTTTGACTATTCCCAGCTCCTCCATGTCAGGCAGTTGCTCCAGGCCCACGACTCCAACCATCAGCCGATTGCGCACTGTGTTGTCCCGCCGGATGCTCTCAGAGAGCATCTGCTCCCCGCGCATATAGAGCGCGTCTTTCACGTAGGCGACTCCCACCACCGTTAAGTCCGGGACGCCGCGGAACGTGCGCAGGCAGCGGATTCGCGCCAGTTCGCGAGCCTTGCTCCGTGTTCTCTGCTCGTCTTTATCGAGATTGTTGAGCCGCCGGAACAGGAACAGGAATGGCTCAAGGAACGCATACAAGCGAGAAAAAGTGAATGGGTTGCTCGCAACACCAGTCGCCAGGCCCGTGGCGAGGGTCCCGAAGAGACTCGCTGTACTGATCTCATCAATTGCTTTGCCCTGCAGCCGGGCAGTTTCCCGGTCATTGTAGAGTGCCAGCCCCTCCTCGGTCGCCATAAATCCACGCGTCCCAGTCGCCAGCAAGTTCAGGCACGATTGCTCCCCGGCCGCTGCGCGGAAGACATGGCTCTCGATCTCATGGGAAAGCAGGGTGCGCACGCGCTCGACTGAGATCTGTTTTTCGGGCAGAATGACGCACTGCGTGAGTTGCTCGATACGCGTATCGTTCGCCGTTCGGTCGATCACGGTATGCCAGCCAGCAAATCCGTACTGGTTCATCACTTCATCGAAAAATCTCTTCACCGTCTGCGGGGCGATCATACGCGGCTTCGTGGCTGCCTTTGCTTTTCCATTTTGGGATGCACGGGTGCCAGGCGTTGCATACAAGACGTCGAGGGGGGCCTGCATATCCCGCAGGAGCTGCTGGACGCGTTCGCTCGCCTCAATGGTATCTGGCCGCTGCAACCCCTCGGAGATCAACCGGGCCACGTGAGACAATGCGCCTAGCATCTCCTGGTGGGATGGCTCGGCATGAATGCGGCGGTTCTGCTGCCAGAAAGTCCCGACATCCCCTGTGTGGCTGGCCTGGATCATCTGGAGATAGGCCAGGTGCTCGTCGATCACATCGAGGTAGAGGCGGCGGACAATCGCGTTGGGTTCCTGCTGCACAACCTCCTGTGCCAGTTGACGTAGTGCCTCTGTCCTGCACATCACATCCTCAATGGGGATGGCCGGGTAGTGAAAGTGTGGCTCGCGGAGCTGTTCCAGTGCAGCTTCAACCTCGCGGTTGCGGGACTGGGCGAGGATAGCTTCCATGCGTTTGCGCTGCTCTTCCGATCCTGCTGAGCCTTGCAAGCGCATCCATTCCTCTCGCTCTTCGTCAGTAAAGGGGCCGGCATGCGAGAGCCACTGGAAAGGATCGTAGCGGACTATTTCCCGGTAACGAGCGGCCCAGCGCCAATCCAGGTGCCCATCTGAAGAAGACTCTCGCCAGGCCTGTATCTCGGCAAGCCCTTCTCGCGCCTGTGTCCGGTGAGATCGACGGTCATCGCCGATATGTGTGTGCGCTTCCTGGAACATTGTCTCTGCCTCGTCTCTTCTACCGACACGCAGGTAGAGGCTCGCCCGCTCGACGAGATAGACCCACATGTCGTCTTGTAATACACTATTGCCCGTTGCTGCCTGGCGGATATCGTCGACAGCGAGCTGATCGAAAAGGAGCGCCTCCTGGAAGCGACCCAGCGCGGCCAGGCACTGAGCCTTCTCACTATACGAGGTGGCGAGCGAGCCAGGCTCAACGTAGCCATCCAACTTGAGCGTGAGGCCTTGCTCGATCATCTCTAGCGCCTCTTGAACCTGCCCGTCTTTGCGCAAGTAGTATCCGAGGTCGTTGAGTTGCCTGGCCCGGCGGTACTTGAGCGTGCTTCGTTTCGCCGGTGGCGCCTGGAACTCACACTCCTGCCAGAGCGCAATGCATTGCCCGTATACGACAATGGCCTGTTCACGCAAGGTGCGTGCTTCCTCTTGTCGCCCCTGCTCCTGGGCATACTCGCTCCAGGTACCGAGCAACAACGCCTTCCGGCCGAGCAGGGAGGCAAATTGTTGGGGATGCGTCTGCTCGAGGTCTTTCAGGCGCTCAAAGGTTTCAGAGAGCAGGCGCTCCGCCTCTGAAAAGCGCAGTTCGCTCATGTGAGCCAGCATGAGGTAGTGCACCAGGTGCAATTTTGTCGGGACCTGCAGGCATATGCGTTGGTCGAGTAAGGCATTGTAGATATGTTGGTATGCACTGGCGCGGTCCTGCAAGGTGATTTTCTGCTCCAGGACCGGCGCGAGCTGGTAGTGCAAGAGTAGGCCGCCACATTCCTGCTCAGGCGTGGAACGCCAGCGCTCACGCTCCATCACGTCATGTGCCAGGCGAGCCAGTCGACGAACATGGCCGAAACGGGCAAGCAACCAGTAATAGCGCCGCAGTCGCTCGGCCGCCTCAAGCAACTGGCAGCGCTTGAGCGAAAAAGCGATCAGTTCCGCGACGACCGCACCTTTCTCCTGGTCACTCTGTATCCCCTGCTTGAGCCAATGTTTGTAAGTGGCCGCGACGAGTTCCTCAACGGCCTGGACGCGGCCTCCAGTTTCCAGGCGGTGCAGCATAGCTTCAGCTACCAATGGTAGGAGCTGTGCGCGCCACGCGTAGATCTTCGTGTCGATATCGACCAGGGAGGTGTGTTGAAGTTCGACGAAAGACTCCTCTATCTGAGGGAAGAGTTTTTCGAGCGGAGCAAATGGCAGTGGTACAGGCGAGAGCGTCAAGGTCTCCAGGAGCGCCTGCGCTTGCCCAGATAGATGCGTGTTCAATACTTCTTGCAGCATACGCTGAGCCTCGAAATCCGCTTCGCTTGCAAACAAATGCGGTTCCTCCAAAAGGCGTTCAAGCAGTCTTGCGTGTACAGCGGTTCGTTCGTCAAGTGAGAGAGACGGAGGAATCCCGTCAGGAGCAAGCCTTTGCTCTTTAGAAGGCTGATAGGCTCGCCACAACGTGGAAGCCCGCAGTTCGATTAACCAGGGGTTGCCGCCACACCTGAGACTCGCCTGGCGTAAGAGCGATTCGGGAACGCCGTCAAACCCAAGATGCTTCCACATGGCTGCCCCTGCTTCAGGAGCAAGTGGCGGCAAGGTGGTTTCCTCGAGAAAGATGCGATCTCGACCTTTCCACACTGGCCATGCACGCGTTGCAAGCACCAGGCTGGCCTCGTGTTGATAATGGAGGAAGTCGGCGAGGAATTTTTGCCAACCGGGAGACATCTGGCCGCGTTCATCGAGGATCACCTCTCCATTATCAAGGAAAATGATCGTGCGCTTTTTGGACAGAGCAAGCTGCTGGAAGCAGCGTTCGATCCGCTCCGGCAGCGGAGAAGGTATTTCCGCTTCTGACATCTGTACGCCAAGATGCACCATGATCGACGCCAGGAATTGATCGAGTTGCTCTTCATACGTTATGCTAGAGGGCGAGGGGCAGGCAAAGAAGATGAACTGGTAGTCGCCGCTCTCCTCGAGGGAGCGGCGCAGGAGATTCAATGCACTGGATTTACCCGCTCCCAGGGTTGCCTGTATCACCACCAACTTTTTGGGAAGGGGACCGTGCAAATATGCTCGCATTTCCTGGATCCAGCCGTCCCGCCCAACCAGGTGTCGCTGGTCTTCTTGAAGCGGGGATAAGGACTGCGAAGATGATGATATGGCGGTACCATGATCGTTTGTCGAAAAGAGCGGCATCTGGTCAAATTCTGCCAGAGTAGTTTGCAGCGATCGCCACTGTCGTTCTGTGGGATGAGTAACCCCTTTTCGCAGAGACCTGCTCTCAATTTTGAGGCGTGCAAGCGCGAGGAACTGATTGCGTTCAGCAACGCTGAAATGAACACCCGAAATAACCAGTGCCTGGTAGAGAGGAAGCAGTTCCTCCAATAGGGGAGTACGTTTGCGCTCCCCGACCAGGTGGGAATAGGTGAAACGATCCCAACCTTTGAGATATTTGGGGAAGAGAGCAGCTATCTCCTGAATTTGAATACGGCTTCGTCGACGTATGCGTTCGATGAATGCGCCGAAATCTTCTTCATCTACTGGCGAGAAAAAACCTGTCGTATGCTCCTGCTGAACTCGATGAATTGCCATTCGGACCACGAGCCATCCTTAGCGGAGTCGGCCGGCACCTTTCGTATTATGCAACAATCCGCAGTACATAAAAAAACGCTCATTTCTCATGCTATACGAAGTATACACAGTTTGTCAATGGAACGCCAGCTTTCGGGTCTATGAAAAAGTTCCCCACCTTTCTTCGTGTAGTATGTTTGAAGCGACTCCATAGATGCCTGCCCGTAATTGCTGTGTCTTTGCTGTTGCTGATAGAACCAGTAGACAACCATCCTATTTGGAAAGGCAAAAAATACATGCCTACAGTGCATGCGCTCGAACTACTACAGATAGCTGATAAATCGATGACTGCCAGGCATCCCTGGTGGCGTCTACTCGTGCTTTGTTTGCTCTTGCTGCTCTCGGTCCTCATCTATCTCCTGCTCATCGGTGCAGTGCCGCAGAGCGATGAGCATATAGCACCATTTTTACATGTATGGATGATCAGTTTCCTCCCCTATTTTGCAGCCTGCGCTTTCGTGCTGGCCACGAAACCAGTTCCAGGCCGCTGGCACTTGGTCGAAGTGAGTATAATCTTGTTGGGAGCACTTATACTACGTGCGATGCTCCTTCCGCTTCCTCCTGTCCTGTCGCGTGACTCATGGCGTTATCTCTGGGATGCCCGGGTCACGCTGCATGGCTTCAGTCCCTATGTGTATGCGCCCCTGGATAAAGCCCTGCGGCCTTTGCTCGATAACGTGCTCATTCCCAATAGCCGTTTTCGCACAGTTCCCACGATCTATCCCCCTGGTGCGCAGGATATCTTTTTACTGAGTTATGTGCTTGCTCCGGCCAACTTATTTTTCCTCAAGGGGATATTTCTTGTCTTTGACATGGTCACCTGCATGGCACTGCTCGTACTGCTCAAGCGGAAGGGACTCGATCAGCGCCGAGTGATCATCTATGCCTGGTGCCCGTTGCCCATCGTCGAATTTGCCATCCAGGGGCATGTTGATGTAATCACCCTGACGTTTACTATCCTTGCGATACTCTCCGCCGCCGATACCAGTGTACGTGGACGTGTGCTGACCGGCTTTTTAATCGGCTTCGCTACGCTCACCAAGATTTACCCGATTCTCCTGCTTGCTGTAATCCTGCCTGCCTTGCCTGTCAGTGAACGCAGCGTAAATGACAGGGGCATGGCCCTCCTTCGCAAGATGATGCGCCGTAACGCTCCCTTGCTCATCACCTGTTTTGCAACGATCCTCCTCGGCTACCTGCCCTACCTCATCCTGGGACATGGGCAGGCGTTCGGTTATTTTGCCACGTATGCCAGCGAACAGGGCCAGAATGCAGGGGTGACGCAGCAAATTGTTAGCTGGCTGGGCAATCAACTGCATCTACCTATCATAACGACGATTACGCTAGAACACATCGTTGATCTGCTGCTCCTGGGTGCTGTATTTCTCACCATCTTTGTACTACGCGCGTGCAATTGCCTCAGTATGGAAGCTGCTGTACTGTTGCTGTTCGGTGTGGTACTCTCTATCTCGTCCCATGTGTTCCCCTGGTATACCACTACCTTATTGCTCTGGGTGCCTGTGTTGGTTAGCCCACTATGGACTCGCGTGGGACCAAGCGGCAGGAGCCTGGCAATCATAGCAGTCTGGTACTTCACCACCACTTGCCTGCTGGGCTACTTCTTTAATTCCGGGCCCAGTAATCCCTCGCCCGATTGGACCCTCTATTACAGGCTGATCTATACGCCTGTCATGATAGCGCTGGGTGTGGCTGCGATCATAGGAGTTGTGAACCATCTCAGGGCTCAGAAAGGACAATCTATCTAGTAGCTCCAGTTGAGGCCACATTGCGAGCAGTGCCTGGCGGGATGATCGCTCTCGAAAGCCCGGCGAAATGCCTCATATCGCTCACCGTGCCAGATAGCCTCAATTGATTCCTGGAAGACGTTCCCCAGCACCCGTTCCTCTTGATACTCCCTGGCGCTCGTATGCCCAAAGGGCGCAAAGCAACATGAGAGCACATTCCCGCTAGCAGTGATGTAGGTCAGCGTATAGGGACGTCGGCAACCAGACCAGGGCCGATCACCAAAATCCCGTATCAAGCTCTCCAGGGGCGTGGCAGAGCCTGCCGCACTGAAGGCGATACCTCGTTCCTGACACATCTGCTCGCATCGGCGTACGAGTTCCAGCTCTTCACGTGTGGAGCGACGAAACAGCGCCTGTTTCGAGTGCGCCAGCCCTCGCTCGAAGTAGACAAGCCGCTGCAAGTAGACCTCGCGTATCCCATACGCATATGCCAGGTCGATGAGCGCAGGCAGTTCGTGCAGATTCTCTTTCATCGCGGTGAACCAGAGGGAGACGGCCGGTTTATTGGCCCGCTGTTCCTGCTGCATGGCAATGAAGGCACGAATGTTGCGCCAGATCTTGTCAAAGGCGTCCACACCGCGCACGCGGGCATAGGTCTCGCGGTTTGCGCCGTCCATCGAGAGACGGTATTCGTCCAGGCCAGCATCGATCAGTTCCTGACCCCGCTTCGCAGTGAGCAGGATGCCGTTGGAGTTAAACAGCACGTAGGTGCCTCGCGCCTTGAGATAGCGGATCATGCGCGACAGATCTTTGTTGAGCAATGGCTCGCCCAGACCATGTAACACCACGCGCTCCAGGACAGGGAACTGATCCACGATGGAGCGAAAGTCGTCGAAGGAGAGATCGCGGTCGTCCTCTCGCGAGAGCAGCGTGCGCGGGCACTGTTGGCACAGTTCATTACACCGGCTGGTCGGTTCAATGTAGATGGAGCGCGGCAGCGTACTTGTAGTCATACGAGCCATCACTACAGGAGCCGTATCAGGCATGTGTTCTCCTCGTTCCTACGTAGCGCAACGTTGTACGTAACATGTAGTAGGCAGCCTTCATACTGCCGGCGATCGTGCCGGCTACCTTCGAGCGGCCATGACGGCGACGACGATAGTGGATGGGTACCTCAACGATACGGTAATGCGCCCGCGCCGCCTTGACCAGCATTTCGACAGGCCAACCGTAGGTCATTTCGTGCATCTCCAACACGCCTAACAGGGAGGAGCGTACAGCGCGAAACGATCCGATATCATGTAGGGGCACACCATACAACAGATGGATCAGACGGCTCACCAGCCAGTTGCCCAGGCGGGCTTGGGGGGGCACTGCTCCATGTTCGGCCCGTTCACTCACCCGCGAGCCGATGACAAAGTCCGCACGGCCTTCGCGAATCGGCCTCAGCAACATAGGCAGGTCAGCGGGATTATCACTTCCATCCCCGTCCATAAAAATAACAATCGCAGCCCCGAGGCTGCACGCCGTTTCGAAGCCCTTCAAACAGGCCCGTCCATAACCGCGTAGCGGTTCGCTGGCGACGATTGCTCCTGAACCTTGTGCTACAACAGCTGTAGCATCCGTACTGCCGTTGTCGACCACGATCACCCATTGCGCGCAACTTGGGGGAAGCTCCGCAAGCAGGCAGTGGAGCGCTGCTTCCTCATTCAGCGCTGGTATGACGATAGCAACCTTTTCGGTTACCATAAAGCCTATAACTCCTCTACGTATATGATAATCAATGACATACCCTCCTCATTCGTCGTATGTCGTTCTCCTGTAACACGATGGAGTTATGAAATTATTTACAGGAATCGAGCAAGTTGTAACTCCTGGTGCTCATGCTCTCATGCTCACCGCTCCATAGATCAATCCAAGGACAAGCAAGCCGATACCCGGTAGCCAGAGTGAGAGCATGAAAGGCACAAAGTTGCCCGGCGTGAGATGCTCCGCCACGAGAAATTCAATGATGGCAACTGCCACTACAATGAGGCCTGGCGTCACTGGCCCCACCCCTATATAGCCACGACGAGTCATCAATGCGATGCCCAGTAGGGCAAGTCCAATGGCGAGTATAAATGTAACGAGGTCCTGTCCCCTCAGGACAGGAATAACTGGCTTGAAGGAGAGGAAAACGGCTATACCTATGAGCGTTGTCAGTATGCCGCCTATTACTAGGCGATACGGATTGAGTGCTGCAGCTAACAGCATACCAAGACCGAGCAAGAAAACGCCTACCGGGTAGGCATAAGGGTTTGGGTGCAGTAGCCAGGCTGCTAACAAACTGAACACTCCTAAAATAAGCAATAAAAATGCCTGTAGACGGCTCTTGGTACGTTTGGCTGCACGTGCCGGGTTCTTTCTGGACATACTCTTCTGCCTTCTATGAGTGATGGGCATCATTTGAAGCATGTGCTTTTCACGAACAATCACGCCTGCAATGCTGCTGCTCTACGCCGTTGCTGTAGTTGGAAGTAGATTGCCCCTAACACCACCCCAAAAAGCAGGTCGATGGGAAACGTGGAAAGGAACCTCCCAAAATCGAGGCTAAGAGGTGAATGATGGCTCATGATGTTCGCAAGCAGCAGTGAGAAGACGAGCCACCAGGCAAAGCCGAGCGCAAGCCCTGAGAGGAGCGCGCGACTGATCGTGATTACCCTCTCCCTCTGGAGCGCACCAAAGATGAGACCAAATACCCCACTCAGCACGATCAGCAAGAAAAAGCCGGCGAATCGACTGATAGTCGGGTTTGCAATGGTGATCCCAAACCAGTGTAATGCCTCCGGTAAGAGGCGCCCTGGCGTCCCATCCGTCACAAAGTCGAGCATGGCGAGCACCAGGCCTGCAAGAAGCCCTGCCACAAGACCCCTGCGTAGTGTTTGCATCGTATCCTTCTCTTTCTCGCCCTACACAAACCAGCTCGCAATTCGCGCTATGCGATGCTGCTGTCCTGCAGCTTGTAGACGTGGTGCAAGCCATTGATCGACACCCAGCCTGCGCCCTGCTGGAACAGCCACCAGTGCGAGTGCAAGCAGGACCAACATGCCATACGTCCAAATCCATTCGGTATAGGCCAGGCCAACATAGAGTTGTAGGGATAAGATCGTCGCAAGGATGGCTCCAAAGCGTGTAAAGAGTCCAAACATCAGGCTGATGGTTACTAGCAGCTCTGCCGTCCAGATGCACGCCGCCAGTGGCACAAATGCCGTACACCCGGCTGGCGTTGACAGGCTGGTACAGCCAGTAAGAAACGTGTGCTGCAGAATGTAACCGTAACCAGGGATAATCGTGTGCTGCGATTCACGTATGATGTACGGATAAAGTCCCCTGAAGTCGGGGGGCAATTTCCAGAAAAGCTGCTGGAACCAGAGATAGCCCACAAAAATACGGATCAGTGCAAAACCCGTACTACTGCGCTCGCTTAAGGTGATGGGGGTGCTACTCTCTCTGGCTCCAGTGACCGCTACCCGTTTGCGGTCACCAGCCGATGACGAGATACTCATAAGTCCGATGCTCCTTTATTGGATGCGGGGTTAAAAATACATCTATATCATAACACACGAAATAACAGGCATTTATTTACAACTGATGGCATCGAAAAGGGATGCTCTCCTCTTCTGTGTTGGTTTTCTTGGGTTGATTTGCAATCAGAAGTTCAGGTGCCTCTCCTATTTATCGCTAGATTGCATCTTTCCGGCACAAAACGACCGAGCCAGAGCAGAGAGCAGAACGAGGAAATCTTCGCGAGAAAAAGTCGAGAAAAGAGGATGAGCTATCTGTACTCCGTGTGAGTGCCTGGATGAGCTCCCACGTTACCCACCCTGTTCACCTTCCCGGCAAGAGCAGCAAACGCCTCATCAATAGTCAACGTTCCCTCTGGCATATCGACACCCTGCTTGCGTAAGAGCAGGAGCAATTCACTCAGGGGAGGGGGGGTCAGGCCCCACTCGCGCAGCGAATCGCCCTGGCTAAAGACACTGCGCGGTGAACCTTGCATGACCAGGTGCCCCTCGTGCAGCACGAAGAGCCACTCGGCCAGTGACGCGACCTCAGCCATATCATGGGACACCAGGACAATGGTTACCCCCCGTTCCTCGTGGATACGCCGCAGGTAGCTGTAGAACTCGGCTCGCCCCTCTCCATCAAGACCGATCGAGACTTCATCGAGCACCAACGTCTCCGGCATCATCGCCAGCACACCGGCTAATGCCACCCGCCTGCGCTGGCCGCCACTCAGCTCAAAAGGAGCGCGTCGCGCATACTCGCGAGGTGGCAAACCAACCGTCTCTAATGCACCCAGCACACGCGAGCGCACTTCCCGGCGGCTCATATGCAGGCGGCGTGGCCCAAAAGCCACATCTTCATACACAGTCCGACCAAACAACTGGCTTTCAGGCAGTTGAAAGAGCAGACCGACGCGCTGGCGCAAGGCTTGCAAATCCACACCCTTTGCACTTACATCGATGCCATCCACCAGCACGCTCCCCTCGGTTGGACGCAGCAAGCCATTGAAGTGTTGCACCAGCGTGGTTTTGCCAGAGCCGTTGACACCTACAATAGCTACACAGCTTCCTCGCGCAATCTCCAGGGTGATATCGAGTAATGCTTGCTTCCGTAATTGGCCCGATACGTATGTATGCGAGAGATGCCTGGTGACAATGACAGGATTTTGTGACATACATTCCCCTCGTTTGTCTGCTTCCGCCCCGCTACCATGCTTGTCTGTTGTATGAGAGCAAGCCACAGTATCTTCGATCCTATTATATCCCATCAACGAGCCTTCGTATGGCAACAAGCGAGGACGCCCCGGTCCTTTGGAAGCGTCGCCTACCGCAAACACCATACCAGCATAAATTATCCCTGGCGTATGGTACACTGTTCTATGGCAGGGAAACACAGGACAAGACCATATGTTCAGGAACATCTCTCTAGGCATCTATTACCCAGGCAACAGCCTGCTACATCGCCTCCAGGCCAGAACAAAACTGCTGGTCATGTTCTGGTTCGTCATATTTTTCATCATAGCGAACCAACACCAATGGCATTTTGCGCCATACATTGTCGCTATCATACTGGTGTTAACAGCCACAGCCCTATCCACTATCTCACCACGGCACCTCTGGCAGCGCATGCGCTTGCTTATGCTGCTGGCTTTTCTTGGCGCCATCCCGGTAGTACTTTTCCCCGATTCCAGCGGTAAAGCACTACATACCTTTGGCCCTTTGCTCATCACCTATGCTCAGATACGCTGGCTCATGCTCATCTACGCCTCTTTGGTAGCGATTTTTATCCTTTTACTTTTCCTTCCAATCTCAGCATTGCGCAGTTTCAGCCACCATCGCTGGCTCATAGGCATAGCTATACCACTTATACTACTCGCTCTAATCGGATCAGGCTTTCTCCTGCTCACACATAACTCGACTCCCACCAGTACATTTCCTATCGGACCCATGGTGATAACCTACGAGGGTATATGGATAGTCATAGCATTCTTCACCGTTTTCCTGGTACTCTACGCCTTTTCGCTCCTGGTAACTATGACAACCACCCCCATCGCCTTGATCGAGGGACTGACCCTCCTGCTCACACCTTTACGCTGGCTGCGACTGCCCGTCGATGATTTTGCCCTGATGACCCTCATCGCACTGCGCTTCATTCCAACGCTCATAGACGAAGCAGAGCAACTCGTAAAAGCGCAGACAGCACGCGGCGCAAATTTCTCTCACGGCACCATTGCTGAGCGCCTGCAAAGCCTGGCCGCCCTGTTTTTGCCATTCATCGAGGGCACCCTGCGTCGAGCCTCCGATCTCGCCACCGCTCTAGAGGCACGCGGCTACGAAGTCGAAGGCCACCAGACTCTCCTCCACGAAAAATCCCTCGCCCTGGCTGATTACCTCGTATTGGCTACTGTTGCGCTCGTTACAATTGGAGCGCTACTACTCTAAAAATCCGCTACCCCCACACCCTCGCATTCCTATACACCACCTCTGTCGTCGCATCATTTGCCCCGCCATACACACCAATCATCCCATGGCTCGAGGCACTGTTAGAATCGCTCACCGGGCCTGCAACATGCTCACCATTCACATACAGTTCAAAACTGTTGCCATTCGCCACAACCGCGATCGTGTTAGCCTGGTTTAACCCCGTATGAAACGAAGGGATACCCTGAGACAAACCCTCCGCTACCGCATGGCTACAATCGTTACCCGTGCATGCTACAAACACATACCTGCCGCTCTCGAATATCTCAAAATAGTAGTAATTATTTCCACTACTCCTGATAACTATGCCCCCTCCATCAAAAGATTGGCCAGCCTTCACAAACGTCATTTCTACCTGGTACGTGAAATTGCTGAAATCGGTAGCGGTGGCAAAACATGCACCACCATAATGCGGCATATCAACCACGTGATAAGCGCCATCTACGAACTGGCAGGAATTTCCAGTAGTGCTATCATTAAATACCTGCCATTGCTGTCCATGGCTGTTGTCGTTCAACGGATCATTCAGCACCAGCGATCCACTATACGGCGGATAAGGATTCGCGCTAGAGGCAATCGCCGTTGCGGTCGCATACACCACGGCGGTTGCTGTAGTGCCTGCCTGAGCGCCTGCTGTTGCACGAACCCTGGCCGTCGCCGTGGCAAACATATTGACCTGGGCAGTAGCAGTTGCGTTAACACCTGAACCCGGCGTAGATTGGTTTCCCGCAAAATAATAGAACAACCCGGCACTGCCAGCCACCAGGAGGCATACCAGTATAACCAACCAGATAACACCGGCCCTTGACACTTTTCGACGTTTGTCAGTAATTCCCGCATTGCTCCTATATGGAGACTTCCCGGCTTCATGAGTAGCAGGCAGAGGAGTAAGTGGTGCGTTGGATACCCTCACCTCTTCACGACTGGAGGGCATGTTCGCGGTAGAACCAGGAGAAATTCTTTCCTGGTTGACAGGTAGAGTAGGACCACTATGTATAGGAGCATTTTCACTCCCGGCAAGCACAGTAACATCATCGCGCATCGTTGTCCTATCGCCAGCGAGAAAGGGCGCGGCATTACTGGCTGTAGGCACGATTGCGAGGGTCAAACGCACCCTGTTCATTGAACCGCCACCGCCGGTTGCCTCGCTTTGATCCATTAGCCTGATAACTTGTCCATCTTGTGCCCCTGCGGGTATCCTGATACGTACTTGTCTTCCTCCAGGGAGCGTCAGGATACGATTGGTACCCGTTCGTGCTTCCTCTTCGCTGATTGCCAATGCCGCATTGGAACCCCCGCTACCAGGCGTATTCGAGGTTCTATCAAATGTGGACAAATCTGGACTTAAAGCGCCCACAGCAATCGAGGGATCGATACTACGCAGCGCCTGCCGAAAGGCAAACGCAACCGCAATGATTGAAGGAAAGCGCTCCTCGGGCCTCTTTGCCAGCCCCCGCAAGACTACCGCATCGATTGCAGTCGAAAGGCGGGGATTCAAGAGGCTTGGCGCCTGTGGCTGCGTATTGACATGCGCATACATCATTTGCAGGGGAGTTCCGCGAAATGGTGGGCGACCCGTGAGGAGTTCATACACCATCACTGCCAGCGCATATTGATCGGTTGCAGGCACAGGATGCCCTTCCCACTGTTCAGGAGCCATATAGGTTGGTGTACCGCGAATACTC
Source organism: Chloroflexota bacterium (assembly GCA_046726655.1). GTDB lineage: Bacteria > Chloroflexota > Ktedonobacteria > Ktedonobacterales > Ktedonobacteraceae > DATMNR01. Next base: position 30,758 of record JBKPAZ010000095.1, read on the forward strand.
TGACTTGCTTTGGTAGTCAACATGCTCAGTTTCGCAATCCCAAAATCGGTCAGTAGCAAATCAGGGCGCTTTGGATTTTCTCTGCTCGTGCGTATCAGGAAATTGGAAGGTTTAACATCCTGGTGTACGACCTGGTGGTCATGCGCATATTGGAGCGCAGCCGCTGCCTGCTGCAGCATCTGCTCGACATTTTGAACCGATAAGAGACTAAACCCACCTTTTTGGAGCCAGTTAGCCAGGGAACCTTCTTCGCGATACGGCATAACCAGGTAGGTAAGCATCACTCCATTCACGTTATACTCGCCATAATCATAAAGTGGCAAGATCCCTGGGTGATCGAGCATAGCGATTGCTTTTGCCTCTCGTTGAAACAGGTGAGCAGCATCTTTCGAACCCAGGGTCCCCAGTGTATTTCCAGTCCGAGTGTAGGCTGTTGCTTCTGTCCGAACCACTTTGATTGCCACTTGCCGGTTGATGACAGGGTCTTGCGCAAGGTAGACTTCACCCATGCCACCACTGCCTATCAGATGTAAGAGGCGATAACGACCAAGTTCTTCTCCTTCAGGTGACATATCTTCCCCCTGTGCTTGCGATTCAAAACACTATCCCGGCTGCCTTCATCCCCCAGAAAGCGACACCAGTATAACACAACCTTTATCGTGGTAAAAGCATAGTGGGAGTTCTGGCGGCGCTTTATGTTTGTTAAATTCCACGTTGCCAGAACGTTATGAGTATGATATGCTTTGCAAACAAACCAGGAAAATACATCGGCGCCCATGCAGGCACCGGGCAGATATCGAGCGAAATATTGGGTAACGAAGGGCAACAACCTCCCCTACCACAGCAGGGGCCACCAGGACAACCACAACAACCATACTATGGTTGGCAATATGACCAGGATCACCCAGGTCCAATAGCACAGCAACAGCATGCCCCTGTTGTACCGCCTCAGCCTGACTACCCTCCGCCGCAACAACCCTCTAACTATCCCCAGCAGATTCAGGGGCAAGTGCCACAATTACCTGAACAGTACCAGCAACCAGTCCAGGACATGGGGACCTCCCTTGGCTATGGTCAAGGCATGGAATATCAATACGTTAACACGCCTCAGCCTTCTCAACCTCTGCCGCAATTGCGCCAGGCACGCCTACAGCAACTGCGTGAGGATCGCATGCGTCGTCAGCAACAGCGCATCAAGCCGGAAATTCCCAATTTCTTTCAACGCAAGAGCACAAAGCATCCTTCCAATGTTGTGCCCCCACCACCTATTAAACCACCGGCCCTTCCCTGGAACCAGGGCCCACCACAACCGCCGGCACCTGCACAAATGTCGCCTGTGATGCCACCGCCTCCGGTTGAAGCATCGCCCTTACTCCCATCGAGGCTACCACCAATAATACAACGTAGCCCATCAGGCCTGCCGGTCGGAGTTGGTGAACAACGACAATCCGCCGCTGAGCCAGCTCAAGACACGGGCATGCTGCAAAAAGCGCGCATTGGGCGAGCTACACTCATCCTTACAGGCTCATTTATTGCCAGTCGTATACTTGGCCTGTTTCGCACGTCGTTATTCGCCGCGGTATTTGGTGCAACCACTACCTCTGATGCATTTTTACAGGCATTTCTTGTGCCCGATCTCATTTTCAACATCATCGCAGGTGGAGCGCTCAGTTCAGCCTTCATTCCTGTCTTCACTCAATACATCGTAGGCGAACATGACGAAAAAACAGCATGGCATATTACCAGTTCTTTGCTCAACATTATCGTCGCTATCATGTCAGGCTTCGCACTACTCGCATTCATCTTTGCTCCGTGGATTGTGCCCCTCTACAATCCCGGTCTGAGCAACAGCAATCCGCAGGAACTCAACCTGATTATTTCACTTTCCCGCATTATGCTTCTACAATCCGTCATTCTGGGTGGAGGAGTCATCATCAACTCCGTGCTCTTCGCCAAACAAAACTTCCTCCTACCTGCTATAGGTACTGTCCTTTATAACGTAGGCTTAATTGCTGGACTTATACCAGGCCTTCTCCTTTCCATACATCGTACACCCACTACTTTGACAACTGCTGCTTATCTGGCTACCATTGGAGTAGTATTGGGAGCGATCTTGCAGGTCGGCGTCCAGGTCCCTGGCGTCATTAAAGCTGGTATGCGCTATACATTTACTTTTGACTGGCGCCACCCAGCCGTCATCCATGTTGCTCGTCAAATGGTACCGCGCACCGTCAATGCTGCCATGCTCTACTTCTCTATCTTTGTTGACCGTGCCCTCATTCTTTTACTGGCCGCAGCAGTAGCACTTGACGCTGGCGGTTCCATTACCCAGTATTACCAGGCGTTCCAGTTAGTACTGCTACCACTCGGTATCTTCGGTATGGCTATCGCCACTGCGGCTTTCCCAACACTGGCTGAAAATGTCACACTAGGACGCATGGACCGCTTCCGAAATATCATTCAAGATACGTTGCGCACTATTCTGTTCATGTCCTTACCCGCAAGCGTGGGCTTAATTGTTCTAGGACTACCTATCATCCAGGTGTTGCTCCAGCATGGTGCCTACAGTTTGGACAGTGCGCTAAGCACTTCTGTTCCGCTTGCATTTTTCGCAGTCGGGCTGATTGGACTGTCCATGGTCGAGATACTCACCCGCTCTTTCTACGCCCTTCGAGATAGCAAAACACCCGTAACGGTGAGCATAATCCAATTTATCTTCAAAATTGCCCTCAGTATCTTACTTATTCAAGCGGCTGGGTGGTGGGGTCTAAAATGGGGATTAGGCGGATTAGCGCTCGCAACCTCTATTGCGGCGAATCTTGAGGCATTTGTTCTTCTCTGGCTGTTGCAAGAAAGAATTGAAGGCTTTGAACTTCGTAAACTAGCTGTTTTTGCCGGACGCGTTCTCCTGGCTTCCCTGGCCATGGGTCTTGCACTGCTGGTTGTCCGTTTTCTACTTGACCACATTCTTGTGACTACAAGCGATCAACGCCTGGGCTTTGGCGGCACCTTGCTCGCTCTGATCAAACTATTGATTGAATTGGCGGTTGGTCTTATCATCTACATCCGCGTTACACGTCTGCTAGGCATCGAAGACTTCTGGCAACAGGGACCGGTCAAGCGCGTACTCGATCGCCTCCGGCTCTCCTGGATTTAACGCATTTTCCGCTGCTCAGGCACCCTGAACACCATGCGCACTGAACCGAACTGCAGCACATCACCATGCTGCAACAACTCCGCCTTCAAAGGTGCCAGCGTCGATTCGCCCAGGCGCGTTTTGTTGTGACTCTTCAGGTCCTCGATATAGAAAAAGGTCTTCTCAAATCGTATACGCGCATGCTGTCGCGAAACGGTCATACCCGGATCTATGGAGGTAAGATCGATCTCAGGTCTCAATCCACGTTTGGGGTCAACTCGTCCCACCACTACATAGTTGTCTGTAATCGCAAACCGCTGCGATTCCTCACCCTCTTTTTCGAAATACAAATAGGCGTACACTCCCTCTTCCTCAGCATGAAGAGGTGTACGTTTAACAGTTATGCCACCCTCTATGAGTGTGCTTCCCGATAGAGCATCTTCGTCTTTAAGAACCGGGGGTATTTCATCGGTACTGACAGCCGGTAATGCGCCTGCAGGTGGCGTGAGCGAAGCGCCCATGAACCCGGGTCCAATCGGCAACGTTTCTAAAGCCTTCAATAATGCCTCGGCATTTGGAAATCGCTGGGTCGCATCTTTCGCCAGCGCACGATCTACCAGGTCTTGCAGTACTTGAGGCGTATCCTGTCGAAACTGTACCATGCGAGGCACTGGACTGGTACGTTGCAACGCACTCGTCTCAGCAGCGTTTCGCCCAACAAAGGGTACCCGTCCTGTAATCAACTCAAACAGCAGCAACCCGACCTGGTAGACATCGCTCCGGGGGCCAATCTGACTACCTTGCATATTTTCAGGCGCCATATAACGCGGATCATAAAAGCTGATTTCGTCACTCCGCTGGATATAGGTATAGCCCAGTTGTTTGAGCAACTGGCGTAACCCCACATCATCGAGTTGCACGCGGTCTCTATCCCCTACTCTATCTACTGTAATCAGTTGGGGACGCATATCCGTATCCTCCACACCTTGCTTTTGCAATGCCACCAGTCCTCGTGCCATCTGCTGCGCCATCTCAACAGCACGCTGCAAATCGATAGTTTCGTTGTCCAGAATATGTCGCAGCGTAACGCCCCGTGGAGGATCGGTGGCAATATAAGCCCGTGAGCCATCAATGCCCCAGTCATAAACATGCATGACATGCGCAGATTGCACTAGGCGCCGCCGCGCAAGTGGTTCAAGAAGTTGCAGCGCAGCCCCGGCTTCAAACATAGGAGGTAACTCGAGAACCAGCAGTCCAACCACATCATTCGTATTGCGATTATATGCAGTATAAACACTCAGTACCGGGCCAGTTGAAATCGCCTGCCCCACTTGATAGACTCCACCTATTAGTCGAGGGTTTTTCCGTGCTTCTTCTAGCATATGCTTGTCCCGCATCACAATGTAGGGGCCCGATTTATCGCACCCTATGGGGTGGAAGGGTGGCTTGTGGATGTGTTCAATTCTATTGCCATTTCTTCCCTATGTGCACACAACCGCTTTGCCCTATTATCATACCACGCAATGCAACCATCAATTATACAATTGTTGGTTTATATATGTCTTGATGGCATTCCAATCACCATTTTTCGGTAACACAATATCCTGACCATCATTGGACGTTCCATCCGTCAAGACATTTGAAAAACTCAATCCCACGCGATGCGCATTGTTCAGATCCATTTTCAAAGCAAACTGCGCTAAATCTGCCAGCGACAAATTTGTGTAAATGGTATGTTTCAGCGCATCCAGCGCGCTGAAGAAACTGGGCCACGTGTGCCAATCCTTCAATTTACTCAACGCGGCCTTCATAATCAGTTGCTGGCGTGCCGAGCGTGCAAAATCGGTTCCTTCCGCAGGGTTATCAAGCACATACCGCGCGCGCGCATATTCAATCGCCGTCTCGCCATCCATATGTTGTAACCCCTTAGAAAAATGCACTATTTTCCAGCTTGCATTAATATTGGGATCGTCATTGCTCGGATATTTTGCTTTGAAGGCATCCGGTACATTTACATCCACTCCGCCAATCGCATTAATGAAATCGCGGAATCCTGCGAAATTGATAGTCATCCAGTATTTGACATCCAGGCCGGTTACCAGTGATACTTTCTGCGCAACCGCATTGCCACCCGCCACCGGATCGGCATTAAAGTTAGAAGCAATTGGGTAAATTACATTAATCTTGTCATATTTTCCCGAATTTGGAGGATACTGTATCCACAGGTCACGCGGAACAGAGATCAGCGTCGTGTGATGGCTCTGCGGCAGCAGACTCATCACAACCAGCGAATCCGTCAGGTACGCTCCCTGGTGCCCGCTGCCTCCATAGCCCATTATCAATATATTTACACGATCACTCGTCCCCATATAGCCCGTTTGCGAGCTAAGCGGCGCTTGCGTGGAGATAGCCGATCCGAAAGCCAGCACTTTTTGCGCTGTCGGAATGGCAATGGCGCCCACAATGACCAGCAATAATAGCGCCACTGCGACGCTAATCAAACAACCTTTACCCCTACGCTTAGGTCGCGATAACTTCGCATTTCTTCCCTTAGGAGACTTAAAATCACCCACATACAGCGGCTGCTGAGGTTGCGAATACGGATATTTTTGCGCGCCGGGGTTTACCGTCGCTGGAGTAGCACCATATGGTACTTGCTGAACTGGAGAAGACACTGATGAGCGCGGTGAATAAGCGACCGTAGGTACATCTGCCTGTTGTTGACCTTCATAAGGTTGAGAAGGAAACTGATACGGTTTACGAGTGGAGCGGCCTTGAGAACCCGGTACACGAACATTGCTTCCTGAACCAGGAATGCGCTGGCTCGGCGAATCAGAATTGCCATTTCCCCTGACTGTTTGTGGCGAATTTCTGGCAACCCGCCCACAGATCCCACAAAAGCTGGCATTCTCAGGTATTTCCGAGCCACAATATTCACATGAACGCATTATCATTCCTCTCTCAGAGAATTCAATTCAGTATAATAGAAATTCTTAGCGGAATAATTTATAATACACACCATTATACCCTATCCATCCCCACTCAAAGTCTTCCATTACCTATATCCGTAGGGGCCGATTTATCGCGCCTATCGCCGATTTATCGGCCCTGGGCGCATTTTCCCACCATCTCGATGAAAAAGTGAAAAAGCATTTTCGCACTCTCAGTGGAACCCAATTGATCAGACCACTTTATTTTAACAACGAATCAACACACAAGAAGTTGCACTTTCTTTACTTCTTGCTCCAATCAAGCACCGCAGAGGCATCTTTCCCATGCCGCGTTGCCACGATTTCAGCCATAATCGCCAGCGCCATTTCTTCCGGTGAAGTTGCCCCTATATTCAGCCCGATTGGCCCATGAATGCGCTCGATCTGCTCTTCCGTTAATCCCTGCTTCCTCAACCGCTCATCGCGCTCTTCCTTTGTCTTGCGGCTCCCGACTGCGCCAACATAACCCACATTGCGAGACAGCGCCACCTTTAAAGTCGGCTCATCGAATTTAGGATCATGCGTCAACACTGCCACCGATGTAGAGGGGTATAGATCCATTTTCTCCAGGACTTCATCAGGCCACTCAACGATCAATTCATCGGCAAGCGCAAAACGCTCTCGCGTGGCGAAAGCGGCGCGCGCATCAACAACTACAACCCGGTAATTCAGTGTCTTGGCAAAAGTAGTTAGAGGAATGGCGATATGCCC
>JBKPAZ010000096.1:0-4426 GCA_046726655.1 Chloroflexota bacterium
TCACCCTCGTGCTGCTCGCCTCTGCCTTCCTCGTTAGCATCACGGTCCACAGCCACCTCACCGCTTCTATCCACCAGGAGCCTGCGGCCTACGCCCCACTCATCCCGTTGACCACCTCTGAAGCCCGCCACCTGCTTTCCCACCTGATCTTTCCGGCGCCCACCTCCGCGCCCCTGATCTGTCAGTGGTCGATCTTTCGGCGCACCCACCAGTATTGGGCCGGCTATTATCATCGTCGCCGTCGTGAAAAAGCCGGCTAAGTCTCTGTGTCGAGCCACCTGACCTTCCCAGGACGCTTCCCGGGAGTTTTCCGGGGAGTTCTCCTGGGAACCGTCCCGCCTCTTTTACCGGGCACGCTTCCCAGGAGTTTTCCGGGGAGTTCTCCTGGGAAAACGCCCGGGAGTGTGTCAGGCTGGCTCTCGTTGTTGTTCCACTTTCCACATGAAAGGAGTGGTCTGATGACCTTCGTGTCTGTGGCCGAGGCGGCTCGTCGTCTCGGCATCGATGCCAAAACCGTGCACCGCTGGCTGGCTGATGCCCAGCTTCCCCTGCAAGGCCATCCCCGCGATGGCCGCAAAAAAGGGATGAGCGGTGAGCACCTGCACCTGCTCGCCCGTCTGCATCAGCGCAGCCTGGCGTCCCTCCCACAGGAGCCGCCTGCGCCTGTTCCCGACGAGGGACCGCCGCTGCCCAATGCGCTCCTGACTCTGCCCGAGCGGCTGAGTGCCTTGCAGACTCAGCTCGCCGCGTTACAGCAGCAGGTGGCGGCTCTCACCCACCTGCTCCAGCCGCACCCGCAGCCGTCCGCCTGTCCAGCGGCTCCGGCCCAGCAAACCAAGAAGCCCACGCTTTCACCCACGCCCGCCCCCCTTGCTCCTCGCTCGCGTCCCACCCCCGCTGCTGGGGTCCAGCCGCCCCGCAAGCCGGCTCATGTCTTACCCCGTGTCGAGTACGCGAGCGAGGGACACTATGTGGTGATCTGTCCCAAGCACGGGCTGCTCACGTTTGAACCCGATTCGCCGGCCTGGTTTGCTTGGCTAGCGAAGCAGACCTCGTTTCGCTTCGTGGGACGAGCGGGCAGATTCTCGGCGCATCATGAGTGGCGCGTGCCCAGAGGCGCCTGGCGGGCCCATCGCAAGATCCGCAATCACGGCTATACCCTCCGTCTGGCCCCGACTCAAGAGCTGACTATTGCGGTCTTAGAGCAAGCGGCGGCGACGTTGCAAGCCTATCTGGGGTAGCTCCGGCCTGGTTTGGGGCTTCCTGCTGAGCTTCTCAGATGGGCTGAGTCCACCATGCTCATAAAGAAGTGCCACTGTAGTGTAACGATGTGTTTCAATCCCCAACGGGCTGTAGAGGCCATTCCGGCTTAACGCACTGACTTCATCTGTCAGCGGATCGGGATGGTTTCAATCCCCAACGGGCTGTAGAGGCCATTCCGGCTCCTTAACGCTTAACCAAAGCTTCGGGTCCCAATTGCCGTTTCAATCCCCAACGGGCTGTAGAGGCCATTCCGGCTGCTGCGCTCCTAGTATAGCATGAGAAGCCAAAAAAAGCAAGCATTTTCGAGAGGCTCCTTTTTCGAGGGAATTTTTTTGCCAACATGCTTCCCATTTTTCGCAAGAATCTTGCGGATCGCTCTTCTGGAGCCATGCGAGATGCTACGCTCAGCGAGGTCATCACTGCGCCTCTCGCGGTTGAGCTTATACGACAAAGAGTAACTCTTCCTTTGGTGGAGGATCACCGATTGTTTCTACTTTCTTCACACAGTTCGCGCATAAGGGGTAAAAACGCACGCTGTCCTGTGTGTTGCTGAGGTATTCGCCAAGCTTGGACTGCAAGAGGATCAAATCCTTTCGCGTCAGAAAACATTCGAATAACGAGTACTGCGTCCATTTGCCAAAGCCCATGAGAATCTGATGCACTTTGGTGCGTCGGCGATCATCAGGGATGTCGTAAGCGACGACGTAGCACATGGTCTGAGTGTGGCTTCCTCTTCTGCTCCTCATCGTCTCCTCCTACCGGATGCGTAGTGGTGGATAGACATCGATCTCGCCGGTCAGTTGTTTGGCTAAGAGCCTGGCTTGTAGCTCAATGCAGCGCCGGTAGGTGGTTTTGTAGTCAAACACTGGATGTTGCACCTCTTCGTTCAGACGTTCCTCAAATTTGGTGAAGAACACTGTGCGTTTCTCCTGTTTGAGACGATACGCTCCTAACTCGACTACAAAGTCTTCAGGGGTGAGCATACGATTGTTCAGCATGTTCAAGACCACCGAATCCACGATAATGGGCCGAAACTCTTCCACCAGATCGAGTGCCAGGGCGGGACGCCCGTAAAAGGAACTGTGCAGGTAGCCCACAAAGTGATCAAAGCCCACCAGTTGTACTGCGCTGGCAACCTTGTTCGTCAGCAACGAGTACCCGAAGCTGAGTAGTGCATTCACCGGATCGGTTGGTGGGCGCTTCACTCGTCCTGGGAAAGGCCATTGCCTGGGTGAGCTCAGCAGCTTGCCGAAGCAGCTGAAGTATGCCGCGCTGCCTGCGCCCTCCATACCCAGAATTGCTTCCAGAGGAGTACCTGCGATACGATTGTCCCCGCTCGCCAGCCTTTGAGGAACAGGTGTCCGATCCAATGGCAAGGCTGCCAGTTGATGCAGCAGCGTACTCATCTGCTCAATCGCCTGCCTCATTTCAACATCGGCTTGACGACGCTGGTATCGCTGCAACATCGTCCGCTGATTCGACAGTTTGCCGATCACGAAGCGCCGCGCCAGCTCACAACGCTTCGACATGTCCTGATGCGCCCGGTATTGGGCCATGCGCAAGATCGCATTTTTCGAAAACGGTGGTGACAGGCGGCCTTTGAACTGGCCATACGAGCTCAGATAGGTAATCTCAATATCGCGTTCCAGGAGCAGGTGTATCGCCGAGGCCGTCATGGTGATCTCGCCCATCACGACCACCTCATCAATTTTCACCAGCGGAATGCGTTCCTGGCGAGCAGGCGCTGGTGCCCTTCCATCCTTTCCTCGCCTTTCAGGAATTTGCACCAGCAAGCTGTCCTCGCCATCACGGCGCACCAGGGCATAGTCTTCAGTCAAATATAATGTTGGCATGAGAAACCTCTTTTCATGTTCCCTTCTTGGATTGCAACAACCTCACCTCATCTGGCAAACAAAGGGGCAACAGACTACAATTTGGACATCGCGCCGCCATCTTGCCCGAGAGCGGCGGCGGTGGAGTCCCAAGGGCCGCTACTTTCAACGCCTGGGCGATAGTGGCCCGTGTCTTCTGTCGTAGCTCTGTGGTAAATTTCACCTGTACCCGTCGTCGTGAGCCAACGTAGTAAATATATCCATAAGGAATGAGCGGTTTGCCCGACTGTCGTTCTTCCAGGCACAGCGCCTGCGCACAGAGCTGGATATGATCATTGAGCCAGTTACCCTGGTGCCCATGCTTGTACTCCACCGGAACAAACACACCCGCTCTCTCCTCAACCACATCGGCAAAGCCGGTCAGGTGCAACGCTTCGCTATAGAGGTACAGGCGCGTGGTCTGCATCTCCCCTTCTGCCGTCGTATGAGTCCCCGCCTGGTGTACACGCTCATGGGCCAACGTCCCCTCCAGCACAAATTCGTTGACCAGCATCTCACCCTGCACAAACTGGTAATAGAACTTCCGCGGACAATACTCCAGCGCATTGAGCGAAGAGATGGGCAACATCCCCACCTCAGATCTATCAATCATCTCTCACCTTCCTGCTATCTTCGTCTCAATCTGTCATGCTGAGCGCAGCGAAGCATCTCGCTGCCCCTCGCGACAGATCCTTCGCTTTGCTCAGGATGACACCTGGGACTGTCATGCTGAGCGCAGCGAAGCATCTCGCTGCCACCGGGCCAGACCCTTCGCTGCGCTCAGGGTGACACTGCCAGATGCCTTTCCCGATATCAAACATAAAACCTACACTCTCAAAATCCTCCTTTGCCAGTACCCGCGCAACTGTATCCCGTCATCAGTAGCAAAAACCTTTCTGTGCTGCCCGGTTTGATGCCAGTAGCGCGTGATGAGCCAGTCGCGTGCTTTGCCAGGATGGCGCCTGCTCGCCCAGTTGATGAGTCGCTGCTCCACCAGGTCATCGTATCGACTCATGATTGCTACTGGAACGATTCCGGCGTAGTAGTTTGCCCAACCCATGATCAGCGGATTAAGCTCCGCAATAACCTGCGCTTGTGAAGCTGTTTGCAACTGCTGCAACCGTTGATCAATAGCAGCCAGGTGACGCTTGCTCGCTTCCTGGCTGGGAGTGATGATGGTCTTGACCCTCTGTGAGTACTCCTGGCGAATACTAAAACCCAGGAAAACAAAGCCTACCTGTCCTTGATATGGTGTCAGGGTATGCGTAATGCGCGTCTTATCAGCATGGAGA
>JBKPAZ010000097.1:0-8565 GCA_046726655.1 Chloroflexota bacterium
TCGGTGTAAAACACGAACTGAGCGCATGACTCGATGCTCTTTGACAATCAAATACGGACGTTCACTTGACGCCTATGGGCATCCCCTTGCGGTGTGGCGACACCCTGCTCAAGAAAGAAATGTTAAAAAAGAGAGAGACAGACACTAGTACCATACCTGTTAATCGTTCTTAACTATACCGTCGTAATTAACAGAACTTCCATAGACGGATGTTCCAATTGAAGCGTGTTACTTATAGCTTCTACTTATAGAAAGGGATAACTTTTACCAAATCGGATAGGAACAACACTGCTCCTATCGCTTGCACAGCAAGCAAAAGGTGTAATATGCTCGATCAACAAATACGAAACGAAACGATTAACAAACCAGTTACCGACCCGAAATTAGGTCCTGCATACCTGTGTCTGCATGGCCATTTTTATCAACCGCCAAGGGAAGACCCATTTACAGGCCAGATTCCACTTGAATCCACTGCCACCCCTTTTGCCAATTACAACGAAAAGATTACCACCGAATGCTATCGTCCCAACGCAGAAGCGGGCAATTTTGACGCCATCAACTTTGACCTTGGCCCTACACTGGCTACGTGGCTCGAAGCTACGTACCCAGATGTCTATCAACGCATCATCGATGCCGACAAAAAACATAGAGCTACCTACGGAGTTGGCAATGCCATGGCGCAGGCCTACAATCACACCATTCTGCCCCTGGCAACGAAACGAGATAAGCGCACACAGATTCTGTGGGGATTAAGCGACTTTCGCCATCGCTATGGGCGAGACGCCACTGGCATGTGGCTAGCTGAGACAGCCGTAGACATGCAATGCCTGGACGTAATGGCACAAAACGGCATTACCTATACAGTGCTTGCTCCCTGGCAGGCCGCCACACCCGTAGATCCCTCTGAACCATACCTGGTATCTTTGCCTGGTGGTCGCAGCATTACCGTCTTTTTCTTCAACGCTCCACTTTCGGGTGGTGTCTCCTTCGATTGGAGTATGACTGACAACGCAGATCTTTTTGCGGCCAGTTACTTACCTGGGCATCTTGTGCAGAGCAAACGCGACTCAGGAGAAACCCAGCTTATACTTATAGCCACCGATGGAGAACTCTACGGACACCATAAACCCTGGCGTGATAAATTCCTGATGCATCTCATTCAGACCGGAGCGCCCGGCTATGGTTTCGAAGTCTGTACATTGGAGCGCTATATGCGGATGTACCCGCCAACCAAAGAGGTGAGCCTGCGTGTGCCTAGTGCGTGGAGTTGCGGGCACGGGCTGGCGCGCTGGGATACAGGTTGCGAATGCACGGAGGGCGATAGCAGTTGGAAAGGTGAGCTTAATCTTGTGTTGCGGCACCTGGCTAAAAAGGGTGATCAACTTTTTGAACGCTATGCTTCTGAAACACTTGATGATCCTTGGGCTGCTCGTGAGGCTTATCTACCCGTTCGCAACGGCTGGGAAACGTTAGAGAGTTTCTGGGCGCAGCATGGCAAATATCAACGGCCTCCCACCGATCCATTATTGACGCGGCGAACGCTGCTATTGCTCGAAGCGCAATATTACCAGCAGTGCAGCTTTACCAGTTGTGGCTTCTTCTTTGAAGACCTGGATCGTATCGAGCCACGCAACAACATTGCTTTCGCACGCCGCGCCATTAGTCTCGTCTGGCAAGCACTGGGTATTGATCTCCAACCAGACTTTGTGAGTGAATTACAGGCGGTAAAAAGCTGGCGTGTGCCGTTGACTGGCGCAGATCTGTACCGGCAACAGCTCGTTGTACATCCGGATCAGTTGCCGCCGTTGTCAACTTAATACACCGCAATCTGCGTATTCCAGTCTGTATTGGCGTACACCCAGGCCGCGTCGTTCTCCTGCAAATTGATACAGCCGTGGCTGCCGTTGCCTGCAAAGAACTCATCTCCGCCACTATCATAGTGGGGGAACTGGGTGCCTGGGCCATAATCCGCGCGCCACCAGGCATCATGGACGAAGAAGCCGCCCCAGTGGTATAGAATCGCATAATGAATAGGCGTATCTGGATACCAGTAAGGCGAATTCTTTGGATCTGTCGACTTAAACATATCCGGTGATTTGCGATCCTGCACAGTCCAGACTCCTGGTAGCGCGGGACGCTCTACGCGTCCGGTTGTTACGTACAACGCACGAATCAGCTTTCCGTCCTGGTAAATGCGCATGGCTTGTTCAACCATCGAGACCATCAGTACCGTCCCGTGTTGCAGGCTGGGATAGTGCTGCATCATTTGCAAATCGGTGGCATGCACCTGGTTGTAAGGCGTCCGATCGCTATAGTCCTGCTCCAGCATGTGCAGGTTGAAGAACTCGTTATTCTCCTCATCCACTACTGCCTGGAAGTCGGATGGTTGCCAGGCCCAGCCCAGTTCCCTGTTCAGCCAGAAGCCAATGCCCGGCAACGTATAACCTGCGGTAAGGATATAGTTGTTGCCGTCGAATTTATCATGGTAGGCATGCGCATTTCCCCATGCATTTGCTTCCTGGTCAAGTGCGTTGATGAGGTAGTGGGAAGCGCCCTGCACCAGGTCATCGTGCATCGATGCAATGTCTGCATCGATCCTTTGAGAGACGGCCAGGTAATTTTGAATGGTGGAGGCCTTTTTCATCGCGGCCTGGTCAGCGTCATAGAGCTGCTGGTAGGGACTGGGGTCCATACCATAGGTTTTCAATAGAGTTAGCTGTGATTTGAATTCATCCAGCTTAGCCGTGCTAACAAACGGAAGCGCCTGTATAGAGTTCACCAATGCTTCCTGGTATTGCGCATTGAGCAGCGAGCCGAGATGCTGGAATTCAATCGAGGTTGTGGCGATATTAAAAGTATCCAGGTCGCCCTGGTATTGAATCTGCATCGCAGTCACATCCAGCCGGGCTGCTTTCATCTGGTTGATCGTGTTTTTGAAGGTATTGAGTCGATCAAAGGTTGTACCTAACAACTTCAATGTCTCGATTGCTTCACGCGCATCGTTGCTGACAGCAGCGTAATCTTTCGGATATTGTGCGGCAGCCAGCCGAGACGCATCCTTATTGTATCGGGCTGTGAAAGCCTGCGTATTACCCGCATTTCTTAATTGTTGTGCTGAAAGGGTCGATTGAAAATTATGTATGTCCTGCTGAGCTTGTATACTGTATTGATCTGTAATGCTGCGAATTACCCCTTCAGCCTGGACTTCTAGCTGCTCATAACGACTGGCAAGATTAGTATAGTAGATTGTGGCAGGTTGGTCATTCAAGAACGTAAAAGGTGCGCCGGTACTGCTCAATTGCTGTTCCTGCTTGAGGATAGATTGCAACGCCGGCGCAGGTATACCAACAGAGCTGGCATGCTGAAGTGTCTGATCGAGCTTAGCCCTGTTCTGGCTTGCCTGCTGCTGTGACTGTGGACTTTCTCCACAAGCAGTGATCAAGAGCATTATGCCAATTAATACACCGGCAAGCATTGTTTGAGTAGAGCGAATGGGGCGCATCCTACGCATGCTGAGCTACCTCCGTCCACTGCGTGCCTTATTCTTACGTTTCTCTTTGCGAGCGGCCTTGCCTGTTTTCTTCCCGCTGCTATGTCTACCTGGATTTGAAAAACCAGCAGTAGCGGGCATACCAGGCATACCTGCTCCACCGCCGTACTGTTGCGCCAATTTTGCCCATGGCCCTCTACCACTACTGATCTGGCGCATCATATTGCGCATTTCGTGAAACTGATCGAGCAACTGGTTCACGCTCTGCGGGGTGGAACCACTGCCACGAGCGATACGTCTCCGCCTGCTGCCATTGATGATATCGGGATTGTGTCTTTCTTCCAGCGTCATTGAGAGTATAATTGCTTCGATACGTTTGAGCTGATCCCCTTCAAGGGCTTCTTCCATATCCGGCATAGCCGCCATTTTGTTGAACCCTGGAATCATCTCCATCACATTTCGCAATGGTCCCATACGTTTCAACTGGCGCATCGCGCTCAGAAAATCTTCCAGGTCAAACTTGCCCTGCTGCATTTTGGCCTGGGCTTTCAGGGCCTCTTCCTCATCGATTGCTTCCTGCGCGCGTTCAATGAGGGAAAGCACATCTCCCATTCCCAGTATGCGTGAGGCCAATCGGTCTGGATAAAAAGCCTCCAGCGCGTCCGTTTTCTCGCCTACGCCCATGAATTTGATCGGCACGCCCGTTACCGAACGGATCGAAAGCGCGGCGCCGCCCCTGGCATCGCCATCCATCTTGGTTAAAATCATTCCGGTCAACGAGACCGCCTTGTTGAAGTCATCGGCCACGCGTACCGCTTCCTGGCCGGTCATTGCATCCGCTACCAGCAGTACCTCGCTTGGGTGGAGGCGATTGCGAATATTGGTGACTTCCTGCATCATGCGCTCGTCGATGTTGAGACGGCCTGCCGTATCCAGGATGACCACGCTGGCTGCCTGTTCGCGAGCATATTCCAGCGAGTGCACACAGATGTCCACGGGATTGGACCCCGCAGGCTCCGCGTAGACCGGGATGGTAAGTTGTTTCCCCAGCGTTTGCAATTGGTGGACAGCAGCAGGACGATAGATATCTGCTGCTACCAACATTGGGCGTTGACCCTGCTTGCGCAGATAGTTGCCAAGTTTGGCGGCAGTCGTCGTTTTACCCGAACCTTGTAGGCCCACCAGCATAATCACTTGAGGAGGCGCTCCACCCAGGTCGAGCTTATTATTGCCATCGGAGCCGCCAAGCATCTCTATCAATTCATCATTGACAATTTGGAGCACCTGTTGTGCCGGAGAAAAACTACCCAACACATCTGCCCCAACCGCCTTTGCTTTGACATGCTCAACAAACTGGCGCACTAACTTTAGGCTGACATCGGCCTCCAGTAGTGCGAGCCGGACTTCACGCATCGCCTCGTCGACGTCTGCTTCAGTCAGTTTGCCCTTCCCACTAAGATTCGTAAAAACCCCTTCAAGACGCTTTGATAAACTTTCAAACATTGCCATGAGTATTCTTTATCCTCTCTCCGCCATTCAACTAGTATTACTCCAATTATAACACGTTTTACTACCCTTGCTATTCTCAGCAGTGGGTACCTGGGTACTTTTCCCTCTCGCCTTACAACTATTAGAGAGTGCGCAATATTCACACACGCTGCCTATTCTTTCGGGCAAATGTTGCCAATTGTTCAGGAGTACCAACGATCATGACAGCATCGCCGCTTTCTATGCATGTTTCCAGGCGTGAACCCATCACCAATCCGCCCGGTTTCTTAACAGCTAAGATCATTATTCCATCTGTTAACATGCTCTGCGCATCTACAATCGTTTTGCCAATAAGAGGCGAATGTACAGGTAGGATTACCTCCTGAACCGCTAACCCTGGATTCTCCGCGTTAATCAGGGTATCAAAAAAATCCACAACACTTGGCTGAAGCGCGAGGTTTGCCATCCTGTGTCCACCAATAGCATAAGGCGATAGCACGCGATCAGCCCCCGCCCGTTTGAGCTTCACAAGGGTTTCATCATGATTAGCGCGCGCAACAATATGCAAGTTGGGGTTGAGGTTCCGCGCGGAGAGCGTAATATAAATGTTGTTTGCATCTTGATCAGTTGCCACAAGTAACGTCTGGGCATAGAGAATGCCAGCTTCGCGAAGTATATCGTCACTGGCTGCATTCCCATGCAAGACCAGATATCCTTTTTGGATACAGCGTTGAACGGTTGCCTCATTTTCATCGATCACTACGAATGGCTTGTGCGCGGCTGCAAACTCATCGGCTATCCGTGTACCTACACGGCCAAAGCCACAGATGACGCAATGATTACGTTGTGCTGCAATCTTCCTTTCCATAATGCGCCTCCCAATCGCCTGGCTTAGATGACCCTCAATCATAAATTCCATGATCACCCCAAAAGTATAGAAGAGTGATCCCACGCCCAGGATAATTATAACAATTGTAAACAACCGGCCGTGATCAGAAAGGGGATGCGCCATATTCCCTACCGTTGACATCATATCAACCGTGGTGAAGAGAGCATCAAGGAACGAAAAACGCTCAATCAGCATATATCCCACAATTCCCAGCGCAAGTACACCAAGAACCAGCGAGATTGCGATCCCGAGTTGGCGAATAGATGCTTGTTGGTTCATAGCGCGTTCCTCTTATTCACTCTCTTGTTTGGAGTTCCTAAGTGATTCTATCCCATCTTTCCACTCTTCTGGGTCTCAATTTGTCTGAGAATGTCACGAGAATATCTCAGTTTCTCTTTGAAATGTTGACATGCGCCTCATGCTGTTATAATTGTAGTTATCAATGCATATGCCAGAACCAGGAGACTCATGTGCTGAAACGTAAACGCCCACAAGAAGAAATATTTTCCTCATTTGGCTGGTGGGATAAAGGTTGCTTTCTGTGTCAGATGACAGGTGACCGCTGTGATTACATCGAATCCTGCCTTACCAGGATATTTGGCAAGGGATCGCTTGCTCAGCAGCAGATATTAGAGGTAGGCTGTGGCGGTGGCTTGATCTGCGAGCAACTCGCGCGGCGTGGTGCAGAAATGGTGGGAGTAGACCCTTCATTGGGCGCTTTAGACACTGCGCGTGCTCATGCCCAGGAGCAAGGATTGGGTCAAAACATTCACTACCAGCAAGGTTACGCAGAATCTCTACCATTTGCGGACGGTAGTTTTTCCGCTATCGTTTGCTTCGATGTCTTAGAGCATGTGCGTGACTTGAAAGCTACAATTAAGGAGATTGCACGAGTACTTGCTCCCGGAGGTGTCTTCGTCTTCGATACCATCAATCGTACGCTCATTGCGCGTGCGGTGCTGATCTGGTACGGCGAGAACTTTCCAAGCGGCGGCTTAGAGCCTGGGATTCATAATTATCACAAGTTCATCAAGCCGGCTGAATTACAGAGCTTACTCCTAGGAAACGGCTTGCGGGTGCGTGAGCTAACAGGTTTTATGCCTCGTGGTTTCGTCAATGGTCGTTTTAAAATGGGCCCGGGCTGGTTTAAGAGCGTGGCCTATGTGGGGTATGCTACGAAAGCGCGATGATCAATTTAGGCTAGCCACTCCTTTTTCTCTTCCTTTGACATCGTACTTTTCTCAATCGCCTCGCTAAAACTCTGTTTCTTTCGTCTATCGGGAGTGCTTCGCGCCGCCCGGGCCGTTTGACGACGGTCCTGTATATAGATTGGTTGACTGTTATTCAGCATGTTGCCGAACTGCTCAGCGCTGACCTGAAAGAAATGTGCAAGACGCGCCAGTTGACGTTCGCTCAGACTGACCAGCTCAATTACACCATCCTCAAATTTTTTCCACACATCTACGCCTAGATGCAGCCCGCGAGCCGTCTCTACCAGGCTCAGCCCCTTTTGTTCTCGCAATAGTCGCAGACCTGCAGACGCCATCGAAGCACCAAAGACCCGCTCCAGCGCGGTCGCGTATGCACGTTGCGTCAATGGCAGTAAATCGACCTGCTGCGTTTTTGCCTCACCTGGTTCAGTAATACGATATGCGGCGATAAAATCAATTAATGCCTCTTGCGCGTCTGGATGGTCGCGCAACAGGGCTAGTTGTGTTTGCTTATCTCCCGCTTCATCGGCTGCTAACCATGCCATCTTTAAGTGTTGTAATTCATTGTTGCTCATATCTCTCTATACCTTACCTTTCCTTCCTCGCCATCAATGTTGTTGCTTCGCATGTACATATGTTGCCTGCTCCCTTAAGATACACTCACGCAGGTAACTGCGCGCTCGTTCATAACGCAGGCGAATGGTGCGTTCAGTACGCTTACAAATGACTGCGATATCATCCCATTTCATATGCTCGATAGCTCGCAGCACCATTATCTTGCGATCCAATGGATCAGATAAAAAGGTCAGGATGCGTTGGCTCTCCTCGTAAGCGTGTAAATGCTCATATTGATCTTGAGGATCAGCCACATCTGA
Organism: Chloroflexota bacterium; assembly: GCA_046726655.1. Taxonomy (GTDB): domain Bacteria; phylum Chloroflexota; class Ktedonobacteria; order Ktedonobacterales; family Ktedonobacteraceae; genus DATMNR01. Next base: position 7,954 of record JBKPAZ010000097.1, read on the forward strand.
CGCAGGCAGTTGCGCATCGCTATCTGTCGGCATGGGCTGCAAAGGCTCTATCAGCGAGCGCGGTACATGATGCGGTCGTCCCGAAGGTCGTCCCTCGTCATCCCGCTGATAGCGCAAGCCCTCCTGCCGTAAAATACGATTGAACTCATCGACGCACAGGCAGCGGACATAATGGATAAAATTTTGCGTCATGAATACTTCTTTAGGATTCATTGCCTCGCGCAACAGGTGCTCGCTCATATTCGCTATAGCCTCTTCGCGCAGATCAGGTCGGTGGCGCAGACCCCAGGTATGGCGTTGAAACTCTGGAAAACTACGTTCCAATAGCACTTCGCAGAGCATACGAGCCGATTCACTCTCGCCTTTTGCGCGTAGATCACGAATACTTAGTATCAGATTGATCTCGCTTATCTCATAGCGACCATCGGGTGTACGACGCCGCAGGCGCTCCTTTAGTGTGGGGTCATGTGGATCGATCATGCTTGCTCACCCCCAAATAAGTATCAGAGCAGGTCTGTTATTAGCTCTTACTTACAGCTTCTTTTTGTAGTTCGTAAAACGGAAACAGTGACATTACAGATAGCATAACAGAATTGTAACGAGGTGAAAAGG
>JBKPAZ010000098.1:0-10256 GCA_046726655.1 Chloroflexota bacterium
GCGACAGACGAGAGGCATGCCTTGTACTACCTTGCGCTTGCCGAGCAGGCTGAGCCGGAATTATTCGGGCACCAGCAACGGCTGTGGATGGATCGCCTGACGTGGGATGCCGAAAACTTCCGAACAGCCTTGCAACGGTCGCAAACCCATCACAGGAAGGAGCAGTTACTCCGCCTGGCAGGAAACCTCGGGCATTTCTGGTATATGTGCGGTCGTTTCAGCGAAGCCATGCTCTGGATCGAGACAGCACTGCGGGAAGTGGCACCAGACGTCGCCGTTTCCGCACGCATCAAGGCGCTCTATATTGTGGCCTTGATTGCCAGCCACCTGGGGCTAAGCGACCTCCTCTTCGTTCGGGCGCGTGAATGTTTGGCGCTCGCTCGGCAAAATGAGGACAGTCGAGGCTTTGTGATAGCTTCCTGGCCCCTGGTGCACCACTTGCTGGCAAGTGGGGACATGATTGGGGCACACGCCCAGGCAGAAGAGACGCTGACATTTGTCCGGGCACACGCACCGGCAGAGGATAGTTGGACACTGGCGTGTGCTCTTAATGCTTTTGGATCGGTGGTCTTGTCCCTGGGTGACTATACGCAGGCACAGCAGTTGTATGAACGTGCCATCGCACTCTTCAAAGAGGCAGGAGACCTCTGGCTCTATGGGGAGTTACACTTGTTCTTAGCAAACGTCTACTGGGCGCAAGGGGATGAGGCAAGAGCTAGGACCTTCTTTCAAGAAGGACTAGCCGTCCATAACCAGGTCGGCAATGCGTGGGTAACGGGCTGGTTTGTGAGCCTCTTCGGTAAGATTGCCCTGCGCCAGGGTGACATCCCGCGTGCGCGTTTCCTGCTGGAAGCTGGCTTGAAGCGTCACCAACAACTGGGAGACCAGCAGGGCCAGGCGCTCTTATACGCCTTGCTCGCGCAGGCAGCGGCAAGCGAGCATGATTATCTGACGACCCTAACCCTGGCAGTTCAGAGCCTGGAGATCGCACGCAGTGTTCATGACAGTCGATCGCTGATCCTGTGTCTGGAAGAGTTGGCGGATGTTGTCGCAGATCAGGGAGAGTCGGATTGGGCAGCGCGACTGTGGGGAGCGGCAGAACGTTACCGCGAAGCCAGTCATGCGCCGCTCCCACAGGTCGAACGTCTCGGTCGCGCACGCCACATCAAGCAAGCGCAACGTCTCCTCGGTGAGCAGATCTTTGCCGAAAGATGGGCTGAGGGAAAAAATATGACGGCAGAACAGGCGATCGCGTCTTCTCCCACGCATGACAGGACATCTAAAGCTCAAAGGCCCATGCGAGGAAGACCGGGCCACACATCCGTGGCGCAACCGTTACTTGATCCATTGAGTGAGCGCGAACTGGAGGTGCTGCAATTGTTGGCACGTGGGGCTTCCAACCAGGAGATCGCGCTGGCCTTGGTCGTGACGCCAGGGACGGTGAAGCTGCATGTGAGCCATATCCTCTCCAAATTAGGGGTCAAGAGTCGCACACAAGCCATTCTACGCGCCCGCGACTTGGGTCTGCTTCCAGATGAGCCTACAGTTTCTTCGTGAGTGAGGAGCTTCCCGATCAGAAAACTGGCGAACGCGGCCGCACTTACTCCTCTTCTTTTCATATGCAACCGTGGTGATAAGCGGGGAAGTGAGGAGGATCAAGTGTGGTAGGCTATTGATTAGCTAGCAGCAGAACCGGCACATTTCTGTGGCGAAGGAACTTTTCCGCTCCATAGAGCGCCTGCTCTCGTGTTGCCACCACGAGCAGATTGTGCCGACCATTTCCACTGATCTGTTCAATGAACGCTTCCGGCTCTCTAGCGATGGTCGCAGTTTCGACGCGCAGTCCGGTCGTTGTTCGCAGGAGTTGTGCTTTATCCTCAAGCGAGTCGGCACTTTTCAATGCTTCCTGCGTAGTCTCCCCTCCAGGACGTGGCGGTACAGCAACCAGAACGAGGGTGGCCTGGCACGATTGTGCCAGGCTCGTTGCCTGTCGCAGGGCCTGTTCAGCGCCTACGCTGCCATCGAGTAGGACTATGATGGTCTGGTAAGTGGTACTGACTAGAGGCCCGGAGGCAGTCTGCTCCCCCTTGGGAGGATGCAGCACAAGCAGAGAGGTTGGGACAGAGGCATAGACCTGTTCAGCAACGCTTCCAAAGATGGCGCGGCCCGCAGCACTTCGCCCATGCGTCGTGAGCGCAATCAACTGCACCTGCGGCTGATGTTTGGTATAGGAGACAATGGCTTCCTCAGCCAGGGTTGCTTCCAGGCGCCGCGTTTGTACCTTGACGCCGCTTGACTGGAGACGCCTGGCCATCGTTGCCAGATAGTCCCGCGCCCATATCCCCTCGCTTACCGACCACTCATCAGAAACCGCCCCATCGCTTATCCCTGGCAAGCCGGGCTGTGTAATGATTTGGAGCAGGGTCAGGATGCCCTGCCTCTGTTGCGCAAACAGGAGGGCGTGAGGCAGAATCGCTTCTGCGTATGCCGATCCATCCAGGGGGACGATCACTTGCGATTGCATGAGAATATGTTGCTTTCTAGTACATCAAACGCGTTACGGGCCATTCGACATCCGAACTCAGCAGGTATTCGACTGGCTTTGCAAGAATGACATTCTGTCGTTCTCTATACAATGTACGAGAAGAACGTGAAAAGAAGCGTTGGCAACAACGTAAAAAAGCCTTTTGCTGTTCTTGCACTGATCAACATTCAGACACTTAGCTGTCAAACGAGATATAGGCATTCACATTCAAATATCCACCCTTTCACCTTGAAATACCATCCGCTTTGTTGCATACTTAGCGCAAGCTAACAAGAGTGCTTTCAACCAACAAAGGGGTTGCGTGCATGCAAGTCGGAGTTGGACTACTCAGTACTGTTCCAGGCGCACAGGGACAGCTCATTCTCGAATGGGCTCGCAGGGCGGATGAAGGCCCTTTCTCCAGCCTGGGAGTACTTGATCGGCTGGTCTACGATAGCTACGACCCACTCATTACCCTGGCCGCAGTTGCAGGCGTCACTAGCCGCGTCAAACTGGCTACCACCATCATCATTGGCCCTTTGCGTAATAACGCCCTGCTGGCAAAAACCGCCGCCTCTCTCGATGCCCTCTCTGGCGGCAGGCTCGTGCTAGGGTTGGCGGTTGGCGCTCGCAAAGAAGATTATGACTTCGCGGGCGTTGCTTATCGAGGTCGTGGAAAGCGACTCTCGGAACAACTCTCTTCGCTGTGCTCGTTATGGGAAGAGAGTCTCATAGGTCCTGAAACAGTACGTCCCGGCGGCCCACACCTGCTGGTAGGAGGTTTGAGCGACCAGGGATACGCCCGCATGGTACGTTATGCGGACGGCTACGTGCATGGTGGAGGACCACCCAGAGCCTTTGCCCGCGCCGCCGACAAAGCCTACGCAGCATGGAGCGATGCAGGCCGTCCTGGCAAACCGCAACTCTGGGCGCAGGGCTACTTCGCTCTTGGAGATGATGCTGTCAAGGAAGCGGGCTATCGCTATCTGAGAGATTACTACGCATTCAGCGGTCCTTTCGCGGAGAGAATCGCGGCAGGCTTACTTACAAGCCCTCAATCTGTCGCTCAGTTCATTCGCGGCTATCAAGATGCCGGATGTGACGAGTTAGTGCTCTTCCCGACCGTACCCGACCTTGCCCAACTCGACCAGCTCGCTGAAATACTTCATGGACTAGCCAGGAGGGCCGGATGAAGATAGTTATCCTCGGTGGTGGCCCTGCAGGACTCTATAGCGGACTGCTCATTAAAAAGGCCAATCCAGCGCACAACATCACCATCATCGAGCGCAATGCGGCAGACGTCACCTATGGCTGGGGTGTCGTTTTTTCTGATCGCACGCTGGCCTCCTTCCAGAGAGCAGACAATAAAACGTACGAACAGATCACCGAGCATTTCGTGATCTGGGATGCTATCGATGTGTATTATCGAGATCAGAAGATAAGTTGCGGAGGACATGTAATTTCCAGCATCTCGCGCAAAAGCCTGCTGAATATCCTGCAACGTCGCTGCCACGAACTCGGTATCAACATACAATTCGGTTACGAGATAAGCGACCTTGCCAAACTTGGCGACTACGACCTGCTGATTGCCGCTGATGGTCTCAATAGCATTGTGCGCAAAACCTACGAATCGAGTTTCAAGCCCAGCCTGGAATACGGCAAGGCCAGGTATATCTGGCTTGGCGCTAATAAAGTGCTTGATGCTTTCACGTTTATTTTCCGCGAAAATGAGCATGGTTTATTTCAAGTCCACTCCTATCCTTTCAACGGCACAACAAGTACCTTTATCGTCGAATGTGACGAGGCTTCCTGGATGAAGGCAGGACTGGACAAGGCAGATGAGGTGCAAAGTCTCGCATATTGCCAGCAACTTCTCGCCGGTAATCTGGATGGAGCCGCGTTGCTGTCAAACAATTCAAAATGGATCAGCTTCCCCACGCTGAAAACACAACGCTGGCACCACGAGAACATGGTGCTGCTCGGTGACGCCATACACACCGCCCACTTCTCTATTGGCTCAGGGACAAAGCTGGCTATGGAGGATGCCATAGCTCTTGCCAGTGCGCTAGAACAGCACACCGACCTTGAAACCGCTCTGAACGAATACGAATTGGAGCGAAAACCTATCGTTGAGATCTTTCAAAGGGCCGCCAGGGAAAGCCAGGCTTATTTTGAAACACTCAAGCGCTATCTTACACTGGACCCGGTGCAGTTCACCTTCAATTTGCTTACGCGCAGCGGCAGAATCACCTATGACGACCTCCGGTTGCGCGATCCACGCTTCGGGGACATGGTTGATCGCTGGGCCACGCAGAAAGCCAACTCAATGCTTACTGGTTACCCTGAGCGCAGCGAAGGGTCTGTAGTTGCGGCACCACCCATGTTTACACCGGTTGTCACCCTGAGCCACACTTGCTCTGAGCGAAGCGAAGAGGCAGCGAAGGGTCTAGTTGCACCACCACCCTTGTTCACACCCTTGAGATTGCGTACCATCAATCTATCTAATCGCCTGGTCTTATCACCCCTCTCCTCCTGCGCAGCGCAGAATGGCATACCGGGTGAAGCATATATGCACCAGGTGCAAGGCGCAGCGTCTGGTGGCGCTGGATTAGTTGTAACCGAGCCAGTCGCCACTTCTGCTGATGGACGCATCTCGCCCGGAAATGCAGGGATGTATGATCCGAAGCATGTTGAAGCCTGGAAACGAAACGTCGAATTCATTCACACCCATACACCAGCAAAAGTCGCCATCCAGTTGAACCATGCCGGGCGTCGAGGCTCGACCCGCCCGAGAGCGGAGGGATTGGATAGGCCGCTGCGTGACGGCAACTGGCCGCTGCTCTCAGCATCGCCCATACCCTATACACCGTATAGTCAGGCGCCCAGGGAGATGGATCGAACCGGTATGGACCGCGTGCGCGACGATTTCTTGCTCGCTACCCAGAGAGCGAGCGAAGCAGGTTTCGACGTACTGCAACTCAACTTTGCTCACGGGTACCTGCTGGCAAGCTTCATTTCACCACTCACCAACTATCGAAATGACGAATATGGTGGAGATCTGGAGCATCGAATGCGTTTTCCCCTGGAAATATTTGATGCCGTGCGTGCAGCCTGGCCCCAGGACAAACCCATCTCAGTTGTCATCTCTGCCAGTGACTGCGCAAAGGGTGGTTTTGAAGTTGATGATGCAGTAGTAGTCGCTAGCATATTCAAAGAGCATAGGTGTGATATAATCGCGGTAGTAGCAGGTCAGACGACCATAGATAGCGAACCCGCCTATGGCCGGGGTTTCCTGACACCATTCAGCGACCGTATACGCAACGAGGCAGGCATTACCACGATGGTTGGCGGATATCTAACAACAAGCGACGAAGTCAACACTATACTGGCTGCTGGCCGTGCAGACCTGTGCATAATGGACCCACCACAACTGAATGCTCGGTATCTGTCCACACCCACAACCGCAGTTGCTCAGACCTGATCTCTTAAGAGTGCCATTGGAGGATCATTGTATATGTCAAGTGAGAACAGTCACTTGCTTGCTGGAAAGCGCGCGGTCGTCACCGGCGCGGGACGAGGTATTGGTCGTAGCATCGCCTTAGCTCTTGCGCAGGCAGGAGCCAATGTGGCTGTGACCGCCCGCACTCCTCCTGAAATCGAACGGCTTGTTGTCGAAATTCAAGCGATGGGTCGTAAGAGCCTGGCAATTTCATGCGATGTGACCGATCCCGAACAGGTCACACACATGGCAACAACCCTGATCGATGGTCTAGGCGGCGTAGATATTTTAGTCAATAACGCCGGTAATGCTGGCAGTCACAAGTTTTTAAACCACCCTGATGAACTGTGGCATCGTATGCTCTCCGTCAACCTGACCAGCATCTACTATGTCACCAAGGCCTTCGTCCCGGCATTGATAGACCAGCGTTACGGCCGCATCATCAACATCGCCTCTCTTGCCTCCCGGGTTGGAGGCAGCTATATCGCGGCATATACTGCTGCGAAACACGGTGTGCTCGGCCTCACACGCGCCCTGGCGGTCGAATTGCTGCCATACCACATAACGGTCAATGCCATCTGTCCTGGCTACGTGAATACACCTATGACCGATGCGAGTATCAGTAACATCGCTGCTCGCACCGGCATGCCCGAGTCAAAGGCGCGCGAGGCGTTAGAAAATACGAGTCCGCAGAAACGCCTGATCGAGCCGGAAGAAGTGGCTGCAATCGCTGTCTTCCTGGCACAGGATATCAACCGGGGCATCACAGGCCAGGCCATCAACATCGATGGCGGAGGCGTGATGTCATGAAGTGAAGGAGTTCTGTTTTGAGCTACGACTTTCTCTATGAAGTGAGCGATGGCGTTGCAACGCTGACCTTCAATCGCCCTGACGTGATGAACGCACTGACCTTTGAAGTGTATGCCCAGCTTCGCGACTTGTTTGAGTCCTTGCGCTACGACGATGCAGCACGCGCTATCGTGCTTACTGGAGCCGGTGATAATTTCTGCTCAGGCGGTGACGTTTATGAGATCATTGGCGAATTGCTCAAGCGCGATATGAAAGGTCACCTTGATTTCACGCGCATGACCGGGGCAGTTGTGCAGAACATGCGACTGCTGGATAAACCGATCATTGCTGCCCTCAATGGCATGACCGCCGGGGCCGGAGCTGTCATTGCGCTAGCTGCTGATCTGCGTATCGCCTCTGAGAAGGCTCGCTTTGCTTTCCTCTTCACGAAAGTGGGCCTGACCGGGGCCGATATGGGGGCAGGTTATTTATTGCCGAGGGTCGTTGGTCTGGGACGTGCATCCGAATTGCTCATGCTCGGCGACACCATCGATGCTGCCACCGCCGAACGTTATGGACTGGTGAATCGCGTGGTATCGCACGATGATCTACTGACCTCAGCAAACGCGTGGGCCAAACGACTCGCCCAGGGACCAACCTTTGCCATCTCCATGACCAAGCACATGTTGAACCACGAACTCAGTATGGACCTGGTTTCCGCCATCGAAGCCGAGGCGCAGGCGCAGGCTCTTATGCTTATGGGAGACGATCACCGCCACTTCTTCGAGGCGTTCAAGGCAAAAAAGCACGGGGCTTCTCAGACTTAGACGTGGTCAAATCGAACAGCCTATACATCTGCATGAACTTCTGCTAAAATAGTAGAGCAGTCATGAGCCGTGCAAGAACAAGCACAAAACGTAGGACGAATGTCTGCTAAACTCCGTCGAAACCGTCTCTGTAGCGCGTCTGCTAATACTCGCAAAGAGATGACCGATGAAACGAGCAGCTCAACCTGCTTTGTCGATGGAAGGCCAACAAGCCCTCGACCACTATGCGCATACGTTCCAGCAAGTGGAAGATTTGACGGCTGTCACCATTCGCAACTACCTCAGTGACCTGCGTCAGTTCATAGCGTGGTGCGAGGGCTATTGGTGCAAAGAACAGGACGAGCAATCTTTTACCCCGCGAGCAGTCATACCACCGCTGCTGATCCGCTACCGAACCTATCTGCAAACCACCCTCTGGCTCAAACCTTCTAGCATCAATCGAGCACTGATGAGTCTGAAACGGTATTTCGCCTGGGCTGTGAGAGCGCAGGTCATCCAGTATGATCCGACGAGTACCGTCAAGTTTATACTGAGCACCTATCTCGAAACACTCCCAAAGGGGAGAATCTATCTCTTTCCTTCTGAAAAGACCCAGGCTGCTCTTACAGAACGTGCGCTTGGACATCTGATTACGAAATATGCTCAGGCTGCGCACATGGTGGATGTGAGTCCGCATGATCTGCGTCATCGCTTCGGCTACTGCATGGCTGAAGTCGTTCCTTTGTATCGATTAGCACAAATCATGGGACATGACTCGCTGGATACGACGCTGCTCTACATTCGAGGAACGAAACAGGACTTGCAACACGATGTAGAGAAGATCGCGTGGACATAGTTCATTCTCTGCGAGCATGCCTATACATAGAGAGAAGAGCAAAGCACCCAATAATCGAAGGAATAACGAGCAAGTAGGAACAGCAAAGGAAGGTTCTTATGGAGGAGCAGACATATATCATCAAGCTTAAAGGCAGCTCGGGAGAAGTTGCAAGTCGCTATGCGAGCGAGCTAAGAAATGCTCTCCTTGATGCAACACCTGACATCGAGGTAGATCAAAAGCGTACTAATGCCCGGACTCAGGACTTCGGGAGCACCTTGGTCTTGGTATTAGGAACTCCAGCTGTCCTTGCCGTGGCAAAAGCATTGGGAGAGTGGCTGAAACTGCGTCATAGTGTCATCATCGATATTGAGAAAGATGGACATGTTCATGCCGAGAATCTTACGAGCAAGGATGCTCTACGATTGGCAGAACTTTTTCAGCCGAAGAAGTGAAAAAGGCTCGTATGAACGGAGATGCCCCAACAGCACCACAAACAACGCTGGTTATTCTCCTTGGAGCAAGTGCTTGGCCTCGCTGGCAGGATCTTGATGCATCAGAGGCGTTTAATAATTCAGCGAGAGAAGTCCGGAACTATTTCCTGGATCCACAGAAGTTTCACCTTCCTCAAGAGAACCTGTTAGATCTTTTTGACTCAGATCAAAGTGCTGATGATATAGATGAAGCTATCAACCAGTTCCTACAGAACCGCATCAAGGAGATGAGAAAGGGTAACCAAGCAGCAAGAGATATTCTTGTCTATTTCAGTGGGCATGCAGGTTTCGCAGAAGGCAGTTTAGACTATTATCTCGCTATTCGCCGCACGCGAAAAAGTAATCCAGAAACATCCGGGCTACGGATTGTGTCTCTCGCTAAAACGATAAAAGAAAACACCAGGCAACTGCGACGTATTCTCATCCTCGACTGTTGTTATGCCGCTGCTGCTTTTCACGCTTTTCAAATCCAGGGAGCTGGAGTAGAGGAAGTCGCCATCACGCAAACTGTTGACGCCTTTAGAGGCCCACGTTCACGCATCAATGCTCAACACAGTGACTGGCCGAGAAAAGGAACAGCTCTTCTGTGTTCATCGAGTCGGAGTAAACCATCTCTTCTCGACGAGAGCTATACAGTATTCTCTGGAGCATTGTTGCATGTTCTAAATACTGGGGATATACAGGGACAACAGTATATGTCCTTGTATGGAGTTGCCGATCTTATTAGAGACGTCCTCGATGAAACACAGAAGGAGGTCCCAAGGCCAGAGGTCCATTCTCCTGACCAAAGTGAAGGTGATGTCGCCGGTGTCCCTTTCTTTCCCAACCTGGCAGCTTTACCACCAACCAACAAGGTTACTCCCTCAAGCCAAGCTCTATCGGCAGCCATTCCAACCTATCCTCCATATGTATCGTCACCCTCAACAAGAGGATCTATGCCACCTATTGAATCACGGTTGTTCCGACCGTCCCCTCGTCGCATCTCGCGGCGCGTGATCGTAGGAGGGTTAGTAGGACTGGCTATAGCAAGCGTAGCAGGCGGAGGTGTTGCCTGGCTCGCGGTGACGCGTGATCGTGCATTATCTTCCTCTCATGCGACGCCTCCACCTCGGCCCTCGCCTATTCCTCTGGGTGCCAGGCTCTACAAATTTATTGGGCATACGCAACAAATCAGAGGAATAACCTGGTCGCCAGATGGAAGGCATATAGCCTCAGGAAGTTACGATAATACAGTGCGCGTGTGGGATGTGGCAGATGAAGGGCATGTCTACGTTTATCCTGGGCATTTCAGTGCGGTGTATACCGTGGC
>JBKPAZ010000099.1:0-5950 GCA_046726655.1 Chloroflexota bacterium
GCATTTTAGTTGATGGTGTGGATGTACGCGACATGTCGCAAGAACATTTGCGAGCGAAAATCGGCCTTGTGCCGCAAAAAGCTGTGCTTTTTTCAGGAACGGTTGCACAGAACATCCGCTATGGCAAAGAAAACGCTACAGGTGAAGAGGTCAGGCACGCGGCTGAAATCGCCCAGGCTACCGAATTTATCGACGACATGCCAGACGGCTTTGATTCCGTCATTGCCCAAGGTGGTATGAACGTCTCTGGCGGACAAAAGCAGCGCCTGTCCATTGCGCGTGCCCTGGTGAGAAAACCCGAGATTTACCTGTTTGACGATAGTTTCTCAGCGCTTGATTTTAAAACGGATGCTAAACTACGAGCTGCGCTGAAAAAGGAAACCCTCGATGCCACGGTACTTATCGTCTCACAAAGAGTCAGCACCGTCATGGACGCAGATCAAATTATCGTTCTGGACGACGGTCGCATTGCAGGCATCGGCAATCATCGCGAGCTAATGCAGACCAGCGAGATCTATTACGAAATTGTCTCCTCACAGCTTTCATTGGAGGAAATCGCATGAGTCAGGACCGCGTAAACGTGAGAGCTGCCGGGCAAGATCAACGCCCTATGGGTCCGATGGGAAGAGGCCCCATGAGCATGGTAGGTATGCCGGTACAGAAAGCAAAGAACTTTAGGGGCACCCTCTACAGGCTCCTTGGCTATTTTAAGCCACAAAAATACCTCCTGATGATTATTGTTTTCGCGGCAGTGATTGGCACAGTTTTCAATATTGTCGGTCCGAAAATCCTGGGATTGGCAACAACCAAGCTCTTTGACGGTGTAATGCAGAAATTACAGGGGGTACCTGGCGCTGCAGTTGATTTCAATTACATAGCCCATATTCTGCTGATTCTTGGCGGAATTTACATCATTAGCGCCGTGTTCATATATCTCCAGCAGTATCTCATGGCAGGTGTGGCGCAAAGGGTGGTGTATACGATGCGCAAACAGATAGAAGACAAGCTTGCACGCTTGCCCCTGAAATACTTTGACTCAGAAACTCACGGAGAAATTCTCAGTCGCGCTGTCAACGATATGGATAACATCAGCACTACGTTGCAGCAAAGTCTGACGCAATTGATTACCTCAGTTGTAACGATTATTGGTGTCATTATATTGATGTTGACGATCAGTGTTATATTATCGCTGGTGGTGTTTATTACACTGCCGCTCAGTCTGCTCGTCACCACTGTGATTGCGAAACGATCGCAACGCTACTTCGCGCAGCAGCAAAGGGCGCTTGGAGAACTTAACGGCCACGTGGAGGAAATGTATACGGGCCACAAGATCGTCAAAGCTTTTGGACACGAGGCTGAAGCGATTACTGAATTCGATAGAATGAACGACAAATATTACAATGCTGGTTGGAGAGCTCAATTTGTTTCTGGCACGATCATGCCGCTTATGAGGTCTATTGGCAACGTCGGCTACGTTTTCGTAAGCGTCGTTGGCGGTATTATGGTCACGAAGGGAGCAATTGCGATCGGAGATGTGCAGGCGTTTATTCAGTATTCGCAACAATTTACCCAGCCGATCACTATGCTGGCGAGTATTGCGAATACGATTCAGTTAACGATTGCATCGGCTGAGCGTGTCTTTGAACTCCTCGATGAAGAGGAAGAGGAGCCTGATGCGGTTGACGCGAAGGTTATCGAGTCTCCGCGCGGTGAGGTGCAATTCGAACATGTCTCGTTCCGCTATAAAGAGGATGTTCCGCTGATTGAGGATATGCATATCGAAGCGGAATCGGGACATTCGATTGCGATTGTCGGGCCAACAGGCGCCGGGAAAACCACGCTGGTCAATCTGTTGATGCGATTCTATGAAGTGGATAGTGGAGAAATTCTGGTTGACGATACAAACATCATACACTACAAGCGCGGAAATCTACGCCGCACATTCGGCATGGTACTTCAGGATACCTGGCTTTTCAACGGAAGTATACGGGATAACATTGCATATGGCCGAGAGGGGGCCACGGAAGATGAAATTGTCCGGGCTGCCAAAGCCGCACGCGCTGACCACTTTATCAGGACGCTTCCCGAGAGTTATAACACCGTCTTAAATCAAGATGCAACCAATATCTCGCAGGGGCAAAAACAGTTGCTGACCATTGCCCGCGCGTTTCTGGCTGATCCGGCCATCCTCATTCTTGACGAAGCTACTAGCAGTGTCGATACTCGAACCGAGATGGCTATTCAAAAGGCCATGAGCGAGTTAATGAAAGGTAGAACCAGTTTCGTGATCGCCCACAGACTCTCTACGATCAGGGACGCGGATCTGATCCTGGTCATGAATCACGGCAGCATCATCGAGCAGGGAACCCATCTGGATCTGCTTGCGAAGGGGGGGTTCTATGCTGACCTCTATAATAGCCAGTTTACGGGTAGATCCCTCCAGGAAGCGGTGTAACCACGATGGCGTGAGGATGCCGCCATAAGCGCGGACTTAAGTTACCCTAACAGGGCGGGGCAAACCCCGCCCCTACTATGCACGGCCTTTGCAGGACGATCCGTCGTAGAGTAGGTGAGTCCTTTGGTATTCACCACTGCTGGCTGCGCAGCCAGCAGTGGTGAATGGGCTACCCTCGCGGTCGCCCTGGCCTCTTAAGCCCGCACCATCCTTTGCGTCCGATTATGGTGCTTATTCTTGTCATTTTACTTGACAAAAATTGTAAGATGATATATTCTGTATGAAAGCCTTACTTTGAGATTATCTTGGAGTAATTGCCGCATGCTTGCGAAGCTAGCGCAAAATCAAGAGAGCATCCCGGCAATGGGGGTGTCCCCGAAAATCTCCCTTTTTTGCGCCAGGGGTAATTGAAAGGCTCATATGTAATGAAGAGACGAGATAAATTTACTGTTCGCAAGATAAGCGAAAATAATGCAAATATGCCAAAATATACCATCGGTGTTGTCTCTCAGCTTCTGGGCTTGCCTCCCCAGGTGCTCAGGCGTTATGAAGAGGCAGGGTTACTTGAACCAGCACGCCAGGCCGGTAAGAACCGACTTTATTCTGATCAGGACATTACCATACTCGAAGAGATTGCTGAGCTTTCCGCACAAGGTATAAATGCGGTAGGTATCAGGTATATTATCCAGGTCCGCAAGCATGTACTGGTTCTCCAACAGGAGGTTCAGGAAGCGCGAGAGGCACAATTACGCGCTGAGGAAGAGTGGCGTCGATTAGAAAAGGCGCGCCAGGACCGTGAAGGGGCGCACAAAGAAGAACTATGAGATCGGGAATAGTATCAAGAACGTACGTGTTTTATTTATCGGAAGATGTTAGTTTATCTAACAAAGAATGTAAAAATGTATGGCGGAATACTGTGGTGAAGTGGATGTGAGGCAGATGGGTTGGTTCACCGATGGTACCTGACATACTTGATAAAGGAGGCTATTAAGCTATGGCCAAAGTGATTGGCATTGACCTTGGAACGACGAACTCAGTAGTAGCCGTTATGGATGCTGGCGAACCTACTGTGCTGGATAACAGCGAAGGATCACGACTGACCCCTTCGATTGTCGCAATCACAAAAGGTGGTGAGCGGCTTGTTGGCCAGGTGGCCAAACGACAGGCAGTAACCAACCCGGAAAATACCATTTATTCGATCAAGCGTCTGATGGGGCGCAAATACGATGATCCCGAGGTGCAGCGCACGCTGAAGAGTGTGCCCTACAAGATTACTCGTGCGGCTAATGGCGATGTGCGGGTAGCGATGGGAGGGCGTGAATATAGTCCACCCGAAGTTTCGGCGATGATCCTGCAAAAGTTGAAGGCTGATGCTGAAGCCAAATTGGGCGAGAAGATTACGCAGGCGGTGATTACAGTTCCTGCCTACTTCAATGATACGCAGCGGCAGGCGACCAAGGATGCAGGCAAGATTGCCGGATTAGAGGTGCTGCGTATTATCAACGAGCCAACCGCTGCTTCACTTGCCTATGGGCTAGACAAGAAGAAGGACGAGACGATTGCCGTCTATGACCTTGGTGGTGGTACGTTCGATATCTCCATCTTGCAGCTAGGAGAGGGTGTCTTTGAGGTAAAGGCGACCAATGGCGATACCCACCTGGGTGGTGATGACTTTGATCAGCGTGTTATCGACTGGCTCGCTGACGAATTCCGCAAAGAGCAGGGCATTGATCTGCGCAATGATCAGATGGCTTTGCAGCGCTTGAAGGAAGCCGCGGAGCGAGCGAAGATCGAATTGTCTTCGTCTTTGCAGACGGAGATTAATCTGCCATTTATCACTGCTGATGCCAGCGGTCCAAAACACCTGGTGATGACCCTGACGAGGGCGAAGTTAGAACAACTGGTTGGCGATTTGATCGAACGCACGCGCGGCCCGGTCATGAAAGCACTTGAAGATGCCGGATTACGCGCAAACGAGGTCAACGAGGTGGTGCTGGTCGGTGGGCAGACACGTATGCCTGCTATCATCGACATGGTACGCAAAACCTTCGGCAAAGAGCCACATAAGGGTGTTAATCCTGACGAAGTGGTAGCCATCGGCGCTGCTATCCAGGCTGGTGTCCTCAAAGGTGACGTCAAAGATGTGCTTTTACTGGATGTCACTCCGCTTTCGCTGGGCGTTGAAACCCTGGGTGGCGTGATGACCAGGCTGATTGATCGCAATACGACCATTCCATCACGAAAGAGCGAGATTTTTAGCACGGCTGAAGATAGCCAGCCCGCGGTCGAGATCCATGTGTTGCAGGGCGAACGCGAACTGGCTCGCGATAACAAGAGCCTGGGGCACTTCCGACTCGAGGGTATCGCTCCAGCCCCACGAGGCCTTCCTCAGATCGAGGTAACCTTCGACATTGATGCGAACGGCATTCTCAATGTCACCGCTCGTGACAAGGCTACGGGACGCGAACAGAAGATCACTATTACCGCCTCCAGCGGATTATCCAAGGAGGAGATAGACCGGATGGTGCGCGATGCCGAGATGCATGCGCAGGAAGACCAGCAGCGCAAGGAAGAGATCGAAGTGCGCAACCGCGCTGATAGCGCAGCGTACCAGGCCGAGCGTACACTAAGAGATGTTGGTGACAAGGTCTCGGCCGGCGTGCGCAGTGATGTTGAGGGCAAGGTAAAGGCTGTGCGTGATGCACTATCCAGCAATGATATGACGCGACTTCGCAGCGCAACTGCTGAACTGGAGAGTGCGATGCAGCGTATCGGCCAGGACGTCTATAGCCAGAATGGAGCTAATGCAGGAGCAGGTCCACAAGGCCCGACTTCTGAAGGCGATTCCGGCACCGTTGAAGGCGAGTATCGCGAAGTGTAAAAAGGCATTGTTGAATGAACTGCCTGTGGCTCCGCCACAGGCAGTTCATTCAACAATATTTCGTGAAACAAGATTTTCTTAGGAAGAGGCGCTTATGGCTGTTGATTATAAAGATTATTACAAGATATTAGGTGTAGATAAGAAGGCGAATGAGAAGGAGATTCGATCTGCTTATCGTAAGCTAGCGCGTAAATATCATCCCGACGTCAATCCAGGTGACAAGGCTGCTGAAGAGAAATTCAAAGAAATCAACGAAGCCAACGAAGTGCTCTCTGATCCTGAAAAACGCAAGAAGTATGATGAGCTGAGTGATTATTACCAGCAGTATGGACGAATGCCGGGCGCCGGGGCTGGACCTATGGGAGGGGATGGCGGTGTTCGCTACGAGTATCGCACTGTGAACCCGGAGGATCTCAATGATCTGTTTGGGGGACAATCACCGTTCTCCGATTTCTTTGAAACGTTCTTCAGCTCAAGTTTCACTGACGAGGTTGGTGGGCGAACACGAACAACAGGACGCCCACGCCCACGCGCATGGATGGGGCAAGATATAGAGTCGCCTGTAGAGGTGTCGCTGGCAGAAGCCTACGAGGGTGTGACACGGGTTTTCGAAC
>JBKPAZ010000100.1:0-12232 GCA_046726655.1 Chloroflexota bacterium
GCACGGTCAGGGGTGGGAACCCCTGGGGAAGGGTTCCGACAAGCGAGACGCCATGGCTGGCCAGATCGAGCACCGCTGATGCCGCGATCGCGACGAGGACCGCCACGAGCACGCCTGGGATGCGCGGCAGCCAGCGCCCGAGCGCCAGGATCAACCCGAGGCTTACCAGGCCGATCGCAACAGCGGCGCCGACTGCCTCGCCCGAGGCCAGCCCGTGCACGAACGCGCTCGCTTCGTTGATCAGGCCGTTCGCATCAGTGGAGAATCCGAACAGCTTGGGCAGTTGTCCGATCAGGATCGTCAATGCGAGGCCGTTCATGTAGCCGATCTGCGTTGGTTTCGAGAGCAGGTCGGCGACGAACCCGAGCTTCGCGATCCCGGCGACGATCATGATCGCCCCGACGATCAGCGCGAGCAGTGACGCCAGGGCGATCGCACGTTCGGGGCTTCCGTTCGCGCCCAGAATCGGCAGGATCGTGGCCGCGATCATCGGCCCCAGCGACGAGTCCGGGCCGAGTACCAGGATCCGCGAAGGCCCAAACACGGCATAGCCGATCAGGCACAGGATCGTGGTGTAGAGGCCCGTGATCGGCGGCAAACCGGCGAGCTCGGCGTAGGCCATTCCTTGTGGTACCAGCAGTGTGCTCAGCACGATCCCGGCAACCACGTCGCGGCGTAACCATGAGATCCGGTAGCTCGCGAGCACGCGCGCGCCGGGAAGCCACCGTGGCACCGTCACAAGCCCTCCGCGGAGGTCAAGAACCCGTGCTGATTCCAGGTGGAGCGCTCGCGGAACGGGAGGCGGTCGACGAAGTACTCGGCTTCCGCGCCCGTGCAGTACGGAGATACGTTAGCCATTTTCTATCCTTCCCTCAAAGTGCTTTCCTATTCACTACCCTAACAGGAATTTGAATAACATTACGGTCTCCCGGACTTAGCTCGATAGGCATGCCGCAACCTCCTCTAGCATAGCTGCCAGCTCTTTGGGTCGGGGGCTATTGAGGCGATTGACCCGTCGAGTGGCAATTTTGAATAAAAGCGCGGCCTCATAAAGCTTTGAACGCTGCAAGATGCCGTCAATTGCTGCTTCCGTAACGCCAAGTTCAAGCATAGCCTGGCGGTACGTAGTAGTAAACACATCTGCTGCGGCCTTGAACCATGGCATCATACCGGGACGTTGATACCAGAGTCCACTTGGGCGCAGGTAGGCCAGAAAGTAGCCGACATCAAGCGCTGAATCTGCCAAACAAAAACCATCAAAATCTACGACAAACACCTGATGACTGTGGAAAAGCAACTGGCTAGCCTTAAAGCCGCCATGTGCTGGCCGGTAGACATCGGGTTGAAGTGTTTCTAAGCGAGTTGCAAGCTGCTCTGCGAGTCTTCGTACCTCATCTGCTTGTGCTGGATTATGACCTGCAATGAGGGCAGCTCGTTCGCGAGCGCGTTTCGCTTCTTTTGCCCCTGTGCGTGGTGCGCTCTCATCCGTACGAACCGTGCTGGTATGCAGCCGGGCCAGGGCTATCGCTGTAAGCCATAGTTCCTCAGTCGGTATCACCAGTTCCGTAATCTCGCCCCCTTTTCCTCGCTCCATCTGGGGCCGCAGAGCGCGCGTACCTGTCACCAATCGCTCATTGTAATTGGATGGTTGCACGGCCGTATTAAAAGTCAGACCAAGTGATTCAATCATACCAAGTGGGCGTGGAAGGAGTGGGGAACTCCCGCCATGTGTGATCACAGGAGTTCCTTCCCCGCTCGGCGTCTCCCCCGCGCCTGCGGTTCCATGGGCCTGCTCGTTATACAGCCGCTGTTGCAAAGCCTGGACGCTGCGTGCTTGCTCCGGGTCTGCATAGACCTTCCCGAATAGGGTCAGGTTTCTGAGCGTTGCTCCTTCATCATGGCCATGTTCCAGGGCAAGATGGTAGCGAATGACACAGCGATTAGCGGGCTTGTAGCGTACCGGCTCCGCGCTGGCAGAAACGAGCTGCCAGGTGTCATCGCCAAATCGGACGCGAGCAGCAGATTGCAAAGCCGCAAAAAGTGGACCATGCGGCGTCGTATCGCAACTTGCCGCTAATGCGGGCAGG
The DNA here is from genome assembly GCA_046726655.1 of Chloroflexota bacterium. Taxonomy (GTDB): domain Bacteria; phylum Chloroflexota; class Ktedonobacteria; order Ktedonobacterales; family Ktedonobacteraceae; genus DATMNR01. The sequence goes on from JBKPAZ010000100.1 coordinate 2,088, forward strand.
CTGCTATCTGCTGGAAATGCCTGGACTGAGAGGCCAATATCTTTCACGCGTAGCACGCCCGACTCCTGTACCTCTAGCGGAGCTTCTCGTGCCTGGGATTCGGTGAAACGGATATGAGCTCCGTCGAGCGCCTGTTCGTCGAGTGTCAGGCTGACCGAGCGGTTTGGATCATTGGAGTGCACTTTATTGGCATGCCCTGATTCATCTACAGTGTAGACGACTGCCAGTCCTCGTGCTGGTTTGCGCCGCAAGTAGCGCACAAACAATCCTGGTGGATTTTGCGCGCCCGGCAACAATGGTCGATCCGCGCGTTGGTAAAGCAGCATTACAACGTTAGGAAGGTCTAGTATGGATAAATTTGTTTCAACATCAGGTGCATTCATGCTTATGCTCCAGCCTTTCTTTCCTGCGCTATCTGTTCCACCAGGGCTACCAGAGCGCTATCAGCTCCTGGTACGCCACGAAAACCGGGAAACCCATTGACATCTACGATCATAGGTCCATGCTCAGTAATCAATAGATCGACGCCGTAGAGCCTCATATTAAAAACGCGCCCGATCTCCCTTGCTATATGCGCCCATTCACCTGGTAACTCCTCTGGCGCAATCGGAAAGTCTTCCTTCGAGGCATTTGCTTCCAAAGGAGTGCGACGGCGTGCCGCGAAGATCTGTTGATCGATCACCCACATCTTGATATCCCAACCGTCGCCGGCAGCGAACTCTTGCAGCACGACCGGCTCCTGACTCCAATCTGCCGCGAGTGCCTCTAATTGCTCAATGCTGTCTACCTTATCTACAAGATCACCCCGGTGACTGTAGTAGCTTTTAATTATCAGCGGAAAAGGCAGGCTTGCCAGAAATTCACGGTCTGAGAGCATGCTTCCCAGAGAGGGGAAACTCCAGGTATAGGGCCAGGGCAGGTTTGCCTCGTGCATACGTTGTGCCATCAGCACGCGATCCTGGCAGGCCACTGATGAAGCCCAACTGTTCACAACTATTGCGCCTTTCTGTTCCAGTGCATGAGCAACTTCTAATGCCTGTGGAGCATGCGATTTCAGCAAGTAGAGGTCTGACGGGGGGTGTTTCCTTTCTTCTGCGATAGCTTCGGCGCCTGTGAGGGGGCGTACATCTAACAGTCTGATAGTATGTGTAGCACGTAGTTGCTCTAGTGCTACTCCTATAACGGGATGATGTGGTGTTTCTGGGTTATCCATTATAAGACAGATATCCATATACTGACTCCTTATCTATTTGAGGGATTGCAGCCCACCAGGTTGTCCTATACTTTTTCATTTAAAGCAACCATTGCTGGTTTTTCTGGTGTAGTTTCCTGCATTTTTTTCGATAATGATGCCTGTCGACGGCGTTGTGCTCGCTCAGCACGTGCTAATCGTTGCATTTCAGCACGTTTTGCTGCGTGCAACACATACTCCGAAACCCTTACGACTGCCCTTGGCACGCCCCCAAAGCTGGGAAAGTCGTTGATATCCACTATCGCAGGGCCCTGAGGCGTATCGACAATATCCAATCCATATATATCCAGACCAAAAAGCTTACCGACTTGCAAAGCCAGCTTGCGTATCTGTGGGGTTAGTGGTACAAAGTGTTCTCCCATGTCGGGATGCAAGGGTGATTTTTTGGCTACAGCTGCGTAGACTTCCCGCCCTGTCACATAGACCTTCATATCAAAGCCTGTATTTTCTGCGTAACGTTGCGCAAGAAAGAAACTATCTTTCGCTTCAGCTATCTCCAAGGCGGTCACGTCGGCTGGGCTATGCAGCAGATAAACACCCTTACAGGAACTCCCGTTGCTTGGTTTGACAACAATGGGGTAATCCTCGCTGGGAATTTGCCTGAGCAGGCGCGGATGAGCAACAAAGTAGGTAGGAGGTATGGGTAATCCATGCGCACGCGCAAATGCTGCTGCTACTGCTTTGTCTCGTACCAGGCGGATAGAACGTGAATTGTTGATGGTTGGGATACCTACTGCTTCTGCTGCTTCCAGAATACTGAGGCCAGGGCCATCTGCCAGTGATTTCAGGACGTAAGCATCGTAGCCTTGTTCTGCCAGCTCGGACAAATTGGTGACTGCTGTTTGTGGTTCCAACAGGTCAACACTGTGACCCCATTGGAGAAGTTGGTCTGCGATGACCATTGGCATAGGATCATTCCGGTATTGCTCTTCAACGATAAAGCAGAAACGCATCGCAACCTCTTCCGTACATGCTAGTAGAACTGGTGTGAAATAATAGTCAGGATTTAAATCGTTGCTCTCAGTGTATCAGTTTTCAAGCTGTATGGCTGTTTACTGGCTCACTGATACGCTGTGAAATTGCCGATAGTAAGGCAACATTAAGCGCACTATAGCACACCTGTAAACAATTAGGAAGAGGTAGGTTGAGATTCGGTTGGGTGGTATAGGACAGGAAACTAGCGACTCCTGGCTGCAGTTATATGCAGTATACGTGCTAGCCAATGCCGTCTTCTCGTGGACTGCGCAGCTTCGCGCGGCTGCTCTTCATCAGCATAGAAATTGTTTATATGCCCGTTTTGCCCATTCGACAATTCTACTACCTGGCCCTCAAATGCATGTTGTTGCGAAAATGCTCCGTCACTTTGCATGTGTGGCATCGACGATCCCTGCTGCCGCACTGTTTGATGGTGCGGTTCCTTCCAGTTCCCAGCACGCCCGTCAAGAGTTTCCTCACTACGGATTGGCTCGTGAGGATTAGGCAAATCCGCAGGCGGCAGATTACCAGTAATCATCGGCGGCTGGCGTAGAATCTGATCGCGGCGCATCGGTTGCGTCTCTTGCTCTTCTAAAGCGAGGCGACTGTTCAGCTCTTCCAGCAATTGCTGTATACTTGGACGCAATTTGCGGTTGCTTTCTGGAATGCGTGTCCACTGCGCCAGAGCTGCCGGATAGTACCCTGCGCGATAACAATACAAACCAAGCATTGCGCGAGCATCGTAAATGCTCATGCGGTGCCACAGGGCTAGCTCTTCTGCCGGGGTCTCAATCACATCCTCGTTGGCCTCGATGATCTCCACAAGATGATACAGGCGTATTCCCATCAGGCGATAGGGATGGCCATAGTAAAGGGCCAATCTGCGGCGGCGCGTACGCTCGGCGGGATGTTTGCCGACAAAGTACTTGCGTGACCACGAGCCGCTTTCCCAGATGATAAACGCGAGAATCAACACAAGGATGCGGCCCAGGTAGCGTTCCCAGGTCTCCGTTGCGAACACGATAAAGACACCTAATATGGCGAATCCTGCTCCCAGGGCCCAGGCGCCATAGACCAGGCGGCGACGATCCCACCCGAGCAGGTCAAAATGATGGTGCAAAGGCGTTGCCAGGAACGGCAGTGGAAATTCGGTGTGTGGCACATACTCACGACTACTGGCAAAACGCAATACCTGGAGTTGTTTGCGGAAGAAGCGCGTTAAGACCCGCGCAGAAATAAGCGCCGAGAGTCCCTCGAGCACAAACGCCATACCGATCATCAGCAGAAGTATTTCATAGCGCGAGAAAATGGCGATCATGGCGAGGATACCACCGAGGGCCAGGGCTCCGCTGTCTCCCATATAAATTTTTGCGAAGCGGCGCGCGCTGCCGCGACGGGCTGCCCACGAAGAGGGCCAGTTTAATGGCAGGAAGCCCAGCACGGCGCTGGCGCACAGCAGCGATAAAATCTCTAAAACGACCCCTTGTGGATGTTTCGCGTCGAGAAAACCGGTAACGATGATACCAAACGCCAGGGCTGCGCTAAAAACCAGGCCACCTGCCAGACCATCAAGACCGTCGCTGAAATCGACTGAGAGCGATGTAACGCTACCAATCAGTCCTGTCATAAGCATCAAGAATATCAGCCAGGTGAAAGGCAAACTCTTAAACAAAGCTCCCATAATATCTGAGTAGGGAGAATAGGGCTCTCTCCCGCTTGGCAGGAGCAAGAAATAGAGGAAAGCCGCCGCCATCGAGACAAAGAGCACACCACAAAATTTTGCGCGTTCTGAAAGACCTTCATTGCTATATACTTTGTGCCAATCATCGATAAAGCCAACAACCATATAACCGGCAGTCGCTCCCAGACCAATCAATAAGAGTTTCCATTGATCTTCATGGAAGTGAAAGAGGAACCCTGCCCAAATTCCTGTGATGATCATCGCAATGGTAAATGCGGGACCTCCAATTAGGGGCAATTCTATTGTTTTAATTTCTCTTCCGCTTGCGGGCAGCACGGGCATATCGGCGCGATGAGGACCAGGTTTAAATTCACCACTGCGGAACTTAGGAAATAACACCTTCGCTATCCAGCACAGCAGCAGGCTGATAAAAGCACAAGTGATGAAAATCAACAAAAACCAGACTGGATCCATAGAACAAGCGGCGCGGGTACCCACATGCTTTTAGGCTGCGGGAGGAAGCGCCGCTTCCTTTCTAGAGTGATAACTATACCCATCGCTACGAGCTACTAACGTACAGAAACGATAATGAATGTCGGTGACGATTCCTTGCACCGTCTTAATGTTGAAGACCCCGCGTGTACGCACAGCCACCTTGCCCACATAGATGCCTTGCTTCGTCCCGCTTGTCACGACGGCACGCACGAGGTCGCCAGTCTGGAAGCCTTTGACGCGCTTAGCTCCTTTTGGCTTCGCGCGCGGGAACCCATGCTCGTCCATCAGGCACATTTGTCTTGAGCCGTGCCCCGTCGCCTCGATGCGGAGCGGTACGACGTTGTTGATGACGAGGTACTCCGACGTGCTCCTCCCGACGCAAGCCGCGTCGAGCCAGTGCGTCTTCGGTAAGTCACGCGTGATGCGGTTGAACCTGGTTAAGCCGCCGCTGCCACACTCCAAGGGGAGACCGAACACCTTGAGGCGCTCATACAATGCCCATCGCGTCGCATTGACCGCCGCTGCATCCCGTAATGGCGTCTTAGCCTGAGCCAGGATGCGCGCCACTCGTTCCGGCTGCTCCTTGAGGAAATCGCGAATGTCCTGGTTGCCCTTGCGCTGGTTGCAAGGCTTGCACGCCGCCACGAGATTACTGACGCGATTGGAACCGAGTTTGCTGCGTGGGTGGAGATGATCGAGTTCGAGCGGGACCTCGCGGGCGTCACAGTAGGCACATTGGTGATTCCACTTCAGCAGCACATACGCTCTCACCTCGCAGCCTGCCAGGGTGCCTTGTTGATACTGCACGCCTTCGATGTCTGGATTCTCTAAGGCTTGGGTATCAAAACGTACGAGTTCTTGACTAATGGCGCCGACCGGGCAGAGGCGCATGAGACGATGAATCCATGTTAGCACGTTACACACACGACTCTCTAGCGACGGCGGTAGCGTCCCTTTTCGTTTGCGGCGATTGTCGAAGCGCGGTTGGCGGTAGCGGGTTTTGCGCTGCCTCCTGTTCTTGCGCACCGCACGACGTTTGTCCATGTCCCATTTGATCTGCTCTCCTCGATGCATCAGTTCCGCTGCCCACACCACTTCGCCGCTGGCATCATTGACCAGCGCGATGCCGGTGGTTTTGCTCCCCGGATCGAACTTGACGCGAAGAGGCTCAAGATGAGGCTTCTCCACAGCACGCTTGAGAATCAGCGTGAAGGGATACCTGCGATAGACCGCCGCCTTGCCTTGTTTCAAGAGCAGGCGGGCACGCCCCGGATGCATCGGGTTCAAGGGCTGTTTATTGGTATCTAAGACAAACACCTTACTCATACCTGATCCTTTTTAGCCCGTGAGGGCCTCCGTTTACACGGGTAATGCTCACCTCGTCAACGTTCGTGGAAGGTTTAACGGAGCACGCACCAGGTTTACCCCGTCGCCCTGTTTAACGTACTCCCGTAGCGGTTGGGACTGGTGAAGCATCCCAACGTACCTGATTTCTTCCCGAACGGAGCCCCGTCAGTCTCTGGGAGACTGGTGGCTGAGACTGGTCAAGAGTGAGGCTTACTCACGTGCATGAGCAAGCCTGCCCCCTGAAAGGGGGCGGGTTCCTGACAATAACTCCCTATAAGGGTATACCTTGCGGCTAACCGCTCCTTACCTGGTAAGGAGATTCGGAGAACCTCCGACTCCCGCTTCACATGTTGAAACGTCAAACCTCTATTGAGAGTAACGTTTACCGGAACAGCAAACGTAACTGTTCGCGTGCCACCCGGCGATCATCCCAGGGAATCTTTTCTCTACCTATAATAATGCTTTGCTCGTGACCTTTACCGGCCAATAGGACGGTGTCTCCCGACCGCGCACGCGCAAAAGCCGTTGCGATTGCTTGCGTCCGATCCGCGATGCAGAGAAAGTCCCGCCCTTCGTGTTTCCCGGCTGATTCGGCGCCTTTGGCGATCTCACGTAATATGCGTTCGCGATCTTCTTCGCGAGGGTCCTCATCAGTAATAACGATAAAATCTGACATCTGGGCGGCAATTTGCCCCATAATAGGACGTTTTTGTCTATCTCGTTCACCAGCCGAGCCAAAAACCGCTAATAATTTGCCTCTGGTAAGTGGCCGCAGAATGCTGAGCACCTTTTCCAGGCTATCGGGTGTATGTGCGTAATCGACAATAACCGTAAATGGCTGTCCTTCGTCGATGCGCTCCATACGCCCGGTCACACCAGCAACGCTTGCCAGCCCACGCGCTATGTCAGCAGGTTTCACGCCCAGGCTATAGGCCGTTGCAATCGCGGCCAGGCAATTACTGGCGTTGAAACGACCTGCTAGTTGTGTTTCAATATCGATTTCAGCGCCAGGCAGGATGGCGCGGAAACGTGTGCTATTCGCATCAAGCTGCGCGTCCACTGCTCGTACTGTCGCTGCCTTGTCAAAGCCATAGTCGAGAATAGGAACGTTGCAGTAAGGCTTCAATACCTCATAAGATACATCATCTCGATTAAGAATGGCAATTGCCTGGATTCCCAGGCCCTTGTCGCGTACCGGATCGAGCATTTCAAAGAGTCGCGCTTTTGCGCGGCGATAGTTCTCGATAGTTCCATGAAAGTCCAGGTGCTCGTGTGTAATGTTGGTGACGACACCAATATCAAAAGCGCAGCCGCGTACACGCTGCAATTCAAGCCCGTGAGAAGTCGCTTCAATCACTGCATATCTCGCATCAACGTCGACCATGCGCCGCAGAAACTGCTGGATCTCAAGCGCCTCCAATGTGCTTTGCCGGGTAGCGTTCTCCCATTCTTGTCCACATAGCTTAAAGTTGGCTGTCGTCATCAGACCATCCCGCTTTCCGGCTACATCCAGCAGCGCGCTGATGAGATTACATGTGGTGGTCTTACCATCGGTGCCGGTCACTCCAATCGTGCAAAGCTGATGCGCCGGGTATCCGTAAAAGGCACAGGCAAGATTGGCCAGTGCGATACGTACATCGTCCACCTCTATATATGGGAGCGGCAGGTCAGAAGTATCAATCTGTGGGCCGAGTGCAGCAACTGCTCCCCGCTGTGCCGCATCAACCAGGAAACGTCGCCCATCGGTGTGTGTCCCCGGTACCGCGACGAAGAGTCCGCCGGGCACAACTTTCCGCGAATCATAGGCCAGCGCAGCAATTTCGATTGGCTCGCTCATTTCGCCAGTATTGTGTATTGCCAATGGGGGGTGCTCTAATGATTCAAGTAAGGTGTGTAATTGCATAGCTTTTCTTTGTATGTTGATGTAAGATCCGGTACAGCCCTGTCATGCTGAGCCCATTCGCTGCGCTCAGGGTAAACTCCGCGAAGCATCTCTGCCCAGCGAGACGGATCCTTCGCTTCGCTCAGGATGACACACTGGTAGGCAACTTAGATTGATGCCTATTAGGGCTGATTATGCAGATTGAATAGTAAATGCGGACACGATTGTGCTCGTGATGGCCGCATGAATTCGTTCATGTGCATTATCGGCCCCTACGGATGCCCGGATTGCTGTGTTAAAAGTCATAATCGGCCCCTACTAGTAATAGATGGTTCTTGTACGGTGGTACGAGCGCATTTCTGAGGAGTTTTGTCCAAGATACCACAAGAGTTGATCGACCTCAACTGCTGTAATGGTCAGGTCAGATACGCGTGACATCTCACGCCGCAGTAGTTCACATGCCCAAATCGTGGCAGCTCGCAACTCCACTTCTTCTTCGCCACCAGGTTGCAGAAGCTGCTGGTTATCGACGCGCTCTGCCAGCCTGGGATCGTATTCCAGCACACCGTAATGACGCAATACCTGCGGCAGCTTATAATCAGCGAAGATGGTGAGCTTATCAAGATCAGTAAAGGCGCCCCAGCGCTTGCCACCAAATGCGCCGTAGAGATCGGCAACACAAATTTGGGCGCGTTTGAAGAAGCGTACCTCACGTCCATGATAGACAGCCACATCGCGAAATGAAGAGAATTCATGTGCCAGCAACAACGCCAGGTTGACCGCGCTTCCTCCTGCTTTTTCAACCGCGTGCGCGAACTGTCCATCATACCGCTCCAAAAGAACACGTCCCACTTCATGAACGTGCGCTAAACGCGCATCAAAAAGGGGAATCATCTCCCCGGCCGAGCCATCCGCTGCCGGGACGCTACGAAAAATATATGCCAGGTCTTCCCGGCTCATAGAGCTGAGATATTCAGCGTCCCACAGCGCAATGCCCTCTTCAGCAGCTCGTGTCAGCGCGGCGGCCTCCGCCCAATAGCCGTCCAGGATTTCGTCATGAAAGTCGATCCGCCAGCGCGGCCGGCCTTTTTCCGCCCAGAAACAGAAATTCAGGGCATCGAGTACCAGCAACCAGTTGACAGTGCGTTCGGTTCCATCACGAAAATGAAAGCGATCATACCATACTGGCTCGGTTGTAGGAGTGTATCTCGCCAGCAACTGGGCGCTAACATAACCTGACTGATCTCTATTGATCCAGGCATGCGTAGCATGTTCCACTACCCACTGCGTGCTACTCAGCACTCCTAAATCATCAGGTTCAATGAGAGCATAGGGATTATCTTTAGAAGTGTCGTTTTTTATCTGGCTATCAACCATGTAAAATTCTCCTTTGCCTGGATGATGTGCTGTGTTTCACTACATCCAGATCGATTTGATTGTAAGGGTATTGTAAGTTTTCGTCAATCATTCTATTCAAGTAGAGGGAAATGCATCAGGCAGGTTTGATCGCCAGCAGGAAGAGTCCGAGCAGCACAAGCATTACCCCGAAGATCTGGTAGAGCGCTGGTCGCTCGCGAAAAAGGATAATCCCGGCGAGCAAGGGGATGATGCCCCAACTGGAACTGATGGCAGACGCGATTCCGGTAGATGCAAGTTGCGTATCGAAGCTGTAGATAAGCAACCCCGCGGTTTCCAGGAGGCCCACGACTACTGCTAGCCCGATGCCAAACATTTGCAGAGGCACTGGCTTTTCCTCTGGGGCTGTGACTGCCGCCGGGTAGGAGTGCCGTGGCCGGTAGCGTCGTAAGGCTGCGAGGAGGAATAGGGTCAGCGTGGCAAAGGTACGCGTCCAGAGAATGGGGGCGAACCAGCCCCATTTTCCAGCGGCCAGCCCGATGCCAAACAGCATAATGCCGAAGGTTACCATGGCCAGGAGACCCCAGCGAACACCACCCTTCGCTAATCCCGAGAGACCGGATGCATGCACGATTCCGCGTACCTCTATGATATTGGTGGAGGCTCCGATGATCCCGAGAAAGATAAGCACAAGCATGGCAAGTTGCCAGAGGCTCAGCGCCTCGTGCAGGAAGATCACGGCAAGCACTGCGCCGACGGCTCCATCCGCAGCGGTGACTGGACTCACGATGGCCAGAGGTCCCAGCTCCAACCCTCGATACAGCGAGTAATAGCCAACGGCTGCCATGATCCCGGTCAGAAGCCCAGGGCCAGCACTCTGGAGTAAGACCGCCGGGGGGAGTGAGAGCCTTGCGAAGACGATGGACCCGAACAGGACAAGCACCGTGACGCTTGTCACCAGCGAGACAACGGTCGTCACGAATGTCCCCTGCCTGCGCGTCGCGAAGGTCGCTACCGTGTCGGCCGACCCCCAGCAGAGGGCCACCACAATAGCGAGTAAAATGCCGGTTCTTTCCAAGTCGGTCCCTTCTGACTCGTCTCTTCGTCCGCTCTGCCCGTAGAGGCAAAGGCAGTGACACGGGTAGCGCGCGAACGCT
>JBKPAZ010000101.1:0-5350 GCA_046726655.1 Chloroflexota bacterium
GTAAAGCATTGAGCGATCAGTACGATCAATATTCGATGAACATCCAATACGATCCCATTGACCATATTTACGTGGTCACAGTTCCTGAGCTGCCTGGATGCCGGACGCATGGGAAAACATATGAAGAGGCTGTTCGACAAGGAAGGGATGCTATAGCAAGCTGGATTGATGACGCCCTTGCTTCAGGGGATCCTATTCCCCCCCCCAGAGTCATGATTAGATCGTAATTGTAACCAATTCGAGAGGTTACTCATTGGCAATGCAGGGCAATCTTATCATCGGGCAATCTGGTGGAGCTACCGCCGTAATTAACGCTAGCCTGGTTGGTGCGGTCGAGGCGGCGCTGGCAGAAGAGCGCATTGATGGCATCTATGGAATGTTACACGGTATCGAAGGCTTGCTGAAGGAAGACTTGATTGACCTGAGGCAACAGCCTTCCTCTGTATGGTCATGGCTACTACATACACCCTCGGCGGCTCTCGGAACATGCCGCTACAAACTCAAAGAGGAGGACCCTGGGCGGGCTATTGCTATTTTGCGCCGGTACGATATCCATGATGTGCTCTATATCGGTGGCAATGATTCTGCCGACACGGCGCATCACCTGGCATTGGCAGCGCAGCATATGAGCTATGATTTACGTGCCATCAGCGTTCCCAAGACCATTGATAACGACCTGCCGTTTACCGATCACTGTCCAGGCTATGGCAGCGCGGCGCGCTTCATGGCATTAGCTACGTTGGATTCTGCCATGAATACCAGGTCGATACCCTGGTATTATCCTGTCAAAGTAATAGAGACGATGGGGCGCGATGCGGGCTGGTTGACTGCTTCTTCTGCATTAGGCAAACGCGACGAAAGCGATCCACCGCATATTCTGCTGGTGCCTGAACAACGATTTAATGCTGACCGTTTTTTGAAGCAGGTCGAGGAGGTCTATCGCCGCGTGGGATATGTGGTTGTGGTAGCGGCCGAATCCCTTCGCGATGAGCAAGGGCAGGCGCTCGGCGCGATCGGGCAGGTCGGAACGGATGAATTTCAACACCCATTGCTAAACGGCGCTGCCCAACAACTGGTAGAATTAGTAAAGAGGGAGACAAAGCTACGCGCGCGCTTTGATAAACCAGGCGACCTGCAACGTATGGCGTCTTTCGCAGTCTCGATTACCGATCGCGATGAAGCCTACCTGGTAGGAAAAATGGGAACAAAAGCCCTATTAGATTGCGAGAGTGATAAAATGATTACGTTAGTTCGCCATAGTGAGCCAGCTTACCATTGCACTACCGGGCTGGTAGAGCTCGCACAGGTTGCAAATATGCAGCGCCTGTTACCGGATGAGTACCTGGATGAGAGCAAAACTATGGTCACTCAACCATTTTACGACTATGCGTTACCATTGATCGGTGATCCATTACCAGACCATGCAAGGCTGGAAAAAATAAGGATACAAGGTGATGAGCACAGTTAAACGAGCTATTCTTGTCGTTCTTGATGGAGTGGGCGCTGGGGCGAATCCTGATGCCCATGCCTATGGAGATGATGGAGCCAGTTCGCTTGAACATTGCGCACAGGCCATTGGCGGACTGCCGCTACCCAATCTGGGAAGCATCGGCCTGGGAAACATTACTCCCATATTGGGCACACCACCGGCTGACAACGCACGTGGCTCCTATGGCCGCATGGCAGAGGCGGGCGCAGGCAAGGATAGCACAACAGGCCACTGGGAGATGACCGGAGTCGTCTTACACAAACCGCTGCCTACCTACCCCAATGGCTTTCCCGCTGACCTCGTAGCAGACTTTGAGCAAGCAATCGGGCGCAAGGTCATCGGCAACAAGCCCGCATCAGGTACTGAAATCATCAAGGAGCTGGGCGAAGAACATATGCGTACCGGTCGCCCTATCCTCTACACATCGGCCGATAGTGTCTTTCAGGTCGCTGCGCACCAGGAAGTGATTCCGCTTGAAGAACTCTATCATATGTGCCAGATTGCTCGTGATATGCTTACTGGCGATAATGCGGTGGGACGAGTAATTGCTCGTCCGTTTATCGGCACGCCTGGGAATTTTAAGCGCACCGAACACCGGCGCGACTTCTCGCTGGCCCCTCTGGGTATTACGTTACTTGACGTGTTGAAAGACAGCGGCAAAGAGGTGATAGGTATCGGCAAGATCGAAGATCTCTTTGCGGGTCGTGGTCTGACACGGCGAGACCATACCGAAACGAACAAAGATGGGATGGCCGCAACGCTACGCTGGCTCGAACGCGATTTTACTGGCCTGCTCTTTGTAAACCTGGTAGAATTCGATATGTTGTGGGGCCATCGTCGTGACAGCCAGGGCTATGCTCAGGCTCTGCGAGATGTAGATAGCTGGTTTGCGCAGGTGCAGCAAGTAATGCAACCAGGAGATGCGATCTTTTTCACTGCCGATCACGGTGTAGACCCCACGTACCGGGGCAGCGACCACACACGTGAGCATGTGCCGCTGCTTACTTATGGGCAGCCTGTACGCGCCGGGGTAAATATCGGCGTGCGCTCTACTTTTGCCGACCTTGGTCAAACGCTGGCACAGGCTTTTGAGGTCACGCCGCTCGCGGCTGGCACCAGTTTTGCTTATGAGATAGGGCTGGTATGACCGAGACACAACGCCATAATACCTATCCTGTATTACGCGGAAAGCGCATCTATCTGCGACGTCCCATGCTGAAAGACGCGCGCCAAGTATTTGTCTGGGAGCGTGACAACGAGGTATGGCGCTACGATCCACATCGCCCTTATTCGCAGAGTATGAGCGAGTTCCTGCCTATTTTTGAACGCAATTACGTAGAAGGGAATGGACGGCAATTCTGGTTTATCATCGAGGATGAACAACATATCCCTATTGGAACCATCACCTATTTTAATGTTGATTACCGCGCGGGCCAGGCTGAAATCGGGTTAGGATTGGGCGATAAAACTCGCTGGGGCAAAGGCTATGGGCCAGAGGCTATTCGGACATTGGTGCAGCATCTTTTTACGCAGCCAGGCTTCGTGCGTATCTACGCGGAAACGGCAAAGGCTAATCAACCTGCACGGCGCGCCTTCGCCAAAGCAGGCTTTAGCGAAGTAGGGCAAATCTACGATCCCCGTAGTTCAGGTGAACCCTGGGTACTCTTAGAAATTTGGAAATCATCCTAATTCATCTCGCCAACGGTTCAGGCGAGATGAAAGGAAGTAGAAAAGGAAGTAACAAATGAATACATCAAACGTAACCATTGATCCCACTATTTTCAAAGCGTACGATGTGCGCGGCATCTACGGACAGGACCTTACCGATGATATCGCCTATTGCATCGGTCGAGCGGCAGCGCAATACTTGAACGTGCCGGAAATTGCTGTGGGGCGAGATATGCGCCTTTCATCACCAAAGTTAGCCGCTGCCCTGATCCAAGGCTTTACGGACCAGGGAGTCAATGCGATTGAACTTGGTATGACGACGACCGACGAACTCTATTTCGCGGTTGGCAAATTCGGCTATCCTGCGGGTGTGATGATCACCGCATCGCATAATCCTGGAAAATATAATGGCATGAAGTTCTGCCGCGCCCAGGCATTTCCAATTAGCCTGGAATCGGGCCTGGCAGATATACGTGACCTGGCAATCAGCGGTAACTACGTCGAACCTGCGCACAAAGGGCAGGTTATCCATAAAGATGTGCTCAATGATTACGTGCAGCATGCTCTCTCCTTCATTGACGTAAGCAAGATCAGACCGCTCAAAGTGGTTATCGATGCGGGCAACGGGATGGCAGGCATGGTAATGCCACATGTGTTCAAGTATCTACCCTGCGAACTGATTCCACTTTATTTTGACCTGGATGGAAATTTCCCCAATCATCCAGCCAGCCCTATCGAGCCTGAGAATATGGAGGATTTACAGAAGAAGGTACGCGAGGTAGGCGCTGATCTTGGCGCGGCCTTCGATGGCGATGCTGACCGCATGTTCCCGGTAGATGAGCATGGTAACATTGTGGATGGCTCAATGGTGACGGCGATTGTGTCTAACAGCTTGCTGCACAAGTACCCCGGGTCAACTATTCTGTATAACCTGATTGTTTCCAAGAGTGTGCCTGAGCTCATCAATAAGTTGGGAGGCAAAGCAGTGCGCACTCGCGTGGGGCATTCTTATATCAAAGCTGAGATGCGCCGGCTGAATGCCATCTTTGGTGGCGAGCACTCCGGCCATTTCTACTTCCGCGATAACTGGTTCGCTGACTCGGGGCTGATTGCATTTTTGATCACGCTCGAACTCGTTTCCGTTGAGGGGAAACCCCTTTCAGAGTTGCTTAAGCCGCTCGACAAAGGTGTGCGCAGTGGTGAGATTAATAGTGTGGTCAGCGACGCACAGGGTAAACTACGGGCGCTTGAGGAAAAGTATGGCAAGGATGCGCTTTCTGTTGATCACATGGATGGCATTACAGTAGACTATGGGGACTGGTGGTTCAATGTGCGCCCATCCAATACGGAACCATTGCTGCGCTTAAATGTCGAGGCGAACAGCAGGCAGTTGATGGAACAGAAGCGAGACGAGTTGCTGGCGTTTATAAGAGGTTAGGAGGTAGATTTGGGCGGTGCCGCATGCTCCTTCCTTATCGCACGGCGTGCTCGCACGGCTGGAGGGACGCGATAGACATCGTATACCAGACCAAGGCGCTCGAGCAACCATATGACATAGCCAGAAAGATCAACCTGCCCCCAGTGCAGACCGTGGAAGGCGGAGCGTGGGCAAGTGCGGACAATAGGTATAAGGATCAGCCCCAATCTTGCCAAAGAACCAACCGACATGTGCATGAAAGAACCCATCGACCGGACTATGCGGGTCGCTTCCCTGTCAGCCTGGGCATGATGCTTGAAATGGATAGCAGCCTGCAGCATTCGTCCCCACCTGGATTACTTTAACACTTCTACACCTGACTCCGCATATACTCTTGCCCATAGACATTTTTCAGGCATTCGTACTCGATTCGACCTGGTCTTCCATGCTCCTGAGTCTGCCTTCCACACTCATCGTTGGTGCAGGATTGGCAGCGCTGGGATCATCGCTTGGTAATATTTGGTATTGGAGTAAACGTTAACCTGGTTCTATGTTATACTGGAAATGAAAGAGTGCCATATCGTAGGGCGTGGAGCTACTTCCGCTATAGACGTGCGAGTCAAAGGATGTACCTCAATCCACTCACTTCCTACTGCATAGTGTATGCAGCACTTCATCGATTGAGGTGTGCTCTGGTATGACCATACCAGCAAGTATGCTTCTCCAACACTACCGTCATCTTATATTTTAAGAAGGAGATCACATGAGCGAAGCAA
>JBKPAZ010000102.1:0-18803 GCA_046726655.1 Chloroflexota bacterium
AAGCGATGGCTAGGTGCATTACAGAAAAAAATATTCCGTCAAATATCATACGAACATCAGCAACAAAACTCCCATTTGAGGATGCAACCATTGACGCAGTTATCACCGATCCTCCATATTATGATAATGTTCCTTATGCTGATTTGAGTGACTTTTTCTATGTTTGGCTCAAGCGTAGTATTGGCTTCCTCTATCCTGAACATTTTAGTACTCCCTTAGCGCCCAAAAAACAAGAGGCTGTGATGGCTTTATATCGTCACAACAAAGATAAACAGATAGCAAGACAGAGCTATGAGACTATGATGGCACAAGCATTTTCTGAAGCATGTCGAGTACTAAAACCAGGTGCTCCACTTATATGTGTGTATGCCCATAAAACGACACTAGGTTGGTCTACGCTAATTGAGGCATTAAGGCATGCTGGTTTTATTATTACTGAGGCTTGGCCCATAGATACAGAACGTCCAGGTAGAGTTAGAGATATAAATTCTGCTGCACTTGCTTCCAGCATTTTCCTTATAGCTCGTCGCCGCGAGAATGAAGACACTGGTGACTATGTGAGCCAGGTGCGCCCGCAACTTGTCAGTATCATCAATGAGCGAATCGATACGCTTTTAAAAGCGGGAGTAACGGGAGCAGATCTCATCATTGCAACCATTGGCGCTGGATTACGCGCATATACACAATTTGCACGGGTGGAGATGCCCAATGGTAATGAACTGGACGCAGTAACCTATCTTGGCGAAGTCGAACGAGAAGTTGCGCTGCATGTCCTGCAACGACTGCTCACTTCAGGAGAGGGAGGGGTACAGGAGGAGACAGGGCTACGTGTTGCAGCCGTCGATACAGTTACCCGTTTTTATGTAACAGGACGGTTTTTCTATGGCGAAATTGCTGCACCATTCGATGATATGAACCTTTTGGCACGCGGCATGGGCGTTGAACTTGATGGGCCGCGCGGCTTGATGCAGGGCAAAAAGGGGTTGGTGAGGAAGGAAAAGGATACTGTCCAGTTGCGGGACTATCGTAGCAGAGGTGACGATGACAACCTTGGTATGCTTAGCGTGAGCGGCAATCCTGCACCACTCATTGATGTTTTGCAGCGCCTGCTTTGGCTCCAAGAAGAAAAGCCCAATGAAGTGCAAGACTACTTGATGAAAGCACATCCGCATATCGAGCAGTTGCGTATGGTAGCCCAGGCCCTGGCAGGCCACGCATTGGCACCTGCAGATAGTGATGGCAACACCAAGCAGGAACGCACCGAGGAACAGAAGGCCGTTGATCGCCTCCTGGCTGGATGGCGTGGCCTCTTCACCGAGATGACTGGTAGGACTTTGTGGGGGTAAAGAGCCTCTTGAAGAGGAAGGGATTACTGTCATGACGACACATCGACATACAAGCGGAGCAGAACTGCTTCCCTGGAACCGGGTAGTCACACCACATATCGATATTGTCCAGGGTCAACTCTCCATGGATACTTACGCGGCTAACCTCGGCAAAGTGGTGCAGGGTGATAACAGTGTGCGCCCGGTCTACCGCGATGCCCATGCCTTCTTTGAAGCGACCTATCTTACCGCTGAACTGCGCCGCATCCTGACAGATGTCCTGGCCGTTCTGGCTGGCAAGAGTGGCGATCGGGTGCTGCAATTGCGCACCCCCTTTGGTGGGGGTAAAACCCATACCCTACTTTCTCTCTATCACCTGGCGCGCTCGCGTCACTTGCTTGGGGATATATCAGAGCTAAGCGACTTACCAGATCCCGGTCAAGTACGCCTTGCCGTGATTTCCGGAGTCGATATTGGAGCAGCCGACACATCCGACCCACATACTTCACATCGTCGTACGCTCTGGGGAGAACTGGCCTGGCAGATCGGAGGCCCAGAAGGCTACGGCCAGGTTGCGGAGCAGGATCGGCTTGGCGTTGCTCCCGGTGGAGATGTCTTAGCCAGCTTAATCGGAGATGCTCCAACACTTCTCTTACTGGACGAAGTGCTGCTCTATGTTGAGAACGCAATGGGTGTGGTGGTGGGTGAATCGACGTTAGGAAGGCAGACCATCGCGTTTTTACAACGACTCACAGAAGTTGTAGCCGCTTCTCCACGTGCAGTCATGGTCTATTCATTGCAAGCTAGTGAGCAGGAGGCGGGAGGCAATCTGGAACTGCTAGGTATCCTTGGGAAACTTGTGCAGCGCATCAATGCGATCCGTGAGCCTGTCAGTGGGGATGAAGTGCTACGTGTCGTCCAGCGAAGACTGTTCTCCAATCTCGGTGATGAAAATCACCATCTGCAGGTTGCTAGCGCCTATGCTGAGGTTTATAGGGGATTTCTGATGGCAGGTGGTGTATCTGCACAGGCGGCTCAACAACAGGCAGATAAGATGCAGTCACGTATTGTGCAAAGCTATCCCTTTCATCCTGCCTTGATTGATCTCATGAGAGAGCGCTGGGGATCGCTGCCAAGCTATCAGCGAACTCGCGGAGCTTTGCAATTTTTAGCAACCGCCATCCATGCTCTCTGGACTGGCAATGTGCAGACCCAACCATTGCTGAGCCCGGGTGATGTCCCCTTAGCAGATGGGCAGGTTCGTTCGACCTTTCTGGCACAGGTGGGAGAACAGACACAGTATGATGCCGTTCTCCAGGCCGATCTACTCGGTCCCCATGCTGGAGCGCATACAGTTGATGATCTCCTTGTACATGAAAGCCCCCACCTCCAGGCCTACTTGCCAGGCACGCGGATTGCCACCGCAGCTCTCCTCTTTAGTTTTGGTGGTAAAAGCCAGCAGGAGTTTGGTGTCTACGAGCATGAACTGCTGAGCGTCTGTCTTGCCCCCGGTCTGAATCGCAATATTTTACAGACCGCTCTGCATGATTTAAATGAACGCCTGCTCTATTTGCACCGACGCGAACTTCGCTACCGATTTGAGACACAGCCCAACCTCAACAAGATGATTATTGATGAGAACCAGCGGCGCAGTAGCGAAGAGTTAGAGGACCGCTTCAGAACAGAGTGCAGCAAGGCCATTGGCAACGAGCGCGGTGCTATCCTCTGGCCGAATGATACCCAGGATGTCCGTGACCGTTTAGCAGAATTTCAGATTGTCTACCTCTCCCCCTCCTGGCTGGACACACACTCAGTTCGAGAGAGACAGGAACAGGCAATGCAGCACTACATCGAGCAATATGGCAACAGTCCGCGTCGCTATCGCAATGGCCTGGCACTTGCTATTCCTGATCGCCGCATGGTTGAGGCCGCTCGCAATGCCGTGCGTCTCATCCTGACGTTGGAACTCGTCCAAAGCCAAAGTACACAACGCCAATTATCGCCACAACAGGAGGCCGAGCTTGCTGAACGGAAGCGCAACGCAGAGAATGAACTAAAAGGCGCTATTTCGCAACTCTATCCTATCGTGTATACTCCCCAGAATAGTGAGCACCGTGGACAAACCTATGTGTTAGACGCACTAACGGTACAAAGCTACAGTTCAACTCCCCAACTTCACACTCGCATGAAAGAAGCGTTGCGCAACCGTGTCGTCTGGGACAGTGTGCAACCCAGTAAAATAGCGGCCCAGGTCCAACTCAATGAACAGCAACCATTAGAACGACAATACTATGCCGTCACAGCCCTTGTTTCCTGCTTCTTCAGCTACTACAGTTTCGCGCACATCTGGGATGAGAAAGTAGTGCGCCAGGCGATTGTGGTGGGTATTAAGAACCGCACCTTCGGTTATGCTGCCAATGCTCGTAAGGACGAGCAGGGAAACTTGCACTTTGGTGGTCCAGTCGCTGCCACTATTCAGTATGGCAAGGATGTTCCCGCCCACGAAATTGATATGGGCGAGGGGGCATTTTTACTCTCAGCTGCTTATGCGACGCAGTTGTTAACTCCACCAAAGGTTGAGCCGCCTACAACAACACCCACGACAAATACTGGTACACAGCCAGGCCAGCAACCTCCATCGGTGTACTCTCCTCCTGGAAATGGAGAAGGAGGAATGAAAATAGTGGTAAATGAGCCCCCTGCTCCAGAGGTCTCGACGGTACCACCAACCACGCCAGTTTCTCCAGGTCGAGGTGGCCAGCACTACCACCTGCGATTGAGATGCAAGCCAACCGATTTCTACGAAGTCGTAAAGGCCTTAGAGAAGCTGAATGACCGTGCTTTGTCAATGAACATTGCTGTGGCAGTAGTTGCGACAGCAAAACCTGGTGAAGCCTTTGTTGCAAATACAATGCATAACCTTGTAGTTGAGCCTATGGTTGAGGAGAGCGAAGTGTTTGTTGAGCAGGAGTTGGTGGAGGAGTAAGGAGGTACTATTTGTTTTCCAGCACATCTATCGTATATATAGCTCTTTAGCGAAATACTTCCAAATTCCCTCGAAAAAATATTTGCATCAAGCAATCAGTTCTTATTGGGTTGATATGCACGAAGCTACCATAGAATGCAAGGTAGCTTCTTGGCTTTTCCACAACACCATGTTCCATCGCAATCTCAGGCATGGATTGCGATTAAAGCACAACAGACCTTCGCGACATGGGCTCTCTCGCCAGATCAACGCTTTGTCCTGCGTAACCTGGTTGAGAAAGTGAATGATTTGCGTGCACAAGCCCTCTTTGCGCTCGGCTACTGTACAGGATGTCGGGTGAGTGATGTCACGCACTTACTCGTCGAGCATACACATGTCGGTCCGAAGATTGTCTGGCTCCTTGTAGATCACAAAGGGGAGAATTTGGGGATATTGATCTTCTGAATGGTAGGCGCGATGCAACCAGTTCCTATGTTTTCACCTCTCACCCCAGTTCGCACTTGTCCGAAGATGGCAGGGGGCTTGATACAGTTCAAACTGCTTCCGGTCTTAAGTATGGTTTGAAGCTTTCAGATGTGCTTCTTCGACATCTTGAGCAATACAGAAATAGTGGTTAAAAAACTCAAGCAAATAAGAACAGCATCTCCTTCAGGATAAGCCGTTGGCCCGATATAATACCTCGTACCACGCTCAAGGAACACCTATGCAAGGGAAGACAACCCTCCTACACAAGACGTGTTGATCACGAGATTCCCCTGTAACTGAAGGAAATCGGCAAAGTCTGATGTGTGAATCACTTCGTGATACGGATAGTGACAGCGTATCTCTTCTGCCAATTCAGGCAAGAGAAGCCCATGCGTGTCTCCATGTCCTGAGATGACAATCACCTCATGGGATGGAGACTGTGACAAATACTCCCCTACTTGACTAGAGTTTCCAACCCACGTCACAGTCACATTCGATCCCCAGTACTCTGCTGCAGAGCGAAGAGCATGCGCTTCTAATCCGGTATTGATGACCAGATGATGCAGCCTAATCACGGCGGATGTTCTCTTTCCCTTTTCTTCTCATCATACAAGATTATATGGTTCGATTTCAAGGTAGAGTGGGAGATAAACAGAGCTTTTTGGTTTACCCGAAACGCCCTTTTCGCATGTTGACCTCCATGTGTGAAGCATCTCCAATGAGAGATGTAAAGGATGCAATAAAGGTAAACCAAAAGCACTGAGCAATGATCCTACGCTATTGCTGGCGACATTGATAGCTGGCTTAACTCATGCCGCCAAATGCACTACAGGCTCCATAATTTTGCTTTCGGCAGCATGAATTGTCCACGCTGCTGTGGAAGCACTTCGACAGCTCTTAAGGCGGTGGTCTGTACGACGTCGAGATACAGTGGTATCCGCGAGCGCTTGGAAACGTGCTGAATCTCTTTATAATACCAGGCTCCGGAATTCCTGTTATACCGCTCCTTGTATTCCGTTCGAAGTACATATGGATCCAGGCGCATCACTTGCAGCACCTGGCCACCATGCCAGCAAAAGATTTTATCACTGTAGAGTTCATGGATGTAACGCTCCCAGAGCCGCGTCGAGCAGCGCGCTCCTGCCCAGAACCGATTGCGCGGAAGCGTCACCCACAGGACGGCTATGCCTTTTTCTTCATAGTGGGATGTTCGCCTCGCGACGTCGGCAGGTGGGAGAGTACTTCGCTGCAGCTCTATCGCGACCATCACCTCGTCGTTCCAGCGAAAGATGATATCAGGGCGCACAGGTCCAAGGGGTAGTTCTACCTGCAGTTCACTTACCTGAGGGTGGGTAAGCATAGCGTGATATAACTCATATTTAGCCCGCCAGTGTTCCCAGCTTTCACCAGTCCCATATGAGCAGTTTGACCCAGGGATGTGAGCGAAATGATGGATGATAAACTGACCTTTTTTGAGGGTTACCCCTCGTTTACACTCGGGACAGGAAAATGGACCCTTGTCTCTAGTCGAGTCCCAGGCAATAACCAGATCTCCTTGTTTATCGAAGGCGCTTAACATGTGTTTTTCCTTTCTCAAAACCCATCCTTGCTTCGCTACCAGCATATTTTTGACAACAAGAAGGTTGGGCAACTGAAAATGATACGTGAAGAAAAAAGAGCTGGCACGTTATTGAGTGAGATACAGCGCCAGCTCAATAGAGTGTTGAGCCTTTGTAAGAGGGATGTACTTCTATGTCAAAAAGTCATCGTCCTGCTTGTGCTTTACGTCCTCCTCCGGTGGAGAAAGTAGGAGTGGTGATTTTTCTGCCATCTTTGCCGATGGGGTGAGTTTGCCGGGGGTGGAGACTGGCTTAACCGGGCCGGGTTGTAACGGCAGATTTGATCGCGCTGGGTGGGCGAATATCTGTGCATCTGCCATCTCTTTACTCCCGATAAGCACAGGCATCACACGTACCTGGTGGGCCTTGCCGTGGGCTATGATGTACACTTCTCCTGTAGCAAGCTGACGGATCACATTGGCATCGACTTTTGGGGATTCTGCGAGTCGCAAGGATCCACGCCCGGTCGCCTCGTCACCCTCCACGACGCTGATTTCTTCGATCGTGTAAAGGGTGCCGGCACGTCCAATTATCCTGTCGGGATCGTTGCTCGCGTGGAGAATAATGGTGGTAGCCGCAGAGAGGATTCGTTCCGCATTCTGAATCATTCCCCGGTATGCGATGCTATGATCGCTCTGTCCGGAGACGTAGACGCTTACGCCTCTTGAGCGCACGCGCTCAAACATGTTGGCGAGGTTGGCGTCGATGGCCCCGAGCTCATCAAAAAGGAATAGTACGCGGCGCTCCAAAGGTTTGCGCTGGCCTGCATAATTGGCAAAGTCTTCGACATAGTATCTCCCCAGGCCGGAAACAATCCCTGATAGCGCCAGACCATCGAGTGAAATGTAGGCCGCATCTACTGAGTCAAACGACCACTCACCGTCAAGCTTTCCTCCCAACTTGGCAAGCAGTGCAGCGTAACGGTTGTAGACACCCAATGGATCGCGCTTGCCGTAGTAGGTGAGATAGGCTTCCACCTCCGAATTGCCTGCATAGAGGCCGAGCAGCACTTCGTTAGTGAGATTAAGGCGCAAAAGCAACTCTGCGCTGTTTGAAATGGGTTGTCCGGGAGCGGAAATCGCCAGCCGTAGCAGATTTTCTGCGATTGCCCTGTAGTGCGTATCGCTATACTCTTCTACGGCCAGCAGGCGGCTGAGTAAGGCCTCCTGGCTCCCGACCCAGCCGTTATACGCTTCTACTGGAAACATCTTCACATTCTGGATACCTGCTGATTTCATAGCCGCGAGAAAGCGTAGCCCCGCTTCGTGATCGCCCTTTCCATCGATCATAATAACCTGCCAGCGTAATATGCGGGCTGCTGCTACAGCCAGCCGCAGCAGCGTCTCACTCTTCCCGCTGCCACTTTTCCCAATCACGACACCGTGCTTGCTCAATTCAGCCGTAGGCAGGACAAACAGGCACCTCACCACCCACTCCCACAAATCTCCTTGAACTGGAAGACCGAGCACGATCTGATCCCCTACCTGGTCAGGCGGAGGTTTGCGTCTCATGCGGCGTTCCACGCGCTTACTTGCGACACGGAAAGCTACCTCTTGCTGCTGACGTAGCGTGAGCAATCGTTGTGCTGCACTTCTCGGGGCAATCAGGTGCGCGAGAAACGCAGCGGCAGGCGCGAAGAGCAGGCTATCGAGCCAGAGTGGGCATAAATCAGCCCATAATCTCGGAATACTCCAGGTATTTGTTTTTGCCTCCCGGACCGCCTCGCTTAACACGCCCTCCAGTTGTTTCGGGATCGTGCGCAAAGGATGCGCAACGAGGAAAAAACCTGCGATAAAGCACGTCCCAATCAGGGCTAGCAGCAGCCAGAAACCCCTCCATTCCAACAGGCGGCGCGGGAGCCAGCGGCTGAGCAACACTAGGAGCAGACAAGGGAGAGCAAGCAGAGCTACAAGGGCAAGCAGAAGGGCCACCAGGGGATCTGGACTACTATGCTCGGGTTGATGTGGCTGTTGCAAGATAAGCCTCCTTTTCATATCACTTGAGCTTCTCCTCGACGGAGAGCATCTGGATACTATTGCGCTGCCGCTCGGATAACTGTGCGAGAGCCGCCTCCACAACCGCCCAAGCTGGTTGCGCCACGAAGTACCACGTTCGGTAGTACGAGGTCGATAACTCTCTGAGTATTGCCTGTACGCGCGCTCGCTTCTTCGAGCTAAGCTCTACTTCTATGGCGATAGCATCTCCATCGGCCTTGATGAGCAGCGCGTCGGGAATATGCGGAGTCTTCTTCCCAGCGAGTAACGCAGGTTGCTCGTAGCGGATGAGCCGTTCGGACTTCCAAGTGTCACCGGGTCGCTGCTGCTCGATATACAGCCGCGCCTGGTTTACCCAGTAGTGGTGCCGAAGTGATTCGAGTTTCGGCTCGTAGTAGCGGAGGTCTCCTAAGCCGCTGAATACCTGTCCGGGTTTTGTCAACCATAACCATCCCCTCTCATTGGCGAGGAAGGTTCTCGATTCGATTAATCCCTCTTGTTTCCACTTCGCGATTTTCTTGCGCGTCCGCTGCACAGAGAGCACCCCAGGAACGGCTAACTTTTCTGGGTTTGGACTCAGACGTGCGAGAATCTTCTGAACCTGACCAAATTGGGCACCCCCCTGTTCACCAATCCATTGTAAACAGAGGGGGTCGCTTTCCGTGAAGCGAGGACCAATATCGGGCCGTTTTTCGTGTTCGTGTACAGCCATAGCTGCTATCACTCCTTTTCCGTTGCTAGCGTACTCTTCTTGATATCTAAAGCTTTCTTTCCGACATCCTTCACACAAACGGAGCCAGGAGAGTTTGAAACATCGAGAGAGTACATTCTTGATGGGTTAGTCACGTTTAGAAATCTCGTGCAGATCGGGTGTAATGAGGCAGAGACAGGGTACCATACCGCTGTCTGGAAGAAAGGCCAGCGCTGCTGAATACACCAAGGTCACTGCAAGGTAGAGAGATGAGACAACACCCGGGATAGAAGCTGGGTAATCTCCCTGGCCCATTGTATGCCCCACCGATAGCACCTACTATTTACACCACCAGGGGGATCATTGCTTCGCTAGAGATGAGCTAGTCCTCCCAGTAACTCGCCGCAGCGGCTGCCGCTGTTGCCCGCCTGGATGGGTCGTCCTCTGCAGCCGGTTTCGAGCCAGGCGATGAAGGCAGAGTCGCCGATGGCGCCTGGATAGGATGCATCTCGCGCGGAAACCAGAGGTGTTTGCCATGTCCTTCCAGAGCAGCCGCGCGATCAGCCAGCAATACCTTGATCAAATGAGGAACCGAGACACCAAGTTCCCTCGCTTCGCTCTGCAGTCGTTGCCAGGTCGGGGAGCGGCGCGCAAATCCTATCGTGACATAGATGTTCTCCTCTGCATTGCGGGGCATCACACACTCTCCCGCTGTTGTCGCAGGTGGCGAGCCAGCGCAGCATAGCCGAGAGCATTCGCGAGTTCTGGCCGCTGTGGCACCGTCACGTGGTGGATAAGCTTCGCGATATCGCGGTTAAAGTAGTAGGCTCCCCCGCCGACCAGCAGGACTTTCGCCATATCGGTAGCTACTGCACCAAGCTCACCGTTTGCCCAGGTCTGGCTCAGAAACGTTGTAATGTCGCGACCAACGCTCCGCAAGGCCTCCTCGGTCTGCCGGCGCAACTCTATCGGACTGACCTCCTGTCCATGCACATGGATCGGGGGATACTGGTCGCTACCCACGGAGGCGCGCAGTACGGAACGGATGTCCTGCGGGGTGAGCGCGCGCCCGTACTGGGTTTGAAATGTGCGGCTCACAATGTCGGCCGCCAGTTCAACCCCTAGAGCGGCACCACGGCACAGGGGAATAAGAGGCATCTGCCCTTCGGAGGTGTAAAGGTCGGTTGTGCGCCCGCCAATATCTACCACCCCCTGGCGAAGTGGACGATCATCACCGTAGGCAATCATCGCACCAGCGCTTTCCATGATGACCTTTTCCACATGCACAATTGCCAGCCGCTCTCGGCCATTCAAGGTGAAATGGTGCTCTCCTTCAAGAGCGTCGCAGACTTTACGCCGATTAATGTCGCTGTATGTCTCAATTGGCATTCCCGTAACCACGTGGAGTTCGTACCTGGAATCGGAGATGAGGGCTCCGGTGGTCGTAAGGAACAATTGTCGCGAGTGGAGGCTCCAGTAACGATTGTTATCCCCGAAGGCCGAGGTCGATCTGCGGCTTTGGCTCAGTGCAAGACCACCAACATAGCACTCGGAACTGTCAACCTCGGGACAGTAAAGGATATACTCGCCCGAGTGAAGGACATCCGGGGCTTGCACCGAACGCATATTTCGGAAACGCCTCAAGTCATCAAACGAGCCTCTTCCCACACGGCTGGGTATGGTGAGGAATCGCTGTTCGCCATCCGGTGTGATGGCCACCGTCGACGTCTCGCTATTTCCGGGATCATAGCCAATATCAAACGAGTTGAGCATGATATTCTCCTTCGACTATAGAGGGTACCGTACAAAGCCGTACTTGGGGTGGCGAAATGCATTGTAGAGTATGCGAAGTACTGTACTGTGTGGTACCGAGACTCATCTACAGGGACAACCTACGAGTTAACGGCGGTACGAACCCACTGACGGACTGCAAGAATGACACTACTCAGGCGGCGAATGTTTCTCGCCTTCGCGTATCTCCCGCAAACGTGCCTGACGACGGCGTTCAATGCGCGCAAGGATGTCCAGCAAATGGACGATATCAGCAGGGAAATCCCCACCGCTTTTTGCAGATGAAGGAGTCAGTAGTGAAGTAACTCCTACTCGCGCCTGCTCTCCTATAGCGATCACCCCTTTTCATAGGTTTACTGATAAAAAGCCGTACTATAGTTAACCTGACATACTAAATTGCTGATGTCTGGATGAGTGACTTTGGCAAAAAGATCTGTACAGACCAGTATGTATGGTGGTCTATTTCGTACATGTCCCGGATGCAGATCAGCCGCTTACGAAATTGATTTCGTAGTACAAGTACCCGACGGATAGTTTCCTGCAGTGTTTTCTTATGAGCTACAGCACGCAAAGCAGCACGGTATAACACAAGTTCTACGATTCGCTGTAAACGTCGCCCCAACTTTGACCCGCGAAGCGGCAATTGCATAAGCGGAATACCCTCCGGAATGTCTACTGTCTCAACTGCGGCTTTGATATCCTCTTCAGGAACATCTACAGGTTCCAAAGGTGTGAGATCGACAGATTTTTGTAGCTCTGAGACAACTTGAGGTGCGGAAGCAGCAACAGTCGTATCAGATGTTTGCTGCTCTGGCAAAAACCTTATATTCGCTTGCATCTCTGCGAAAGAGAGATAAAGCACATAGGACTGTTCACCATCAAACAAGGAGCGAGCGTTCGGCGCAATACGAACACGAGATAGATCCCAGTCGATCTGACGTTCAACAATTGCAAAGCACTTGCCATATTTGCTTGCAGCCTCCTGCAACACTGGACTTTCACGAAGGAGCATCTCAGGAATCCCCGGGGCTAAGAGGTATATGATCCGCGCCTGCAGAGGTATCGCTGTCGCAGGAGACAATTCTGTCGCTGAAACGGTTAACGGGTATGATTGATCACTATCGTGCAAGTAGCGAGGGTCAGATGCAATACGAACATGGTAAGTATCCGGCCCAGTTTGACGCTCGATACGTGCAAAGCATTGGCCATCTCGACGCACCACGCGCTGCAATTCTTTGTCTTTGTGAAGGATGTTTTCCGGGATTGTGGCCGCAGGAAGTGTAAAACAGTATCCTTCATGAGAAGTGCTTCTTTCAGAGATCAAAGTCTGCATATTAATGTCCCCCGTAGATTATTGCCCATCAGTCCTTGCGGTATATAGCTCACAGATTCGATTTAGCAGCATCCGGTATCAATCGTCTACGAATATGACTATGTAGCTGACCAGACTGAGCTAGAATATATGCGAGAGAAGATTATGCCAATACCGCAGTTTCATCGTGGGCATTCCTTCTCTATCTCTGAGTCTAATGGTACTTGCACATCGCTAGAAAAGGCTACGTCATACTAGTATCCTCATGTAGCCCCGTGAATTGTACTAGTGTACTAGTTGCCGAAATAGGGTCCTTGCTAAGCTCGACTTTGTACAATTCTCGTCAGTAACAAACGGCATGAGCAAACCGAGAGAGAGTAGAACGGGGTACTAAAACCACATCTGGATCAGTGGGTGATGTGGGAAAAGTAAAATTGCCCCACAGATGCCGCCTCACGACTGCCAAGACATCAGCAAACGTCGCCGCCTGTTTGTGATACCAGGCAGCTTGCTTGAGAGGAAGCTGTCCAACTGGATAGAGCGCTTGCCCAAAGAGGGTCACAAGACTGTAGAGACCAAAGAGAAGCGGTGTCGTGCGCTCAATGGCCAGATCAGACCACTGGCGTTGGGTTTCCAGGCCTAAATGAGCGCGCCCTTCCTCGAAGGTGGTTTCCAGACTCCAGCGTTTCATAAAATCGAGGATGATCTCTTCGGCTGCCTGGCTTTGATCGGTTGAAAACAAGGCTTTGGGAGGACGTTTGCCCTCAGGATCGCGCGTCAGCACCCAGCGTATGGGCAAGGGATCAGAACCATAGCGATACCACAGCGCTGTGGCAGTGCAGATCTCCAGGGCGCGTTTGCCTTCCCCATACCAGTCCACTGTAATGCACTGCCACACCGTCTTGGGGTCATGCAAGACCGTCTCGAGCGAGGGCAGACGTTTGCCAACCACACGCGGACGACCAATCGTGTGCTTGGTTCGTACCTCAGGAGACTGGTGGATCACCGAGTCCAAGCGAAAAGGAGCGATCAGCGTCACGTGTTGAGCGACACAATGAAGTCCTAGTTCAAGGATACTGTAGGCGGTATCTCCTATCAGCTTGATGGGCACCGTGGGAAGCCAACGACGCAGTAGACTTACCATCTGATGTGCTCGCATACCCACCGTCTTGTGACGTTTCCCCAACTTCTCGCTCACTTCAGGGGTCGTTGCCAGGACACACAGAAAGGGCAAGGCCCAACGTTGCTGCGTCCAAGGCAGCGTGACGACTACGGCCATGACGATCCAGCGTAAGCCCGGACTGCTCACCGACCGCTTGCGACTGGAGAGGGCACTGTCGCGGTAATGCCCACGCTTGCTGATTTTGGCTCCCCAACGCCGTTCCAGCGTTTCGTCGATCACCACATCGATCCCGCCTCCTGCTTGAATAAAGCTCTCTATGATGAGTAAGAGCAAGTGCCGACTGAGTTCCAGAGGAGACCAGCGCGCTCGATTGAGCACCTGGTGAAACCTGCTAAAGTTGCTATCCAGATGATGGCCAGTTTGCCACAACGCTGCTGTCACCGTTCGGCGTCCTCGTGTCAAGATGGTTCCAGTCAGAAGGGTCATCATTTTCTTCCAGGTCGGTGCGGTAAACAATGGGCGAAATTGAGCAAGAATCGGTATAATGGGGTCTGAATGGGTCATGAACTTCCTCCTTAGTAAGATGAGCTTTGGTTTGCTTCTATCTTACCCCAAAGGAGGCGTCATGCCCTGTCTATTCCCCAAAATGTACAAAGTCGAGCTAAGAGGATATTGTTTTGGTAGAATCGCACAGAAACAAGCGAAGCAACAAAGCATTTTTGAGGGAAAGAGGCATTGCTTTGGCGCTAAAGAAGGCTCATGAAGCAAGCGTAAACGAAAAGCTGATCCAGGCACGTTTAGAACGCGACTGGTCGCAAGGATATGTTGCAGCGCAAATTGGTACGACACTCGTTAGTGTGAGTCGATGGGAACGTGGTATTACACTTCCAGGCCCCTATTATAGAAAACAACTGTGTGGACTTTATGGAAAGAGCGAAGCGGAACTGGGAATAGCAGAAGAAGCAATCTCCAGTAACATTGAACAGCTTCAGCAGGTATCACATGAACAAGTACAGCAATCTCAGAATCTCTGGAATATGCCATACAAACGGTCCCCATTCTTCACAGGACGCGAAGGCGTTTTGCAGGATCTCCGCACTAAGTTTAGCGCTGCCAACGCATCTGTTGTGATGTTGGCAATCAGCGGTCTAGGGGGAATCGGCAAGACTCTGACAGCTATTGAATACGCTTATCGATTCCGCTCCAGCTATAGAGCTGTACTTTGGGTAAATGCCGAAACGTATAATATGCTCGTTTCGGATTATGTAAAAATGGCGAGCAAGAGCCTACTGGACCTGCCAGAAAATGAGGAACAGAACCTGGCATTGATCGTCGCAACTGTCAAGCATTGGCTCAACAACAATGAAGAATGGCTTCTCATCTTTGATAATGTAGTAGACCTGTCCATGATAGGCAACTTCATCCCACAGGTTGGTAAAGGCCATGTTCTACTGACAACTCGCGATCAAGTTGCGGGAGACGATGTAGACTATCAGATTAAACTTGACAGGATGGAACCAGAAGAAAGTGTACTCTTCCTACTCCGCCGTGCCAGAATCCTCTCAATGGATGCTTCGCCTGACATGACTTCAGTCCCAAGTCTCGATGCTGCAAAGGCGATTTCAAAAGCTCTAGGCCACCTACCTCTTGCTCTTGATCAAGCCGGAGCGTACATTGAAGAAACTCAGTGCAGCTTAAATGCATACTTAAATCTCTACAAAACACAGCATACAGCACTCTTAGGACGCCGTGGTCGACTTGCCATTAGATATCGCCAAACCGTATCTACTACGTGGTCACTCTCTTTTCAAAGGGTCGAACGAGCTGACCCTGCAGCTGCTGATCTCCTGCGTTTTTTTGCCTTCCTTCACGCAGATGGCATTCCTGAAGAAATCGTTATAACATGCTCACGAGACCTCGGCCCAATACTTGAAGGCATCGACAATCCCCTCGCATTAAATCAAGCTATCGAAGAACTTCTCAAATATTCACTTGTATATCGCCACGCGGACAATCAAACACTGGGCATTCATCGTCTCGTGCAGACAGTGCTCAAGGATGGTATGTCCAAGAACCAGCAGCGTGAATGGGCAGAGCGCGCGGTTCGCGCTCTTGACAGGATATTTCCAGTTGTTAAGTTTGCTACACTCCCGCGTTGCGAGAGATATTTCCCACATGCTCAAGCCTGCGCAATACTGATTGAGCGATGGGATATGGTATTCGTGGAAGCTGCGCACCTCTTGCGTCGGGTCGGCGAATACTTGAGCGAGCGTTCTCAGTTTATCCAAGCCCAGCAATGCTTGCAGCAAGCATTGACTATATGCGAGAGACTACCAGAACCCCAACTCCCTGAATTGGCCAACTGCCTAAATGTATTGGCCGCTCTTCACGAGATTCAAGAGCACTTCGCCGAAGCGGAAGCACTCTATCGGAGGACGTTAGCAATATGCGAAAAAATCCTGAATCACGAACACCCACAGTTCATCCACCTCCTAAACAACTTGGCGCTTCTCTACATCAAACAGTATAAGCTTAGCAAAGCCGAATCATTCGTCGAGCGCGTATCGAACATCACAAAGGATGGACAGGGGGTGGATCCAGAGACCTATATTTACTGCCTGCACATCCGAGCGGAACTCTATGCTGCAAAAGGTCAATACGCAGAAGTTGAAGATCTCTACCTACAGGCGCTATCCTTACGTGAGCAGCTATTGGGGAGCGAGCATCCCGATCTGGCCAGCGTTTTGAACAACCTGGCGGTTCTCTATATGAGTCAAGGGAAATTCCGCGCAGCCGAGCCAATCTGCCAAAGAGCGCTGGCTCTTTCGGAAAAGGCGTGGGGACCAAGACACCACACTGTGGCTTTTCACCTCACCAACTTAGCGGCTATCAATGCGCACCTGGGAAGGTTCACAGAAGCTGAGCAAATGTATCAAAGGTCACTGGAGATCCGGGAGGAAACGCTGGGTGCGGAGCATCCAGAGATGGCTGCCATTTATAACAATCTGAGTCAACTTTATAGCAAACAAGAAAAGTTTACTGAAGCAGAGATGCATCTCAAAAGGGCTTTGGCAATTAGAGAAAAAGTTCGGGGGCCAGAGCACCCCGAAGTAGCGTACTGCCTGACAAATTTAGCAGAACTCTATCAAAAGCAAGGGAAATTTGACGAAATTGAATCGCTCTGCCAGAGGGCTTTATCAATAATTAGCGCTAGCTTGGGGACAGAGCACCCCAACATGATGTATGGCCTGAACAACCTGGCGGCCTTCTACAAAGCTAGAGGGGAATACGCACGAGCCGAGCCCCTCTATCAACAAGCTTTGGCAATTATGCAGAAAACTCTGGGGCCGGAGCACCCTGACACTGCTAGAGTTTTATGGTGGTATGCCGACCTGCTCAAAAAGTTGGGGCGGGAGGATGAAGCCTCGGAACTGGAAAGGCGCTTCAATCTTATCAAAGCTAAATATTTAGAAAATCCTAAAAAGTACTTCCTTTGAGGCGTCGAATGCCAATAAGCCGGATCATATACCCACGAATTGCGCAACGTGTACGACTTTCCGTATGGATTAGGCACATCATGACACGGTTCTCCACCCCACATCGTCTCGTAGCAAACAAGCAGATGAGGAAGAGCGAAGAAGCGACAGAGACGATAGAATGAGAGCAGTCATCACGCTATCCACCCTATGAAAGGAGGGATTCCCATGCTTTCGGAAGCGGATTTGATTGCGAAACGGGCAACGTTACGTTGGCTGGCGAAGCCTCACCCCGAGTGGACTCGTCAAGATTTGGCTGATGCGCTCGACATGTCACGCTCCTGGGTGAGCAAGTGGCTCCGGCGGTTATGCCAGGCCGATCCCAGTGATGTTCTGGCTCTCCATTCCCGCTCACGAGCGCGGCGCACCCCACCGGCCTCCATTGCCTCCCAACCCGCTGTCGTGCAACGCATTCTGGAGATCCGAGTCGCCCCACCAGAAAACTTGCAGCGTGTCCCGGGGCCAGAGGCGATTCTGTACTCCCTCCACCGCGATCCTGCGCTCAAACAGGCCAGTGCACGTCTGCCGCGTTCGCAGACCACCATCTGGAAGATTCTGCGCCAGGAAGGCTGCATTGCACAGGATCATCGGCGCAAGCCCAGGCCTTGAGAACTGCGAAAGCCAGGGGAGGAAGTCCAGTTCGATCTCAAAGACGGAAGTCATGTGCCTTCCGATGCTGAGGGCAAGCGGCAGCATGTGGTGGAGATTGCCAACTTCGTCGATGCTGGCACCTCGATCTGGTTGCACCGCGAGGTGCGTGGCGATGCGCGATGCTGAAACCCTCTTGGAAGCCGTAGCCCAATTTTTGGGTGAACATGGCTTGCCCCAGACGCTCACCTTTGACAATGACCCACGCTTTGTCGGAAGTGCTTTGGGACGGGATTTCCCCTCTGCACTGGTGCGGTTCCTGTGGTGTGTGGGCGTGATACCCAATGTCATCCCCCCGCACCGGCCCGATTTCTGCTGCCTACGTCGAGAGATTTCATCGCTCGCGTGCCGCGGGAGTGCTTGCAGGTGCATCGGCCAGGGACGCTCTCGCAGGTCTCTGAGCCGACTCCGGTGTACCTTTCTCACTACAACAGTGAGCGGCCGCGTCCCTCGCGCGCTCCTGTGGCAACCAACCGCCGCGTGTGGCCTGCCCGACCTTCCCGAGGCTGCCTGCTGTTCCCCAGTCGGTCGATCCTGATCGATGGCTGATGCAGATCAATCAGCAAGCCTTTGCTCGCACGATCCGGGCGAATGGGAAGCTGACGATCAACTGTGAAGACTATTATGTGAGCCGAAGCCTTGCTGGAAAACCTGGTCACGTGCTGGGTGAACGCCGATCAGAAGCAGTTTGACATCTGGCAGCCGGGAGGATGCATCAAGTCGATCCCGATCAAAGGCTTGCATGGCCAGGTGATGCCTTTCGAGGAATACGTGGGGCTAATGAAGCGGGAAGCGCGCTCGGAATATCGGCAGTATCTGCGCACCCATCCCAGGCTCACCCAGGGTCGTCTGTGGACTTGAGCCTCCCGTCAGTGTCGCGCGAAAAGATCAAGCACCTGCATCACGAATGTCCTGTTCGTGAAAATGCCTCCCTCTGTCTTCCGCTGGGCGTGTACGGCTTTCAAACGCGCGGCGGGCCCGCCGGCAGGAGAAGCCCAGTGCCCGGTTCGCTCTCCAGCCCTCTCTCATCGATGGGCACAGAAGAGCTTCTCAAGAAAGAGTTTTTGCAAACTCATCAATAAAAAGCTTGGTTGCTTCGATGTGGGGTGGAGAACCATGTCATGATGTGGCTAATCCATACAGAACGTCATACACGTTGCGCAATTCGTGGGAGTTGCAAAGGATTGCGTAAGAGATCAGATGGTGTTACTCATTTGGAGCAAGTTGTGCCTTCGCTGCACTGACAAGCTTATCCGGTGTAAACCCGAACTTTTGCTGCAATGCCTTGAGTGGTGCAGAAGCTCCAAAGGTTC
>JBKPAZ010000103.1:0-17055 GCA_046726655.1 Chloroflexota bacterium
CCCTTTCCGCCGAGAGCCATATCGTTCACGACAGGAGAGCAAGTAACTCCTGTACCGGCTCTGTTCCCGTTTGGGCAAGCCTGTCAGCACCTTTGGCTTGTTCAGCGTGACGACGTTTATCAGGATTTCGCTTGTGCTGGCTATACCACCCGATCCTAGCTCCTAACTGCTTTGGTGCTAGCAGAAGTATCGTCTTCTCGCGATTTCGATACGAGCCTTTCGGCTGCGGCTTCATTGTCCCAGGAGCTTCACACCGTCGTGTTACCACGACTGCATGTCCTGGTAGGATACTGCTGGTGAAACAGCAGGTCTCATAGCAGCTTGTGCTGCTGAGACAGACATTGGAACGACTTCATGTCGCACACTTGCCTCGCTGCCAAGCGCTTTCAGCAGATGGCCTCCGCCACATAATCTGGCGAGTGTGGTGAGTCGCTCTTTTTTTTCGCTCGTCGTCTCTCTTTTTCGTCAGATCTCCTTCTCTTTCGCCAAGATATTTGGCAGATGCGCCAGATTATCGGACAAATGACACAAAAACGAGTCGACATAACGTAGGAAAACCGCTGAAAGGCCATTTGCTCCTCGCACTTCATAAGCATGAACGAGTGGTCAGTCTGATGAGCTTGTTTGAGGGGTAGAGGGTCGATACCACGTGCTTATCGAGAGGGTTCTGTGATGGGAAAGCTCTCATTTGTGATGGTGGTGTGAGGTCCTTGCATTATACACTACATGAGATAGGTGTGCACCAAGTGGGAGGGGAGGGGTAAAGATGGGAAACTCACAAGCAGAATGGCTTGCCCTCAGTACTCACGTCTCTCTTGATGCGTTTGGCACCACCTGGCTGCTGCTCTGCTCCAAGAGCACATCGAGCTCCTGTTGCTCGGTATGCCGGATGCGTGCGAGAGAAGGAGAGAAACGATGTGGCGCATTGTGATTGCTCTGCTGCTCCTGGTTCATGGGCTGATCTCCGGCGCTCAGTCCTTCGGCAGTTTTGGGAGCACTGCCTCTGGTGGGCTGACCAATCCTTCTTGGCTCAGTTGGTGGCCGACGAAGATGGGGCAATCGTGGCTGTTGCCCACCCTGGGGATGGAGAACCGGGTCGTTTTCGGGTTCATCGGACTGCTTTGGCTGGTGGCGATGATCTGCTTCGTCGCCGCAGGGCTTGGCCTGCTCGGCATCGTGGTTCCCCGCGACTGGTGGCGTGGGCTTGCCATCACTGGTGGCGTGGTCGAGCTGCTGGTGCTCGTGCTCTTCTTTCACCCGTTGTATCTGCCCGTCACTTTCATTAACGCTGGCATCATCGTCGCGTTGTACTGGGCCGACTTCCCATCGGAAGTGGCCTTCGGCGCGTAGACGGCTGAGGGAGGCTGTGTGCAACAGGGTGGTCTGAAGAGGTAGGACCTGCAAAAAGAGAGTGAGGAGATCGGCAAGCCTGGGAGCGGCGGTGTCATCAGGGTACGGAGCGGTTCTTCTGTGCGGCTTGAACCAGAACGGATGAGTCTGGCGCCTTTCCCAAGGAACTCACGAAGCTCCGCTCTCCCCGCTCGTCATGATCGGTGACCACGCCAACCGTGAGCAGGAGTGATGCGCGTTCAGGTTGGCTGACACGATCGTCCCGGAAGACAGGAGGCAACTCATGAACAAGGCAAGAACACTGACTGCTATTGGTCTGGCGCTGGCTACCAGCGCTACTGCACTGACTGCCGTGGTCTACAGGCGGTTTCAGCACGACCTGCACCATGCCTATGCACGCATACGCTCCCTCCAGAGCCAGACCCGAGAACTCTCCTGTGGGCCAGTGGAATATCTCACCCATGGACAGGGCTCGCCGGTCCTGCTCGCTCACGTCCTTTTCGGTGGCGTCGATCAAGGTCTGGTCGAGGCACACTACATCTTTGGGGGCTTTCGTTCCATTCTCGTCTCCCGTTTTGGCTATCTGGGCAGCCCACTTCCTAAGCAGGCCTCGCCTGCTCTGCAGGCTGACGCCTATGCCTGGTTGCTCGATGCGTTGGGCATCAACCAGGCGACTATAGTCGGGATGTCTGCCGGGGGCCCTTCAGCTGTTCAATTTGCTTTACGACATGCTGATCGATGCTCTGCCCTCATCTTGGTCTCCTCCCACGGCCCACGAAGCCATCCCTTGCCGCCAAAGTGGGCGTTTAGCCTACTGGCCAAGACGGATGTGGTGATGTGGGCCATGAACACCTACTTCCGCTCGGCTCTGTATGCCATCATGGGCGTTTCCAAGGAGGTGCTCCCGACCCTCACCGCCGAAGAGCACCAACACCTTCTTGAAACCTTAGAGACGTTTCTCCCGGTGAAACCGCGCTCAGCGGGTGTCCTGTTTGATACCTATGTCTCCAACCCGGACATGGACCAGTATCCCTTTGAGCAGATTACGGTGCCGACCTTAGTGCTTCATGCCAAGGATGACCCATTGTCGTCCTTTAGCAGTGTTCGTGTGATGGCGGCCAGAATACCGGGGGTCAGGTTCGTGGCCTTTGAGCGAGGAGGGCATCTGCTTGTGGGGAACGAGGAGCAGGTGGCCTTAGAAATCACCCATTTCCTTCAGCAACAGAGCGTGCTAGAGTCCTAACTTCCCAACCGTGCTGCCACTGTCGCTTTGTTGCGGACAGAAGATGACCAGGGGAATAGCTTGCCGTGTATTGGCATGAAAAAAGATGGGCTCGTAAGCTTCTCCCTCTGCTGTCACATTGGGTTTGCAACCGGGAGGAGCGTCCTGCTTTATGGAAGTCGCGAAAAAGATGAATGTTCTTTGCCACATATAGTGGTTCTCTTTCTTATCACCAAACGGGTCCCAGAACCAAAATCGGTGTCACTTATCAGTGTTATAATAAATGTGCTAAGATTGAATAGATCAAATCAATACAGAAAGAATAAAAACGCTTTATGCTAATGCCTTTGATACATCTCATCTCCTCAAACCGCTGAGTTAACCTCCTGGTAGAGCTTGAGTAATAAGCATCGATCTTTGGGTCTGATGCCGCTCCGTATTGCTCACCATGCCCCTTCTCTAACCTAAGCGTTCCTCTTTGAGCATAGAAAGAAAGGAAAACGTATGTTGTTTCCCAGGAGGTTTTTGCCGCCCCCATGGCTGACTTTTGTCCTTATACTGGTTGTGTTTGAGCTGGTTGCTGATGTGCTCGCAAAGCAATTCGCGCTAAACGGAAAGCTGGTCTTTGCCATGCTTTCCATTCTTGGTTACGTTGCCGCCAATATCGCCTGGATCATTAG
This sequence comes from Chloroflexota bacterium, assembly GCA_046726655.1. GTDB lineage: Bacteria > Chloroflexota > Ktedonobacteria > Ktedonobacterales > Ktedonobacteraceae > DATMNR01. The sequence continues at coordinate 3,253 of JBKPAZ010000103.1, forward strand.
CCTGCGCAGTGGCGGGGAGTTGGGCAAAGGAGCCGTGATTTTTGCGGCGCTCTCCGGTATCGCTGCTGTAGTGATCGGGTTGCTTGTTTACCGAGAGAAGGCCAGTCCGTATCAGTTGATAGGCATGGTAATGGGTATTACGGCAATTGTGTTTTTGTCGATCGGGTAGTGTTGAATACTGAACCATTATGCGCCGAATGTTGCAGCGAACCCGCTTATGTTGTATGATTACAAGGGAAAGGCCAGAAGGTAAGGGCGCAATCGTTTGCGTCCTCCAAAATTTTTAACCCTGAGCCTGGGTAACGATAATGTGCCTCCGGGATGGGCGGTTGAAATCCATCGAGGCACATTTTGTCATGCCTATTGCGAGGACATTGTGACACTAAAGGGATTACTGACACTGTTGACACAGCGGCCGGAATTTCGCCGCCTGGTACAGCGACTTCAAGACGCAGAGGGATTGCCAGCCCTCACCGGAATAACCGAAGCCGCGCGCCCCTATATCATCGCCGCGCTTGCGCAGGCGCTCAAGCAGCCACTACTCGTCGTCGTTGCCAGTGAGACACAGGCCAGCCTGGTAGCAGATACACTCAAGACGCTGGTACAGCAACCAGATGATGTGCTGTACTTGCCTGATCGCGATGCGCTGCCCTATGAGCGGCTGATCAGCGATGCCCTGACAACACAGCAGCGCATGAATGCCCTGATCTGTTTAACAGAGCGAGATCGCAACGCGGTTGTTGTTTGCTCGGCGCGAGCGCTTACCCAACCCATTATTCCGCCGCAGGAAATCTCGGCTTCACTGTATAGCCTGCAACCTGGACAGGAAGTTGATCTGACACTGATGCTCGAACATCTCTATAATCTTGGCTATGAACCGGTGACGGAGGTGGAAGAGCCAGGGCAGTTCAGCCATCGCGGCGGTATCATTGACCTGTTTCCGCCGACCCTGCCACGTCCTGTGCGTGTTGAGTTTTTCGGTGACGAGATTGAATCGCTGCGCACCTTTGACCAGGCATCTCAGCGTTCACTTAATCCCATCGCCTCCTTCGTCGTTGGCCCCGCACGTGAAGCGCTACCGCTGCGTGGACCTGAAGCAGCACAAGAACTGGAACAACTGCACAGCGACATGCTACATCATGACGCCGAGGAACGCTGGGAGCGCGATCTTGAAGAACTGCGCCACCAACGCTCGTTTGACGATATTACCTTTTACCTGCCCTACCTGCACGCGCAGGCCAGCGTGTTAGATTATCTTCCCACTAGCGGGCTTGTCATTCTTGATAATCCCGAGGGCATACAGAATCATATCGCTGAACTCGATGCCCAGGCACTGGAGATGAAAGAACGTTTTGAGCGCGACCGCGAGAACCCTACGCAGCTGCGAAATGCCCATATCACATGGAACGACCTGGAGCCGCGCTTGCAGCAACGTCGTCAGTTGCGCTTCGCGGATATTCTTTCGGCCAGTGAGGGCGAGTTTGATGCTCACCAGCAGGGCGGCATGGAAGCCCTGCTGCCCCCTTTCAGCAGCGCCAGTTCTTACGGTGGGCGGCTGCGCGCATTTGTACAGGATTGTCGCAAGGCCCTTGATAGGCGCGAGCGCATCGTGATCGTGACGGCGCAGGCGCGTAGAATGGCCGAGGTGTTGAGCGATGAGTCCCTTCTCGGCAATGCCACTATCCATGTGAGTCCCGGCACGAATATAAACGAAGCGCCTGAAAGCAGCACGTTGACCCTCATTCAGGGCCAACTGGCAGAGGGTTGGCAATCGCAGGGGCTGGCGCTACAGGTCTATACCGACACCGAGATCTTTGGCTGGTCAAAACGGCAAAACGTGCAGAGACGCAAGCCCATTACACCTGCTTCATTCCTGGCTGAAGTCAATCCGGGCGACTACGTTGTGCATCAGGAATATGGCATCGGGCGCTTCGAGGGACTTGTCAAGCTTGACAGCACCGGCGTCGAGCGCGAATACCTGCTCATTCACTATGCAGGCACCGATAGGTTATATATTCCGACCGACCAGCTTGATCGCGTCACACGCTACATCGGCATGGGTGACGCAGTCCCCGCGCTCAGCAAATTGGGAACGACGGAGTGGACCCGTGCCAAGACAAAGGTCAAGGAGAGTGTGCAGGATATTGCGCGAGACCTCTTACGCCTCTATAGCGCGCGCGAGGCGCTCCAGAGGCCTCCATACCCAACGGATTCTGAGCAGCCCTGGCTTCAGGAGCTGGAAGATGCTTTCCCATATGAAGAGACACCCGATCAAACCCACGCCATCGAAGAAGTCAAAATGGATATGGAGCGCCCGCGGCCCATGGACAGGCTGGTGTGTGGAGATGTTGGCTACGGCAAAACCGAGGTCGCGCTGCGCGCCGCCTTCAAAGCGGTGCTCGATCAGCGCCAGGTAGCCATCCTGGTCCCGACCACGGTGCTGGCTCTGCAACATTTCAATACATTCAAAGAGCGGCTGAAAGCTTTCCCTGTGCGTGTTGAGCTACTCAGTCGCTTCCGTTCGGAGAAAGAACAAAAGCATATACTGGAAGACCTGGCGCTAGGTAGAGTGGATATTGTGATTGGCACACATCGCTTGCTACAGAAAGACGTCGTGTTCCTGAACCTTGGCCTGCTGGTTATCGATGAAGAGCAACGCTTTGGGGTTGTACATAAGGAGCGGCTCAAGCAGATGCGCAATGAGATCGACGTCCTCACTATGACCGCGACTCCTATTCCACGTACACTGCATATGTCGCTGGTCAACGTACGCGACATGAGCGTCATTGAGACTCCTCCCCAGGAGCGTTTACCTATACGCACTGCTATACGCGAGTATGACGAGAGCCTGATTCGCGAGGTAATTTTGCGCGAGATTGATCGAGGTGGGCAGGTGTTTTTCGTACATAACCGCGTGCATGGCATCCAGGTGATTGCGCAGAAACTGAAACGCCTCATTCCAGAGGCGCGCATCGCCGTTGGCCACGGGCAGTTGCCCGAAGATCAACTGGAACGAGTGATGATGGATTTCTCCAGCGGGGAGTACGACGTGCTGATCTCAACAACCATCATTGAGAATGGCCTGGATATTCCTAATGCCAATACCATTCTTGTGAATAACGCGGCTCTCTTTGGCCTGGCGCAGCTTTACCAGTTGCGCGGCCGCGTTGGTCGGGCTACGCAGCAGGCGTATGCCTACTTCCTCTACAACAAGGATACGAAATTGACCCCTGTTCAGGAAAGGCGTTTACGCGCTATCTTTGAGGCAACCGAGCTGGGCGCAGGCTTCCGTATCGCGATGAAGGACCTTGAGATTCGCGGAGCCGGCAACCTGCTCGGAGCGGAACAATCGGGCTTTATGAACTCGGTCGGCTTTGATTTGTACACCAAACTGCTTGCCGAAGCCGTTGAGGAAATACAGGGCAAACGAGTCGAGATTGGCATGCCCAATGTGATGGTCGATCTACCACTCGATGCCTACCTGCCCGATGAGTACATCGGTGATCGCACGCTGAAAGTGAAGTTCTACCAGCGCCTGGCAAACTTGCATCAACCTGAACAGGTCGAAGCGATGGAGGCAGAACTCAATGACCGTTTCGGCACGCCGCCCCTACCGGCAAAGAACTTGCTGGAGATGGTACGTTTGAAGGTGGAGGCTGCGACATTGGGCTTTGAAGCGATTTCCGCCAAAGATAATGAGTTCGTGCTGACGGTAAGACGCACCATCGTTCCCAATCGTATTGTTCTCTATCGCCGCTTCCGTAACGAAGCTCGCGTGCAGCAAGGGGTGATTCGCATTCCGCGCCGCCTGTTAGGTTCAAACTGGATGGAGCAGCTTCTTGAGATATTGCCGGCGATTACAGCAGCAGCAAAACATATGCTATACAGCTACGAGGCCCTGTACTTGCAGTTCATCGAGGATCAGCTCGATTTCCTGGATATTTTTTCCTGTACACCGCGAGAGGTCAGATAGGGTTCGGCGCCCATCTACCAGGAAATAAATATAGCGTTGGCGACGGGTGAGTGGTAAAGCTAGCACTTCTCGCTCAACGCCTCGTTTTTGCGGAACGAGCCACTCAATTCCAGGCGTATACGAATTTCTGGGAGTTGAACCGCTTCTATTGCCTGGTACACGTTCGCTAGCCACTTCCCTGGGGCTGCCACTGATAAACGGGGAATACTGTGGCAAAGATATAGGACCGGCGAAAGTGCCATTACCCTTACCTGTAGCAGGAGTGCTAGCAGGTCGCATGGATTCCTCAGCGCCCATCATAAAATAGATGTTACGCCACTGCAGCAGCCAGTTTAAGGCATCCTGACCAACCAATTGTCCCACACGAGCATAGATGGGTTGACCAGCTTGAAGAAACACCTCTCCTTCTTCAACTCTCCCACCCTGCGTATGTTCGATGGTCAACATCCCGCTTTGCCGCTTCAAACGAGCCGACTCAAGGATATCATCCAAACTCTCTGCCTTCCCTTTTGCCATTGCGTTCAATACCCCCCTTTTGATATGTTGCCCTCAAAATACTGGGATGATCCGTTCGTTTAAGGTTCACATGCATTCGCGATACAATAGGCTGAGTAGTGCTAAATGCACATCGATATAGCCATTTCCATATATGTTTATACCATAGATATTGACGAATATGGAACAAGAAGGTATCACAATTTTGGCTACAGCCAAAAATTTAATGCATTTTTAATCGTAACTAGCGGGAGGAGCGTGTGTGCATTAAGTAGAACATCATGGCCTGCTTGTATTCAAGGAGGTTGGCATGTCCAGCAGCAATGATCTGATCGCAGAGATTGAGTAAGGTGGAAGCAACTTGCAGTCGAGTCTCGTCAAAACCATCGAGCTGCTGCAACAACTCAAATAAATCAGAGGGTTCATGTCCAGCTATGTCTAAACCGGCCCGTACAGCCTCTATGCGTAACCACACTATAAGCTGGTGGCGCATTTGTTCAAAAATGACAACATCCTCTTCACTCACGAGCACCGTAGTGCTGTCTGGTTCTTTCGTAGTCACTTCCATTTGATGGGGCTGTGCGGTCTGTGTAAGTTCTCGCGGTTGCGCAATTGCTGGAGCAGTTGTGGAACCTTGCACCTGTTCTATAGATTGCTCCCATGGAGTAATAGGGGCGTCTACTACACTATCTCGTGCTGGTATAGCGGAAGGCTGCGTATCTTCAGTGATAGTAACTCGCTCTCTGTTACGCACAGGCGAGTTAACAGGCGTAACAGTGGCTACAGATGGAGCTTCAAAAGCTACAGGAGGGCCCGGAGGATTGGTGGTTTTTGAACGCTCAAAAGGAGAGGAAGTGCGCGCCTCTGCTTGCGGAGTGGGCTTGCTCGTTGATACGCGTTGATCCGGCGCTACTTCGGATTCGACGGCGCTACTCCCATTTACGGCTGATCGATCTCGAACTGAACGCTTAGAAGACACTTCATTCGGACGGATATCGTTTGTAGCGGTAGCTTTGATTTCCCCTCGCAGCTCTTGTAGTTGCTGCTGTAACATCATCGTAGGAGCAACAATGTGTTCCCAGGCAAGCTCAGGATGCCCCGTTACATTCGACATGATCCATGAGGTCACCGGCCGAGGGTTACCGAAAGAGTTGGGACGGCCAGTCAGGTGTCCTCTTAACCCCTCTACTACTGAGGAAGAAGAAGTGCTGATGAGTACCCGTATATCAGCCATGCGCTTACGACCTTGCTCACCAAAGAAGCTACGATTCCGTTGGACGAAGAAAATGAGCAAACGCTCGACCTGGCGCTGGAGCTCAGACGACATTAAATCTATACGCCCCCAGGCATTGAAGTCGACTGAACCGAGATATTGCCAGACTTCCTGGCGCTTAGTGCGATCTACCGGACGCATGCGCAAGGAATCGGTGCGGTAATCATAAAATCGCGGATAGCAAAAATTAGAGATCAACGTCTCTGCCAATTCTGCTTTCAAGCGCGCAAGTTCCGCAGGTGGAAGTTGACTTACGAGAATGCCCACACCAATACCTCTTTCATTCGAGCCATTCAAGGCTCGTAATAACATCAAGAACCTATCGTAAACGCATCCAATTGTAGCGCATTTGTTCCTTCAACGGCTGTCACAGTTCGTGGTGCGCTGACGATATCTAAGGGAAGCCGGTCAGTTACAGCGCTTATTGTACTGGATGAAGACGCAAAGGGCAAGAGCGCGATTGCCACATGGGCTAGCCCACCTGGTACGTTACCTATCCACTGGGTGCTGCTGGTGGTACGCACCACCGTCCCAGGTTTCCATGTACTCGTCGGACACCATGAGAGTGCGGGAAAGTCAACACTTGAGTATTGCTGTTTCCCGTTATTATCGAACAGAAGCAACTGTACACGCAAAGGCGGAAGTTGAGGTGTGTTTACCTTCCAATAAGTGGTCACTTGCAAATAATAAGGGGTCACGATGCTAAACGATTTTGGAGGCGCTACACTGTAACCAACCAGACTTATACCAGAGCCCGAGCTGGCATGAGAAGAGAAATCGACCTTTAGCGGATGTGTTACTTGCTGTGGTGATACTCGTACAAAAGAACAAAAATCATCAGGTAGTTGTGGCAGGACGTCGTCACCTTGTTGCACGGGCGAGAGTGGTGAGATGCCTGGGGAGGGTAGCCCTTTTTTCAGGAGAAGGTATCCATCCTGTGCCGCGACAACTCCATAGTTTCCACTCAGTATTACCTTCTTCACCTGTGAATTGAAGGAAATGGACTGCAATGGATAGTAGAAACTCGTGGTATCCAGGAAGATATAATCGGCATGGTTATCCTGATAAGGAAAGAGATAGACCGAGTTACGTTCGCTGAGGTGTGGAATAAGGCTTGATTGTGCGGAAACCGAAGCCGATGCCGGGATCATATCGATGAAGCGCTGTGCCAGCGTAACATGAGCCGTGACTTGCGGCCAACTAAATCCTCTTGAGAAAGGCAGCGAGCCGTATGGATAATCCTCTCGCACTACATTAAAGAGCGCAAAGCCAATCAGTATGATAAGCGAGATTGGGCGCAGCAAGCGTCCAATACGGCGAGACGAGGCCATGGACTGCTCGCCTGACTGCTTTTGCTGATGTTCATTTCGTTCGCGTATGTGGTTCATGAACCATTGGAGAGCCCATAGAATAACGACAATGGCCTCAATGGTCGCAAAGATCAGTATGGGCACGATCTCCGCACTGTAGTGAAAGACACCGAGATACTGATTTGGATCGGAACTAAACAAATTAATTGCTATCGAGGGAACGGCAAGTACTAATATCCAGGGAGCAAGCAGCGGCAAGTACCCTACTGGAGCGAGTAAGATACGCAAGTACAGACGATGGGAACGTTCTAAAACATGTTGATAGATCAGACTGCGTGGATGTAATAAGATATTACGCACTATTTCAACTGGCCCTTTACCGAGGTAGGCATAACGAGAGGCCAGAAGAGAGTGCCCCGTTGGACTGAACAGATGATACATCAGTAAGGTTAATCCTAGCCAACCTACAGCCAGAAGTACCAATCCTATCCCGGTGCGCCAGCGTTGTTGGAAGATGATAGACCATAAGCCAAAAAATGCGATGACCAGCGGTATCTCTTCTTTACATGCCATGGAAAGTATAGCAAAGACAAACAGCCAGATGGTACGCCTGGTATACATGAAATAGAGGGTGAAAAGTAGCAAGGAGGCAGTCAAGGTGACGGAATGAAATTCAAAGATCGTCGCCTGCTGCTGTGCGGGGTAGAGCAAATAGACCAGGGCAATAGCCACAGCAGCCAGTTCATAGCGCAGGCGCAGGCGTGCCAGCCAGAAGGCTGGAAAAGCGCCACTCGCAACAACCAGTGTTTGAAGCACCAGCAGCGTTTTGGGGCCAGGCCAGATTAAATAGAGAAGCGAGATCGGAAAGAGTATTGGTTCGAAGTGAATGGCAAAACGCGAGACGCCTGCGGCGCTATAGCAGTTCGTATCACTAACCACATTGCAAATCGTCTGGTGCAATATTTGCCCGTGTACGATACTCCAGACTGCCTGATCCATATTACCCATGTCTTCGGCAGCGGTAAGAAAGGCATCTTGTCGACTCGTGACAAACACGATGAAAAAGCCTGAGAAGAGTAAGACCATCAGGCCGACAAGTCCCATAGCTACCCAAAATAATGGTGTGCGGGGCATTGGTTCGGGTGCTGGATACAGATAGAGACGGCTTCGCAGTACTGCCAGACGTTTTTGCCAGATTGCTTTACTCACTCGTCACACCTCTTTCAACTGGTACACTTGTAGATATTTCTGTCGATAGTTTTTCTAATTCTGGTTTTTCATTGTTTGTATCTTCTTGAAGCAACGGACGAACCTGGGCGTCTTGTTGAATATTGATTACCTGTTTCCCACCGCTCAGGTAGGCGATACTTACACAGACAACCTCGGCCAACGTAGAGACAAAACGGGAGAGTAGCGCCATTATCGACGCCAGTCCAGCAGGCAAAGGTAACGCGAGAGCAAAGAGTGCCACAATTGCTGCTTCGCGGACTCCCAGGCCACTTGGGGTAAAGAAACTCACAAACCCAATGTCCCAGGCAAACGCATAAATGCCAATACAGATAGGCAGGGCTACAAGTGGAGCATCTGGCCAGAGCGCTAGCAGTAGAACATAAAAAGCTAAGCCAGCAACAATCCAGCTCACACACCATGCCAGAGTGATAAACAAAATATCGCTATAACGCAAAGTGAGCTGTATAGGTTCGCGTTTCATCCGGCGCAATGCCCAATTGAGCACCCCATTAAGAACACGGGGATGTAAGCCTATAAACAGGGCGATTATACTCGCGACACCGAGAATATCCACCAGGGACCCACGGAGAAGCGAACTAAACTTGCCGTAATCTTGCCAGAACAGAAGGCTAACTGAGAAGACGAGCAGCCCAGCAGCAAGTTTTGTTATCAACTCAATCGCCATGCTGGCGAAAGCAACCGGGCGCGAGACGCCATACTTTCCAACCCAGAGCATACGAGTTAACACATGCCAGACGTTTCCTGGTATATAACGCACAAACTCCGAAGCCAGGTAAATACGCAGGCACACACGCAAACCGAGTTTCGAATCAAGACGTGCCAGGATTGACCGCCAAATCAAGCCGTATGACAATTCCTGTAGCATGAAGCCAAGGAAAGCCAGAGCCAGTAGCCAGGGATTCCATTGGAAGGTATACGCAGTCAAATCTGCCCAGTTCTTTTTTACCTGGTACAGAAATAGCGCTAATATCACTACGGGCAAGCCAATTTGCAGTATGCGTTTGCCGAATTTTCTAACCCCGGGCCTATGCATTAGTCGAGTTCCTGCCTGATACTGTACTCTTCATCGGATCGGAAAGCGTAGTGGCGAATCATCTCACTTTGCAGGCCCGTCAGAATAAAGTTCACCCCAAAGATCATCAGGAGGATACCCATGAAGAGGAGTGGATGGTTGCGGATCGGGTCGTGTGTAAAGAAGTAACTGCGAACGACAACGAACACATCGACTAACATACCCAGGAGAAAAGTCCAGAAACCCAGAGGTGCAAAGAATCGCAGGGGGGTACGCAAGAAAGTCGTAAGAAACAGCACATTCATCAGATCAATAAGCCCGCGCGCAAAACGCTTTGCGCCAAACTTAGAAACACCGTATTTACGAGGGTAATGCCGCACCTTGATTTCAGTCACACTGAATCCGCGCCAGTGCGCCATCACAGGTACAAAACGATGGAACTCGCCATAGAGTTTCAAATGGCTATCCTCGATCACTTCGCGCCGGTAGGCCTTAAATCCGTTATTGATGTCATGCAGGTGAACTCCTGTCATCCTGCTTACCAGGCCATTAAACACACGTGAGGGAAACGTTTTTGTAATGGGATCGAGGCGTGGGTATTTCCAACCAGAAACCAGGTCATAGCCCTCGTCCAGTTTCGCAAGAAAATTCGGGATCGCTTCAGGGTCGTCCTGCAAGTCGCCATCCATGGTAAAAATGATTTCACCCCGGCAGCGGCTAAAACCTGCCACCAGCGCCGGTGTCTTGCCAAAGTTGCGGCGGAAGCGAATCACGCGTACAGTACCAGGATGTTCTGCATGCAGGGTCTTCAGTTCTCTAAAGGTCTTATCAGTGCTGCCATCATCAACAAAGATCACCTCATAGCTCTGTCCAAGCGCATTTAGCTGGTCTAATAACTTTTCAAATAATGGTCGTACGCTCTGTTCTTCATTCATGACAGGTATGACGACTGATACGGCAACGTTCTGTGGTGAGGACACCGCCAGGGACGATTCTGGTTCAGCAAGCGCTGAGGTCATTTCTTCTATTTGTGGCATGCTTCGTGTTCTCCAACTGCAACCCGAGGTGCGGCTCTCCCTGCGTCCGCAGTCAACGATTGCCACCAATTATAGCATACTGGTCGCTGAATACAGTAGCAAATGGTACTATTCAGCAGGGCTAACAAGATAGGATTTTGATTTCACATTAATAGAACGGACAAACGGCACCATGAGACACACGTTCAGCAAAGTGAGTAGTCTGAATGGGTCAAACTTGACCACATCCTGAGAAATGTGCAGGTATTAAACCTTTAGAACTGAGAAGAGGTCAGGCCGATCAGAGGTGAGAGAGTCCACGCCGGCTGCGGCAAAACGTCGCAATGTAGTTTCTGTATTTACCGTCCAGATACCTAGCTTACATCCATGTTCGTGCGCAATGTGGGGCATATCATTCGTAAAGAGTTCACAATCCACGTTGATCCAATTGCACCAGATCTCTCTGACCTGTTCAATCAGATGTTGCAGCGCGTGCCTGGCGAGTGGATTCCATACGTCGTCGGAGACAAGCGCCCCTGTCTGTATTGCTGGTTCTAGCGACTTGATCACTGGCAGTACCATCCAGTCAAATGAGATCACAAGCACCTGGTCAAGCATTCCCATCGAGCGCACCTCCTTGACCACCGCTTCTGCAATGTTTGGATAGCGCCCACGAATCCCATTGCGCTTGCTCGCTTTGATCTCGATATACACCTGCATATGCCCCTTTGCAAGCTCCAACACCTCGCGCAGCGCGGGGATCTGTTGTGGCTCCGGCCAACCACCGGGGAAACGCGCGGCAGCATTGAGGCTGCGCAGGTACGCGAAGTCGAGATCAAGTACATTACCAGCTCCGTTCGTGCGTGTATCGACGACGTTGTCGTGAAAGACGACCACATGCCCATCACGACTCATATGAACATCCAGTTCAATGGCGTCAACAGGCAATGCGAGCGCATTCCGGAATGCGGCAAGCGTATTTTCTGGAGCGAGTTGCGCACCACCCCGGTGCGCAACTCGCTGGATATGCTGATTCATGGTGGGTATGCAACTCCTTTATATGTGTTATTCCTGACGTCTGATGGCTACTATCATATCATAGTAAAAAAAGTGGTGAATGCTCCAATTGTGCTATTTTTGTTGTATATTTGATGGCGATACTATCGCAACTGCAAAGAAAGGAAATTGTAATATGGCGCTTACACCAGGTTTGACCGGAGAAGCTACAACCACAGTGGTTCACGAAAATACCGCTGCGTCCGTAGGAGCGGGTGGTGTTGAATCATTTGGTACCCCGATGATGATCGCGCTGATGGAGAATGCTGCCTGGCGAGCGGTCGCAGATAGCCTGGAAGAGGGAGACGTCACGGTAGGCACCGCGGTGAATGTCCGGCACCTTGCCGCGACTCCCCTGGGGCAACGAGTACGCGCCACCGCAGAACTGATCGAGATTGAAGGACGCCGCCTCGTCTTCAAGGTTGAAGCATACGATGAGAAGCGAAAGATCGGCGAAGGCCAGCATGAACGCTTCATTGTCAACCTGGAACGTTTCAGGAAGAGAATAGACTGAACTATTTTAGTGCTTAAACAAGCTTATGGCATGCATTGTAAATTCTCCATAAACCGGGCGGTCGCCCGGCACTTCTATTGTGACCCCTTGTCAAGATTGGGGTATGACCTTACAATACGTGTACGCTTAATCGACAAAGAGGTCTTATTTTTAAGGATTTAGTTTAGTATGTTTGAAGTTAACGACCAGGAGCAGGTTAGAAAAGACGCCCAGGATCCGAAATCTGGTAATAAACAAACACAGTCAATAAAGTTCAGAAACCAGCGCTGGTCGTACCTGCTGGACGCATGTATCATTGTGGCAATGGGAGCGATATTGTTTTGGGGGGTATCGACACAATTTTGGAACCGCTACAATGACGCCACAAGATATCAATGCTATGCTATCGCCTTCTGGCAAGGTACAGCCGGGCTACATGCGCTCGGTTTGGATACCAACCCGAAGAGCCAGTGCGCTTTTCTCGATAACAGCTCTTCCAACACACTTATTCAAAAAATGCAGGAACGGCATTTCCCAACCCTTTTGATCAACCTGGTAGCATCACAACCAACGTCGGAACCCTTTCACGCGCTACCACCGGAGTATCCACTTCTCACTCTGGTGCCATTCTCCTTGCCCCTGCTAGCGCCTACTCAATGGTACGAGGTCGTTTTTGCGATCTGTATGGCGATCATAGCCGGCATCATGTACCTTCTCTTGAAACGATACCGGTCTACGAGCGCGGCAATCGCGTTTGCCATCTACCTGGTGCTCGGAAGTTGGGCGACGGCGGAGGGAAGATTTGACCTCATTCCCGCAGGTTTGATGTTAGGAGCGGTCATCCTTGCCGTAAGAACGCAATGGAAATGGGCGTTTGCATTATTGGCCCTGGCAACGCTCTTGAAATTTTACCCGGCTATCCTCATCCCGCCATTCTTGATCGCCCAGCAGATGCAGTCCAGGGAGAAGTGGTTTGCGTGGAGCAGGTGGTCTGCTTTGGGTGTATGTATTGGAATTTGCGCGGTGGTAACTGTGGCCTCGCTCTTGCTCAGTGTTGCGAACACAGTTTATCCATTCACCTACTTTTTGAACCGGCCGATTCAGGTCGAATCGTTCCCGGCAACACTGCTCTGGCTCGGCAGCTTTCCAGGCTACCCCGTTCAATACACATTCACATACCAGTCGCTTAATTTCCTGAGTCCATTAGCCCACAAGGTCTCATTGTTGAGCGCGCTGCTTCTGGGAGCAGGCCTGCTGTACACGTTCTGGTTGCAATGGCGCGGCAAAATTGACTTGCCTATGGCCAGCCTGTTGAGCTTGCTCATTTTGCTCATAACCGGCAAGGTATTTAGTCCGCAGTACTTGATCTGGGTAGCGCCGCTGGTGGCCTACGTAGGTCAGGCTAATTGGAAGTGGCTTGTAAGTTGGGCTGGTGTCTCGATCTTCACGTTGATTATCTTCCCCTATATGTACGTCGATATTGCGTACATCAAGGCCTACTACCCCGTTATCATCGCGCGCGACTGGCTCATCCTGGCGATAGTATGCGTTTTGCTGTTTCATGCTTCGAGGAGGCCAGCCGTTAACTATTGAGCAGGGGTTCAGGGGGCGCTGCTCCCTGACGGGGTTTGGGGTGTCCCCAATTTCTATCCTCTTTGGGGGTGGGAAAAAGGCCAGTGCAACAGCCCTGTTCTACTTGCTTTTTCCCTTGCTATTTGTCAAGAAATATGGTATCATGACAGTGCATTAAGGCGTGGAAACAAACGCCTTGAAGCACACATTCACCTGGGGATGTCGGGTTTCGACAGGCGAACAGGTTGAAGAATTGCAGGTCGAGGTGTCGGTACGCACTCTCGTTAAACAACCGACAAACAATAGATGCCAAACCGGCATACAACTACGCTCTCGCTGCCTAAGAAACAGT
>JBKPAZ010000104.1:0-5226 GCA_046726655.1 Chloroflexota bacterium
CAAGCAAACTACTAGTAATAGCTGCCATCACCACTTCAAACCAGAAGTGCCATCTTTAGCGTGTTCCTCATTGGTTCAACCTCGCCTTTCGCCAAGCTGCTATCTTTCAGTAAGATGTTAGTTATAGAATGTCGAGATCAACTTCCTATCACATTGTGGTCACATTTTCATCCCATACGTCAAATGAGTCAAGTTTCTTCAAAGAAGGCTGGCTTTATCCGCTTGATACACCGCTTAGCGTACCGAAAGTAGGATTGGATATGCTGATCCCATTATTGGCATTTGTTGTTTATGCCGGAGCCACCATAGGTAAAAGTGTATCCGTTAGAAGCCGAAGCATTATGCCCGTAATTGTAATATGATGGATTACTTGGAAGAGTACCATTCGTATCAGTGCTCATCGTCGGACTGGAGATATTAGAAGTTTTCCATGAAAAAGTATTGCCCGAATTGGACAAATGTCCCAAATTCTTGGATCCCGAACACTTCTATAGCTCGAAGGTGAAAAGCTCTCGCACTGAGAAAACACGGAGGTTCTAAAGTTAGAAACGTTGCAGCAAGATTTTTGGGCGCTCGGCTCTCAGGTTTGTAATTCTACAACTCCGGCGGGCGCGACGAAGAGCACATGTAAGAAAAAAAGAATAATACAGCAACACTAACTTACAGTAGCAAATAACGCTGGACGATAGCAAACAACAGTATCAGAAAACAGGCGAGCTGGGGATGTCAGAAAACTACGGCAAAGAAACCGATCCATATCCTCCCTTCAAACATCCATCGCTCCGATCAGCAAAGCAAGCTATCAAAGAGACCACGTCCAGAATATGATATATTCTTGCGAGAACCTACAACAATAACCCAGTATTCCCCAATCATCGACGTGTAGCAATAATGTAGCAACGCCAGCAGGTTCAGGTAAAAAAGAGAACGTCAGCACAAGCAACGAGCGGGCAATTGAAGCGCGCGGAAAGCAACGACAAGCAACGACAAACCAGTGGCCGAGAGTTCAAATCCTCTCGCCCCGACTAGGGCAGCCACGGCACGTAGCAGTGCTGTGGTTTTTTGTTCTTCACAGTTTCCTGGCCGTAATCAATGTTGCCCCCGGTGTAAACAGGCGATGGCGATGTACATTGCTCATGCCAGCCTGCTCCAACCAGCCTTTTACCGTCGAGAAAGGATAGCACGTTCCTCCCACAGTGGTCATCGTCAGCGCCATAAATTGCACCATCAGCGAAGCTAAACGTGAGCCGTGCGTCTGATCAGTCACCTGGTCAACGAAAACCAGCGTCCCCCCTGGTTTCAGTGTTTGCGCCACTTTTTTCAACACCATAGCGTTGATCTCGGGTGACAGCAGGTGAGCAATATGCAAGTAAAGAGCTACATTGAAAGATGCAGCAAGGTCGATGGAGAAATCGTCTCGCACAATGTCCGCGCATTGAAAGCTCATGCGGTCCGACATGCCAGTTTGCTGTGTGGTGCGTTTTCCCGCCTCGATGCCTGGCTGGATATCCAGAATGGTCGCATGCAGTTGGGGATATTTGCGGCAGAAAAGTACGCTATACGCCGCGTGCGAACCGCCAACGTCGAGCAACTTCTCCACATTCCCATCCAGGCGCACGCGATTCACGATCTCACCACCAAGCGCCATTGCCAATGAGGCGAGACCAGCATAATGCCGGGCAAGCGCCGCCCGCGTCCCTGGATTCGAGGCATTTTCCTCGTAGGGCATACGCATGACCTGCCTGTTCTCCCGTACCACTTCCGGCAGATGATCCCATATGGCGACGATATCTGGGCTATGGATGACGTAAGGCGCGATCCCTACAGGCGATCTGCTGGTAAGCCAGCGTTGTGCCATGCGGCTGTTGCGGTATAGACCTCGCTTCTGGCGCAGGTAGCCAGCAGAAACGAGCAACTGTAGCAGGAGTTGGAGTCCTTGAGGGTTACACTGTGAACGCTCGGCCAGCGCTTCCAGGGTTAAGGGGCGCTGGCTTAGTGCATCGAAGACGCCGAGTTCGCAAGCGGTTACGAGCACTTTGGCTATACCGGACGCCAGCGGCGTATCAAAAAGGGGCACGGGTAAGAGATTCAGGCGTGCCAGCAGATGTTCCAATACGGTCAGGCGTAGTGGCATTATAATAGCACTCCTATGAGCCATCCCCCTGCCAGCAGAATGCAGGTCAGGGTAACCAGGTAAAAATAGGTTTTGCGTGTCGCTACAGGCTTATCAGGGCCAAAGAAGAGCAGCATAGTTTCGACTGCCAGGCTGGTGAGAATGAGCGTTGCTATCATAATCCAGGCGTTAGCGGGAACCATACCCGTTATCTGCGAAATTCCAATCAGCGCGGCACACAACACGATCAAAGCCTGGCATACAGCGAATGAACGCCTTACTCCCAAAACGACAGCTAGCGTCCTTGTGCCCTGAGCCGCATCTTGCTCCAGGTCTGGAAGCGAGTTTGCGAGGTTCAAGGCTATGCCCAGCAAAAAGCCTGCTGGCACCAACCAGAGGACAATTGGGGTCGTGCGACCCACGCCCGCAAAGGCATACAGGGGAATGAGAGGCATCGCCAGCGCGAAAACGATGCCGCTAAGCGGTGTAGATTTTAGTCCCAGGTTATAAGCCTGGCCCAGCGCCAGGTAGCAAAGCGAAATGATCAATGCTAGCAGAGGCAGTCTAATGAGCAAGACGAGCATGATTACTATCATCAGGAGGCCAGCAATGAGCGCCTCGCGAGGATGGACGAGGCCTCGTGGAATGGGCTTCTCCGGCTTGCTTTGAGCATCTGCCTGGCGATCACAGTAATCATTGAGCATGGCAATCGAAATCTGCATTGCGGCGTGCGCGGCAATTACCAGTACGATGACGGTCCAGGTGAAGTGAGGCCAGGCAGCAAGCAGCGTGAAGATTGTGACAGCCACGATGTGGAACAGGACAGGTATGGGATGGCTGAGCAGGTAAAAGCCCAGGAGTATATCATTGAGTTGGCGCTTTTTGCTGATCTCCATGCTTTTCTATCTGACAGGTAGTCGTTCCATCATAGCTTTGAACCACTGCGAGCGCATTTCGGAGCCGGCAAGGACGAGGGTAATGCAGATGCCGAGGAGGGTACCAACTATCCAGATAGCAAGAATGAGTGTAGTGCTATCGATGGTCATGAGTATATGCAGGAGGTTCATGAATGCCAGGGAGAGCGCATCGTGTCCATTGGCGATTGGCAACACCGCGCGTATGGATGGCTGCTGTAGGATAGTACCTAATGTCGCGATGGTGGCCAGAGTTGCAGCAACCACTATTTCCAGCAGGAAAGGACGCCAGAGCGAGAAACGGGATGCGGGAGTAACAGGTTGTGAAGCTGCTATAGCAACTCTGCACATAATTTGCGTATTCAAATTGTCAGGTTCGGCAACAATCTTGAGTGTTTGCAGGTTATACGCTACTTCTTCTAATAAGGTTAGCTCTTCGAGACAGGCGCTACAATTGGCGACATGTGCTTCAAGCGCTCGAGTCTGGTTGATAGTCAGCCGGTCATCAAGATACAGTTGTAGTTGTTGAGTAGCCTCTTGACAGCGCATTACTAACCTCTTATTCCCATGTTTGGTTTGTGATCATGTGCCTGTAAACGTTCTTTCAGTAAATTGCGTGCTCGAAACAAATGTGTTTTAATAGTGCCAATAGGTATGGTCAGGATTTCAGCCATTTCTTCGTAGGTCATGTCTTGTAAATGACGCAGAATCAGCACTATGCGATATTTAGCAGGCAGTTGAGAGAGATGTTCCCGAATCAACGCTTGACGGTCATGCGCATCCAGTTCGGCGTCAGTGCGCTGCTCGTTGTTCGCGTCTTGCAGAACTTGTTCTGCTTGCAGAGCAACCTGTAACGCTCGATCACGCTTGCGTAGCTCGAGCTGCTTCAGACAGCAGTTATAGGCAATCCGATACAGCCAGGTAGGGAAGCGCGCATCTCCACGGAATGCGGGTAGGCCCTGCCAGGCAGCCAAAAAGGTCTCCTGCGTAATCTCAGCCGCTTCCTCATACTGTTGAAGCATGCGATAAACGAGATTGAAAACGCGCCGTTGATAGCGCTGGACAAGCTGGGCAAAGGCTTCCTGGTCTCCGTTTTTGCTCGCAGCAACAAGCAGCAAGTCGTCTTGCCCGGTAACGGAAGGGACCGCGTTAGTAAGGGGCACCCCTATACTGTGTGACGATTGCAATGAGTGCTCTCTCATATGCTCCTTTAGAGGCTCTGTTTACAGAAGATGTTTCATTGATATAAGTTGAAACATCTTGCCTGTTTCCTATATCTTACCATATATCCGTTCGGATATAATAGGATGTTGATATGTCTTCAGTAGTATTGGTATCTCTGTTTGGCTGGTTGATCGCGCTAGCGATATTCTTCGGCTTTATTGTGCTTTTGCGCTACATTGAACATCGAGAGCGCATGGCATTGATAGCACGTGGCATCGACCCCAATACTTTGCGTCGCCAGCGACGCGGCGTAGGGGTATTACGTGCCGGATTGATTATCGCCATGGTAGGGCTGGCGCTTACTATCGGCCTCTATCCGCTGGGGTTTATGTTACCCTCCGCTATTACCGAAACTCCATTACATCTTGGCCCCTGGCTGCTGCCCGGCCTGATTCCTTTAGGTATTGGCGGCGCTCTAGTGATCGGTTATTACCTTGATCAAGGCAATCAACCCCCTCGCCCTCATGATAGTGAAGGTGACGAGCCTCAGGTTAAAGATTAATCTGAACAGTTTGATGGAATTTTTCCAAATTTGTAGGGGCGGCTGGGAATAAAGCAAGGTGGGAATGCGTTTAATGACGTGGAGAAAAATCAAAAGTCACAATTTCCTAATTTCGTAAAAAACCACTTGACATGACGCAAATGCAGTGGTATCATCTCACTTGCGCTCATCGGGGAAATGGTAGAGCGCACCAGGTGCGATAGCATCCAATGTACCTGAACAACTGAAGAGTGGTAAGGAACAATAATAAGGTAACACATTTTTAACCTGTCAATTGGTGACAACTCGCTTACACTGCATTTGAATCTCCGTTGAGAGATTCGGATATAGCGAACGGATGGCGAGTTTGATCCTGGCTCAGGATAAACGCTGGCGGCGTGCCTAACACATGCAAGTCGAACGCCTGTCTTCTCGCAAGAGAGGAGGGGAGTGGCGGACGGGTGAGTAACACATGGGTGACCTACCCCGCAGTG
>JBKPAZ010000105.1:0-11906 GCA_046726655.1 Chloroflexota bacterium
CCCCTACTATACAACGGGCAATACGGGCGGATCGTGTATAGTAGGGGCGGGGCTTGCCCCCGCCCTGCCGACGGCGGAGCTTGCCCCCGCCCTGTCTGCCACAGTTCATCATGCCGATCTGTGGGGCCTTCGAGAAGTCTATGAACTCGATGCCCAGGGAAATGCGGTGCTAACAGGTGGTAAATTATCCTGGCTTGCGGAGCACGATCTTGCCAGTACACAGTGGACGGTACTTGACACTCAAGCTCCATTCTATCTCTTTGCGCCGCAAGATAACCGGTACTTAGCAGAATACGAAGCAGGTTGGAGTGTAGCCGATATTTTTCGACCAAATGGTGACCCTGCTCCTGGCGTTGTGACCTGCCAGGACCAGTTCGCCATTTCCTGGACAGAAACTGAAGCATGCGCCAAAATCGAGCGCTTCCTATCGACTGGGACCGAAGAGGAAGCTCGGCAGCTTTTCCGGCTGTGCTCTCAGAATCAGTGGCAGTATGCTGTTGCAAAAAGCGAACTGCAGCATGACACATGGCGTCAAAATATCACAGAGATTCTTTACCGTCCCTTTGACAGGCGCTGGACGATCTTCAACCGGTATGTCGCAGTACACCGGCGCGAGCGTGTGATGCGCCATATGCTGGCTGGGGAGAACATTGGGCTGACAATTGGCCGGGCGGGGCAGGTAATCGATCAAGATGAATGGGATATTGCATTTTGCACACGTTTTATCACCGAGTTCAACCTGTACAGGCGGGGCGGAAATAACCTCTTTCCGCTCTACCTCTATGACGATGCCGCTCCAGGCGCTCGCAATGCGAACCTCGCAGTCGACTTCATAACTGATTGCACTGCACAATTAGGGATAACATGGATACCGGATGGTCGTGGTGACCTCCAGCAGACCTTTGGCCCTGAAGATATCTTTTCCTACATGTACGCCGTTCTCTATTCACCAACCTATCGCAAGCGCTATGCGCCTTTCCTCAAGATAGACTTTCCACGCCTGCCTCTGACCTCAAATAGTGCCCTCTTTCGTGTGTTATGCTCCCTTGGAGATAGACTGGTCTGCTTGCACCTGATGGAGCAATGCATATCTTCGATTTCAGGTTTTCCCGTTTCAGGAGATAACTGTGTTGAGGCAGTGCGCTATATACCACAGAGCCAACTTAAAGATACAGGACAGATATGGATCAATGCAACGCAATACTTCGACGATGTACCGTTAGAGGCCTGGAACTTCTCGATTGGTGGCTACCAGATTTGTAAGAAATGGCTGAAGGATCGCAAAGGGCACAAGCTGAGTGACGATGAACTGGCTCATTACCGGCAGGTCGTTGCGATATTGGCAGAGACAAGCCATTTGATGCACGAGATCGACAGAGTAATAGAGGCATATGGAGGATGGCCGCTTTAAAGCAGCTCCTCATCTTGGCCGATAGTGGAGGCAGTAATGGCTGCCGTCCCCGTCTGTGGAAACAGCAATTGCAGGAGCACTTGAGTGACCGCTCCGGCTTGACAGTCGTCTCTCACTATCGGCGGTTTGCTCCTTGTAAAGTTGAAGTAGGTCTCAGGCTCGAAATCCGAGCAGGTTCCAGTAGACCAGTTCCCAGGCGAACGCCAGCGCGGCCAGGGTTACCAGGGTGTAGTGGACGCGCCGCCCTGCGCTCCAGAAGTGCCCCCACCACGCCAGAATGGTAGAGACGACAACGCAAACGGTCAGGACCGCAGAGACGAGCGCCAGCGCAAACAGCGTTGTGAGCATTGGCGGCACACCGAATGCGAGGTTAAGCGGATTACTGACGATGAGCACCAGCCCAATCAGGAAGAGCAGGTTCAGCGCACAGAGCACACCGGCCAGCCAGCTTGCCAGGATGGGGAGGATACCCATACGCTTCCCAGGATGCTTGCCCTGCGAAGCCTGGGGTGGTGCCTGTGCACCTGCAAGGTCTGCATTCCGGCCAGACTTCTTTCTGTGCGCACCTCGCCTCATAGCCCTTCGCACGAAGCCAAGCGGCCACAGCAGCAGTGCCGAAAGGAAGAGCAGCATACATGCCACGACCAGCACTATATGAAGGTTGGGAGCGTCGTACCAGGCCACCTTGTTGAAGGCCTCGATGGGGAGATTGCCTACCAACATGATCATCCCGTTGTGGTCGGCGCGGAAGACGACCGTCTCCGGCCCATCGACCTGGTGAAAGACCCGGGGTACAACCTCAACGAACGTCAATGTTTGGCTGCCGAGCGAGATCACCAGGCGACCGTTCCCTCCATCGTTGACACTGACGGTGGAGAACAACACGGCGAGCTTCTCATAGGTGGTGTAGCTGCGCCGCGTCGGCCAGTAGTTGCCGCTGATCTGGCTGATACGTTCGGCAAACCCCGCTGGCGGTTGCGAGATGGTCTCTTTGGGAGCCGGGTAGTAGTGATCCAGAAACGCTTGCAAGAGGGTGTCGCGGGCTGACTCTCCACCTGCACTGTTGTAGGAGACGAACACTCCCACATTGTGCTCTGGCAGCAAGGCCAGCAACGAGTGGAAAAGGATCGTGTCGCCGCCGTGGACAAGCAGGCGCTGAGCGTTCAGGTTCTGCTCATAGAAGCCATAGGCCATGCCAGGCACACGAGGATCGTTGGTGAAATGCTGCGTATGCATCTCTTTGGCCGTGGCTTCTTGTAAGATGCGCTGGTTGCCGAAGCGCCCGTTCTGGAGCTGTGCAATCATAAAATTGGCGATATCGGTAGCCGTTGTGCTCATCGAGCCAGCCGGAGCAAGCTGAACAGCTTCGAAAGGATCGGGGCGATATACTCCGTTTGTGTAGGTGTACCCCTGGGAAAGATGAGCCGCCAGGCCGTCCGGTACGGGCTGACGGAACGTGCTGGAGCGCATGCCCAGCGGCTGGAACAGGTGTTGCTCGACATACTGCTCAAAGGGCAGGCCCGACACCTGCTCCACAATATAACCGGCCAACGCCGCACCGTAATTGGAATAGGCGGTCAGTTCACCGGGAGGGCGCACCCGCGCGGGAATATTCTCAGCCAACCACTGGCCCAGCGGCTTGAGATCGCTTGTCGTGCGTGCGAAGATACCAGTTCCCCGGTCTTCGAACCCGGCCGTATGAGTCAACAGATGGGCCAGGGTGATCGGCTGGGGATAGGTGGCCGGAATGTGAAACGTTTTGAGGTAGGTATTGACATCGGCATGCAGGTTCACCTTGCCTTGCTCGGCGAGCTGCAGCACTGCTGTCCAGGTGAAGAGCTTACTCACCGAGCCAATACGGAAGAGGGTCGTATTGGCGCTGACCAACTTGCCAGCTTGCCGATCGGCATCACCATAGCCCTTGGCGAAGTACAGCCGGCCATCCTTCACTACGGAGATGGTCGCCCCCGGGATATGGTCATCTGCCAGTTGCACGCTGAGCACGCCATTCAGAAAGGTCTCCAACTCGCGAGGATCGCTGAGCCCGGTGGGAGATGGTGGGGGTGGTGTAGCCTGCATGGCCAGCAGCGGAGCCATGCCCAGGGTGTGCAGGATCAGGGTAACCAGTAAGACAACGGAGAAAAGAGCAGAGCGGGTGTGCTGCTGAAGGAAGTTCATACGATGAAAGAGCGACATGCTGATCTCCTTCTCAGGATAGGTATCTGACCCTCAAATGCCATAGGTTGCACGGCGAATCTCGTTTGCGCAGGTTCATCCCTTTGTGCTCGCACGAATAGTATACGACAACACTTCTTGTTTTTTCAGGCTCTGTCTCGACTTTCCCCTCCGTTTTACAGATCAGAATAGTACATGTTGCTAAGACTTGGGTAGGGCATAAAGCAGAGTGAAGGAAGGAGTGTCTCGCAACTGAGGCTACACTGCCCAGTTCAGGCCATGGTATGTGTCTTTGCCTGCTCGCACAGGCAGATGCTGCTCCGTTCACCCAAGTTGTAGTCTTCAAAGGTGAGCCTGGCTCATACACTCAAACGAATGCCGGTTTGGAGCAGCACCTGGTTAATAGTATAGTTACGTGCCTTCTCACGTGAGGCTTGTGCGGAGCGCAGCAGGGCAGTCACCTCAGAGCAGAATCTACAAACTACGCTGCCATTCTACTATGTTTTTCGCTAGCCAGGTACTCGACCTTTGCTTCCCACGCCTCGATGTCGCTTTTTACCCAAAGAAAGGCTTCGAAGTAGTGCGCCAACAGGCCGATGCCCCAGATAACGAGCGGGAAGAAGAATCACAAAATGCGCTTTTTCCATACTCGCCGCTTGGGACGAGTATGGAAAAAGGAATTTCTCGGGAACACTCCGTACCCCGGCAAAGTGGCTCACACCTTCTGCACTCCCAAAAAGTGTTAGGAAGAGAGATCTACTGCCCTGCTGGACAGGTAATTTTCACCTGGTGTGCATTCCTATCGTACAAAAACGAGCATGTTTGACCGTTAATAGTGGTAGTGCCCGAACACCCTACCAATACCGTGCCATTAATCGAGCAGTCAACCGGAGTGAAAATCGTTTTACCGTTAATGGTTGCATCTATCGCCACCCCATCTTCAGTCTTCACTTTGATAGGATCAGGCTGCCCCAACAATTTCATGCAGTTGAGGCCATTAGCTTCAAATGAAGTGACAAATCGTTGCGCTAGAAAGGTAAAAAGTGTGTTTGCTACTGCCGGGTCAGGTGCAGGGATTGCTTTGGTCAGGCGAGCATCGAGCACCAAACGCTGTGGCCCGATGGCAAGCAGATTTGTGCAATAATTCCGCGTTCCGGCAGAATTCAGATTCTGCGCCAGGGACTGATCGACTCCCGCACGGTAGGCATTGATCTTATCCAGATTGCTCTTATTGCCCACCAGGACCATCGGGTCGCGGCTCGGTACCAGAGCTACTGGAGTAGCCTGGTGTGCTGCAGCCTGAAGTTCGTTGAGCGGCTGGGCGGTCACCATTTGGCCCGGATCAGCCAGATTGGGAGCCATCCACGGAGTACAGCCGAGAGCAGCATCAATAAAACTGTCCAGCAGACGATTATCACTGCCATTTGCTGCTCTTGTAGCGTTCGGCAGTGCGGCGATGTTGGCTGCGGTCATTTGTGCTGTTTGCCCAGTGCTTGTCACCAGGTAGTCAGCGGTCACATTGTCGCTCTGATCCTGGTCAACCACGGAGAAATCCCGGACGGAGGGGCAAGGCAGCCCATCCTTCGCTTTTCCCAATGGTGGAGGCACCAGTTTGCCTGCGGCAATGGCCTGGTTGGCCGCCTGGAAGAATGAAGGCGCATTACAGTACCAGACCTGCCCGAATATCGAGCCATTGACACCATTCACACAGTGTCCCTCTCCCAGGCTACCTTGCATACCGCGCAATGTAGTGTTGTTGTCGTTGCCTCCACCCCACAGCGCGACGATGCCTCCTGGAGGGAGTTTTGGTATCACGGGGGCAACCGCTGGCTGCGTGCCTTTGTCTATTACTAGCGGATTGTAAATAGCAATATGCCCCGTTGCAGGGTCAATGACGGCTCCCTGGACAAAGACAGCCTGGTTGGGGTTCGACTCGTTACATGGCCCCTGGTCGGGGTCCGTAGCCGTCAATTGAAATGGTGTTGCCAAACCCTGGGCAGTAAGTGGCTGGGCGGGCACGATTAACGTACAATCTCCATTTACTGCATCTGCCGCATGCGATCCTACATGTGGAAGCACAAAGACCACCGCTCCTATGAGCGCTATAGCGAGTGATACAATCACCCCAACTAGTACCAATGGTGAGAACCGCCTGCGTCGTGCTGATCGAGGGCCGAAAGGACTACGTCGTAGCTTTCGCATAATTACCTACCTTTTCCTTGTTCTCTGTGTATCCTATGCTATGCGAGCGCCGGAATAACCATCTTTCTTTGGGCATAGCAATGCCAAGCTCGCCACCGTAGTGGAAGCAACTTGTCACAATGTTGTCGAGTCCTGCGCGTCACACCCCTAAACAGGTCCAGGTTCTACTTACTTTATCCAGGTAGAATCCGGAAGCTCAAGCTTCGCTTGTCTTGTGAGGAGACCATTAGCAAAGTCTGCATCACACCCAAGCATATTCAGTTACCTGACAATGCGCTTATTGTATTGATAAAGAGGCAGCTACAGATGAAACACTGTAGACTGAAGTGAAACATTTTGATATTTATTGAATATTTGTACGGTTGCGATATTACCACGGCATTTTCAATATATTTGTATGCTATGCTCGATTGATAGCAGTAAAGTACCGGGGGTTGGTTAAGAAATCTTAACCTGACGAAGGTGAGTGTGAGGGAAGATGGTACCTGAATAATGCTTTCTATTCAGGCCATTGTAAGGGATTGGCCACATTCATCAAAGCAAACGTAATGTACAACAGGTATGCTCTCGACAAAGGACATACACAAATGGAAACGCGTAGCAAGATTCATCACATCAAGTATAAGAGGTAAACATGCTGCACAGAGCAAGACATACAGTGCTCCTTATTGAAGCCGACAGATCATTACGGCGATTGCTTGTTCTTGGTTTACAGTATCGTGGCATGCATATTATCGAAGCCAGCTCTCCTACAAATTTACCCAGTCATTTCACACCTCCTGATTTTTGCGGAGCAAAAATAGACGCGCCAGCGTCGTTGGAGGTGTGGCTACAGACAATTCTTGAATCACAACTGCCGGATGTTGTAGTGCTCGATATTGATGGTGTAGCCGGAAGCAATTATACGCTCCTTTCCACTATACAGTCGCATCCATACCTTTCTACCATACCTACGGTTGTACTGGCCTGGGATTGCCTGGTACCAATTGAAAGTTATCACAATTCCTCGCAAACGCAGGTAACCTGCCTGACTAAGCCATTTGATGCACGCACCCTGCACGAGACGATCGAGCAGATACCTTGTCCAGGTAAAGAGAGCAGCTTTACTGCCGAACAAGAGGCATTGCTTGCTGCGCGTTCTGTAACCCCTGCTCCCAGTATCTGGCCTCTTATCACTGCTGTTGGCTTGCTCCTCTCATTCATTGGCCTGATGACGCAGATCACTATTAGCGCACTGGGTCTTCTCATTTTTATCTCTGCCCTGTTATGGTGGACACTCGGCACAAAGGCAGAGCCTGACCCGTTAGCTGTTGAAATGAGCATATCTAAACTTCTCTGAATGTTCAGGTTCTTGTAAGGAAAGCTTCTCAAGCTGCAAGTCGGATATCAGGCCCAGGCACAATAATCAATCTGGTATCATTTAACCTGCGGGAAACGAATGGCAAGCATGGAAGAAAAAGGTACAGCCCCTGAAATCTCACCAGTGGAAAAACAAGCACCGGCATCAAAGAGCAAGGGCTCACGCAAGCGTCGCATTACAATATTTATCGGTGTAAGCCTGTTGAACATCGCACTACTTGTTTTTCTATGGACACAACTGCTGACACCTGCTCAAAATGCTGCTCAAGGCCAGAGCCGGGCCAATGATCCGCTCGTAGGGCATCGCGCACCGGATTTTACGTTAGATGCTTTAAGCTTGCATCCGGCAGCGTCTATTTCTCTGGCCAGCTTCAAAGGGAAGCCTGTTGTGCTTAACGTTTGGAACTCAACCTGTGGGCCGTGCGTGAATGAAGCCCCGCTTTTGCAGTCCCAGTGGCAGCGCCTACAGTCTCAAGGAGTTGTCTTTATTGGTATCGATTTTCAAGATACCAAAAGCGATGGGCTGAGCTTTTTGGAGAAATATGGCATCACCTACCTGAATGTGTTAGATGCAAGTGGCTCAACTGCCATTAGTTACGGGGTAACAGGCACGCCTGAAACGATTTTTATTGACCGTCAGGGAGTGGTGATCAGCAGAGTACCCTACGAGCTTACCGAGCAAACGTTGCAGAGCAACCTGCAATTGATTTCCCGCTAAGGGGAAATGATGTTTGAAATTCGTTTGATTGTTCGGACGGCACATTTACTGGCCGCCGCTGCCTGGGTAGGGGGTAGTATTCTGTATCTTGTTGCAGTCTTGCCCGTCTTGCGTAGTGGAGGGATCACTCCAGAAGTATCCACGCAGATTGCTACGCTGTTCCGGCGTATGGTGAATATTTGTATAGGAGTGCTTCTTCTGAGTGGCGCTTATCTGATGTTCGACCGCTTGACATCAACATCTTTAGGATGGCTGTATTTGGTGGTCCTGGGCGTGAAGATTATAGTTGCGCTGGGTATGTTTGTGCTGGCAATCTATCTTGGACAGAGTAATATTCGCCGACTGGCAAAGCGTACGACGCGCCTCTCTAAGGCTGCGCCGCAACTGATGTTAGCCCTGGGAATACTAGTATTTTTGCTGGGTGCGCTCCTCAACGGATTGTTCGAGTTGACCATCGCACCAACGTAGGGCCCGATTAGTAAGGTAGCAACATGCAAACTGATGTGAGTGTGCCACAGGAAGAAGAAAAGCCTGAATCACGACGACGAAGGCGGCTGCCGATTAGCTTCATCCTGGGCGGACTTGCCATCCTGGGGGCCGTGATCTATCTCGTCTATGCGAATACACAGGCTAATGCTGTTTACTATTTGACTGTCTCTGAGCTGAAAAACTGTTCCATTTGTACCTCGCAGTCGGTGCGTGTGGCTGGTGTCGTTCAAAAGAAATCGGTTGTGCGCAACGACCAGCAACAACAGATTAGTTTTGTGATCTCAGATGGCGGACATTCGCTTCCTGTCGTCTATAGCGGCATAGTGCCTGATATCTTTCGCCCCGGTATTACGGTGGTTGTGGAGGGTCATTATACAGGCCAGGGACCGTTTCAAGCTCAAACGCTACTTGCCAAATGCCCATCAAAGTTTCAGGCTGCAACACCAGGGCCGTAGGGGCGAGGTTTATCCTCGCCCGGTAGTAAGGTTTTATCGTGTATTTCTCCGATATAGGCATCATCTCACTTATACTTGCTTTAGGATTTGCAGTCTTCACGATGGTCCTAGCCATACTGGATGCAACACGTGAAATACCCCAACTCGTAGCCAGCTCCAAACGAAGCGTTCTGACCGTTGCTTTTTTTCTGCTACTGGCTTCAGCCGCTTTGATTGCTTCATTTCTCACACATGACTTTGGTTTGAGCTACGTCGCGCAGCATTCAAATCTAGCTATGCCCTGGTACTACACTGCCTCTGCTTTTTATGGCGGGCAAGAGGGTTCCCTGCTATACTGGGCATTGATGCTCTCAATCTTCTCTGCAATATTCGTCTTTACTGCAAAACGCGCTCCCGCTGTACTTGTGCCTTACGTGATGGCTACCTTGATGGGCATAGAGACCTTCCTCTTGATAGTGCTGACAACTGTCAGTAATCCTTTTGTACGCCTGCCTGTGCCTTTAGCTGATGGAGTGGGGCTGAATCCGCTCTTGATGGACCCCGGCATGCTGATACACCCTCCTATGTTATTGATGGGCTATATGAGCTTTTCAGTACCCTTTGCCTTCGCCGTTGCCGCCATGATTACCGGAAAACTCGATAGTGAGTGGTTGCGCTCCATTCGTCGCTGGATGCTGGCAGCATGGTCAATCCAGACCTTGGGACTGGTGTTGGGAGCATGGTGGGCCTATCACGTCCTGGGGTGGGGCGGCTATTGGGGTTGGGACCCGGTGGAAAATGCAGCGCTATTACCCTGGTTGACGGCGACCGCATTTCTTCACTCAGCGATGGTACAGGAACGGCGCGGCATGCTCAAGGTATGGAATCTAAGCCTGGTGATCGCCTCCTTTGCTCTTTCGATATTTGGTACTTTTGAGGTGCGTAGTGGCATCATCAACTCTGTCCATTCGTTTGCCTATTCAGCCATCGGTGGGTATTTTCTAGCGTTCCTTGGCATCGTAATTGTATTTAGCATCGGACTATTCATTTTTCGTTTACCAAAGCTGCGGCCTGAACAAGATTTTGATTCGGTGATTTCGCGTGAAGGAAGTTTCCTGCTTAACAATCTTCTGCTGGTCGGCATAACGTTCGCAACTCTATGGGGCACCCTCTTCCCACTCATCTCCAACGCTGTGCGCGATCAAATACTGACCGTAGGGCCACCTTTCTATAACCAGGTTGATGGGCCGATCTTTATTGTGCTGATTTTGGCGATGGGCGTCGGTCCCTTACTGGCATGGCGACGCACCTCTACTCGCGCTTTGCGGCGCAATCTAGGCATTCCAGCGCTTGCCGCTGCCATTTGTGCAGCCGTGCTGCCACTTTTGGGTATTCGCGACATCTGGGCAAACATCGCCTTTGCCGTCTGTGCATTTACTGCTGGTGCGATTCTCTACGAAATGTGGCGCGGGGTGCGCGTACGGCACCGCCATGGGGAGCCTTACCCATTCGCGCTGTATATGCTCTTCGAGCGCTACCGGCAGCGTTACGGAGGCTACCTGGTACACCTGGGACTGGTAATGCTCGCTGTGGGAGTCGTTGGCTCGCACTTCTTCCAGGTTCAGCAAGATGCTGTGCTCAAGCCAGGACAGGAGATTACTATTGCAGACTATAAGCTGGTGTATCTCGGCAATATCGACAGAACATATCCCGATGTTGAGATACTAACAGCGCAGTTACAAGTCTGGCACGAGGGACAACTACAACAATACATTTACCCAGGCCAACAAGTCTATGCCAGCTTTGCTAATCAGCCTACAAGTCTGATTTCCATCACAACCTATGGCCTGACCGACCTTTACGTATTCCTTGCCAACTGGAATGGGCCATCTGAGGCTACCATTCGCGTCTTTGTTAACCCACTTGTGCCTCTCGTCTGGCTAGGGGGACTCCTGATGCTGCTCGGTGGCATTATATGCTGGTGGCCGCAGCACAGGAAGCCGCGAATTGTTCTTACCAAACCCGATACAGAGAAGGAACCGGTATCCGATCGTGTAGGGGCGGGGGTGGTGCTGGGTGGTGTGGGGACGCTTGCGTCGCACTCGGTAGGGGTTAATTTGGAACCGCTTGAAAATGATGGGGAGGCCACGACATGAGAAAGCGACGCTCACTCCTCATATTTCTTGCAGGTGCAGCAATTATAGGCTCCATCTGGTTCTACGTATTTCTCATCACGCCTCCCCAGCAAACACTGGATCAACGCGTGCATGACGTGGCTTCGCAATTGAAGTGCCTTGTCTGCCAGGGAGAATCTGTTGCTGATTCTCCTGCAACGCTCTCACAACAAATGCGCGGGATTATTCGCCAGCAATTACAAGCTGGGAAATCCGAGCAGGAGGTGATCCAGTATTTTGTGTCGCGCTACGGTGATCGCATCCTGTGGTCTCCTCCATGGCAAGGTTTCACGCTGCTGGCCTGGCTCGTTCCCATTGCATTATTGCTTAGTGGCACACTCTTACTCTTCTTTGTCCTGCGAAGCTGGTATGCATCATCAGATAGAGGCGCGCTTGATGATGTCACTGACCCCGAAGACACAGATGAGGCCGAAATAGCACACTACCAGAAGCAAGTTGAACAAGAACTTGCCGCTGAAGACCCCGTATTTGCGCATCCCGGAACAAATATAGACCCCGATTTATCGGGGGGCGAGCGAAGCGAGGATAACTGATG
This sequence comes from Chloroflexota bacterium, assembly GCA_046726655.1. GTDB lineage: Bacteria > Chloroflexota > Ktedonobacteria > Ktedonobacterales > Ktedonobacteraceae > DATMNR01. Next base: position 11,519 of record JBKPAZ010000105.1, read on the forward strand.
CAAGTATTACCAACCCTTGTTGCTATACTACTGGGTATGTTTGCGCTGGCCTTCGTTCTCTACCCGATCTATCATCGCACGCCCTCGAAGACATCACAGGTCGCGTCCTTGAATACACCGGTTTCCTCTCAAGCTGAGCGTGAGCAGATAGCACGCACAGCCCTGCAAGAGGTCGATTTTGATTATCAGCTTGGCAACCTGGGAGAGGCTGATTATCGCTCCTTGCGTACACGCTATATGCGGCGTGCAGCCCTGGCGATGAAATCCCGCCAGGAACGCGAACTGGAACTCGATGAGACGATTGAAGAGCAGTTGCGCAGGATGAAAGAAAAGGGTGGGCATGTGAATGAGTGAGCATTGTATGGTTACAATTAACGATGAGCATACC
>JBKPAZ010000106.1:0-14841 GCA_046726655.1 Chloroflexota bacterium
GACTGGGGCTATGAGGTTCGGGCCTTCTTGCGCGATCCCGATGGTCATCTCATAGAGCTTACTCAAAGCGGTCATCAGTAGAGCCGGGCTGGCGCTGATCGCCTTCTGTTAGGTGCCGGTCGTTCCCACTCAGCTGGAGCAGTAGTCTTCTTGTTGCATCGCCGACCATTTCATTGAGATCGCTCATGCTGTCATGCTCAGAAAAGGGCATCCAAAAAGACCAACGTGCTGGAAATACGATATGGTATCCCTATCTAAGATCCCGTGATTGCCCTCATCAGAATCGGACCAGGATGTCAATGCCCCTTCTCCTCTCTTCCGTATGCTCGAGGTGCAGGAGCAGCTTGAAGCAAATCATGTCAGCGTATCTGGTTTCCCTGGCTCAATGCGAGTCAGCGAAAGCAATGGCAGACCCAGGTCACGTACTTTGATCAGCACTCCATGGAGGGCTGATTGGTCCGCGAGTGGACCGGAGAGTATGGTTTCGCCAGTGCCTGTCTGTCTGATGGTTAGCCCATCAAACCAGTCCGACCAGGCATGATCGAGATGTCCCTTGACGACGATCCGGTAGACCTCATCTTGAGCGTGTCCTTTTTCCATTCCTTCTCCTCCTCCTGTAGGCCTTTTTCATGTCTTTCCTCAGAAAAAATGGTATCACCCCCTCTCCAGTTCCTCACCCTCTCTCGGCCTCGACTTCGGGTGGTCTTCCTGCCGCACGGTGATACGCTGGCGTAGCTGGCGCGAAGCCAGCACCAGCCGGGCAGCAGGAAGAAGACTGCCAGGTTAGTGTGGGGGACCCTGTAGTTCAATAAGAGGAACAAAGTCCGGCTTCATAAAGGGATAGAGCGGAAAGGTGCTGAGTTCTTGCTGGATCTGCTCGACTGACTCGCCCTTCATTACGAGCCAGAGCGTGGAGCGATCGCTACTCATGTACATGCTTTCAAGTGTTCCCTTTCTCAAGAGCGTTCTCACATGCTCCTGCTCCTGTGGAATGAGCGCACTTATTTCCTCACGATGCCGGCTATCTAAATGGATTGTAATCATTGCTCTCATGAAGCATATCTTCCTTTCTGTCCATGGACTCATCGATCGTTTCTATTGAAATTGAGGCATACACAAACCTAGCAGTTGGAGAAAGCTGTTGCCCAGATTCTTGCCGGGCTTATCTTTGAGCATCACTGGCTTCAAAATTGACTGCTGGCAAGCCGATCTTGATTTCGAATGATCTCTTTCCGCAACTCCATCATGCCCTCATTAATTGTTCAGCAGGTTCTTTGCGGGCTGCCTCCAGAATTTTTTGGGCAACAAACTCGGGCGTGTCCGGTATGATCCCTGCTGGAGGGTTGCGGCGGACCTGCTGCTCCCCCAGTGAATGTTTCGAGAAATCAGTCAGCGTAGGACCCGGGTACACCGTAATCACACGGACGTTCTCAGATGCCAGTTCCTCACGAGCTGTCTCTGAAAGAAGGTTTAGGGCCGCCTTGGACGAGGCGTAAGCCGACAGGCCGGGAAGGTGCAACCTGGAGACGTTCGAGCTGATATTGAGAATCACTCCTCCGCCGCGCTGGCGCATCCTCTTGATCACCGCCTGCATTGCAAAGAGCGGACCGAAGAGATTGAGTTCGATAATTTGGCGGAAATCCTCAATGGATACATCGGCCACAGGCCCCTCCATACCCTGGCCTGCATTATTGATCAGGATATCAATCGTCTCGAAGTGCTCATAAGCAGTCGTAATCATCTGTTCAACCTGAACTCGATCTCTCATATCGACCGCGACGGCCAGCGCCTTGTGACCTTGCTCACGTAGCTCTTGTTCCACTCGAGCGATCCGCTCAAGTGAGCGTGCTGCCAGGACGACAGATGCTCCTGCCCTGGCGAAACGGCGTGCGGTCGCCAGCCCGATGCCCGCTGAAGCCCCGGTCACGACGACAACGCTTCCCTCTATCTGCATGACAATTTCCTTTCATCACAATACCTGTTATCTCTTTCGCCCTTTCGGAGAAAAGACCAACATAACATTGCTCTCTATGCTGTGCGGGCCAGAAAATCGACGATAATCTGGGCGAACTCCGGCCCTTTCTCCTCCTGTAGGAAATGGCCCGCACCAACAACTGTCGTATGGGGCTGGCCTTTTGCGCCGGGCACGATCTCCTGGAAGATCTGGTCTGCGCCCTGTGCCTTGAAAGCCTGATCGCCCTCACTAAAGACGGTAAGGAATGGCTTCTCCCAGCGTCGCAGCACCTCCCAGGCTGCACGATTCGCCAGTGCAGCCTGATCGTTTGGGGAGGTGGGAATGAGTAACGGGAACTGGCGTGCTCCCGCCTGGTAGCGCTCATCGGGGAAAGGGGCGTCGTAGGCTGCTCCCACTTCAGGCGGCACTTTGTTGACATTGAACATCTGGATGATCTCGCTCGACCGAAAAACTGGCGTCTGTTGCGAAAAGCGTTGCCAGTTCAAAAGACCTTCTCCCGGCGGAGTAGCGCCTGTGGGCAGAAAGGTATTGGCAGCGACGATGCGTGCAAAACGCTCTTCCAACTCGGTAGCCAGGCGCAGCCCGATGAAGCCACCCCAATCCTGGCCTATCAACGTGATCCGCTTCAAATCCTGCGCCAGGATCAGACCACGTATCCAATCCACATGGCGCTGGTAGGTATAGTCCTCGCGGCGTGTGGGCTTATCAGAGCGACCAAAGCCGATCAGGTCAGGAGCAACAACGCGGTGACCGGCGGCTGTGATGATCGGGATCATCTTCCGATAGAGGTAGGACCAGGACGGCTCACCGTGCAGCATCAGCACGGGATCAGCCTCGCGTGGACCTTCATCCACATAGTGAATGCGCAGTCCATCGACCTCCACGTAGTGCGGCGCAAATGGATAAGCGGGCAGGTTGACAAAGCGTTCATCAGGCGTACGGAGTATCTCCATGACAGCCTCTCCTCTCTCGTTTCGTGTGTCTATTGTATGGACCATTTCTAGAACAACTTTAGACTTTAGAGCGTCAGTCATCGCCCTGCCTCCTCCTGGCTGTTCGTTCTCTGACGCAGGAGTAAGGTGCGGAAGGGGGCAGGAACAGGATTATCGCACTGCTCGCGGCGCCGTTGCTCGTGGCACAGGCACGATAGCAGCGCCCCTCCTGAGGCGAGCATCGCGGACGCTTATCACCTGGACCAGCACAAGGGCACCGAAGCCGATCACCACATGAGCCGTCTGGATCAGCCAGTGCATAGGGCCTACGAGCAAGCCGGTCTGTGTGAATCCCAGGGCCGTGAGAATGAGCGTATACACGATACCGATAGCTCCCAGCAAGCGCATACGCCCGGTGAGAAGCTGTATGAGACTCAGGGCCAGAAGCAAGAGTGCGAAGGTGATGCCCAGCACCATATGCGTGAAGATGAAGCTGGTGCTATTGGCAATCCAGTGCAACCATCCTTGTATCTGTGTCCCTACTCCCGGCACATGAACGATCCAGGTGATGTTGCTATCGGCCAGTAAGAACAACCATCCAAGAATCGCGGTTACTGTTCCAAGCACGCGAGCGATCCAGATGGTGAGACGTATTGTGCTCATGAGAAAACCTCCTTCTTCCAGAGTTCCAGTGAGCGGTGAGACATCACCGCCCATGGAACTTTTTACCATACACCTTTTAGTTGCCGAACTTGCCCTTGAGTTCTTTGATCTGTGCGATGACGACCGACGGGTCAAGGCGGCGTGAGAAGTCGGGATCGACAAAGGCGAGGTGAATAATGCCTGACTGGTCGACCAGAAAGGTCCCTGCCATTGGAAGTTCCCACGAGTCATCGCCGTTGAAGGCGGGCAAGTTCGCGCCAATCCGTTTGTGCGAAGTACGCACCGCCTCCTCGATGGTGAAGACCAGTCCAAACTGACGAGCCACCTGGTTCCCCACATCGCTGAGGACCGTAAAGGTCAGTTGCTGCTTCTCCACCAACGAGAGGCTATGGTCCGGCGTCTGCGGCGAAATCGCTACCAGCGACGCTCCCAGTTCCTGCAACTGCGGCAGGATCCGCTGATACGCGCGCAACTCCAGATTGCAGTACGGACACCATGCGCCGCGATAGAAGCTAATGACCACTGGACCCTGCCTGAGCAGGTGCGAGAGCGTCACTACGTTGCCCAGCGCATCAGGCAGCGTGAAATCCGGGGCCTGCGCCCCCTCCTTGAGGACCTTCTCAGCTGCACCAGACGCGATAAGCTGCTCGACAGGACTCAGCAAATCCTTTAACAGGTCGGCAGGGATCTGGCTCTTTGCCTGCGCAAAAAATGCGTCAGTCTGCTGCTGTAAAGGGATGTCCGTAGGGATATCGATTGCCAGGAGTGTGTTCCTTGCCTGCGCAACAGATCCATCTGCCTGCTGCTGTGGAATATTGGTTGTCATGAGTATGTTCCTTCTGAATTGAATGAATGGACTCGTCTGCTTCTTGTCCATGCTGTTCGCTTAGACTGCTCATCGTTGCTCTGCTGGATGGTGGGTACTCGCGTCTCCTTGCGCGCGCTCTTGTTCGCGGAAATCAGCGACCTGCTTCATGCGAGCAGTGACACCCGCTCTCCGGTTCATCCTCGGTCCCATCCCTGGGAAGAAGTCCATTTGTGCTTTCATCAGCCGCCCGGGTCCAGGCATGATTACCAGCTCTGGTTTATCTGTCTTGAGGACTTTCACGACCCCTCTGGCGACAGCCTCGGCGGGGGACAAGAAGGCTCTGGCCATGGCAGGCATTGGGAGGTTCATCTCCTGGAGCGTTCGCGCCGTTGCCCCGGCTTCGCCGATACTGCCGAGGATGAGTACGGAGCTGCTGACTCCAGCGTTGCGGTAATCGGCCCGCAACACACGAGTAAAGCCAATGAGGCCATCCTTACAGGCAGAATAGACCTCGGTATGGGGGAAACTTATGCGACCACCCAGGGAAGAGATGTTCACAATGTGTCCCTGCTTGCGTGCTACCATCCCGGGCAGAAGCAGGCGGGTAAGCTCAATTGGCGCGGTCAGATTGAGCTGGATAATTGCCTCAATTTCATCTGCCGTGTAATTGTGAAATTCTCGTTGGGGATCGCCACCTGCATTGTTAACCAGCACATCTATTGCACCAAAGGTGTGCTCGGCAGTGGTCACTAATGCACTGCGTGCTTCCCGATCCGTCACATCGGTTGGGAAAGTGAGGACCTGGACACCGGTTGTACGAATGTCCGCAGCTACTTGTTCCAATTCGGGCGCCGAACGTGCAGCCAGGACCAGATTGATGCCTTCCTTCGCCAAAGCTTTGGCAATAAGAGGTCCGATGCCACGCGAGGCACCAGTAACGATAGCGGTTTGGTAGTGTTTGATCATCTTTTTGCTCTTTCCAGTGGCCTCACCCCTGGTAAAACTCCTCGCCGTGAGCGGGTGAGGCAACAGTGAATAGAAAATGCATCTCTCAACAGTGCTTTGCCGCCCTCCAGGGCAGTTCTGTGAACACGGGAGATGCTTGAACGATGTTGATGCACTGAGTATACCTGTGAGTCAGGGGAAGGTCATGTCCCAGGTGGGATAGTTGCGTGGGATATTCTTCAAGGGGGTGAAGCACGCCGGATCTGTTTCTGCTCCGCGAAGCAGTGGAGCAGACCTCCGAGTGCCGGGAAAAACACGCTACAACAGATTCAACGTTCTTGCGCGCTCGACCGCCTGAAGACGACTGTGGGCATCAAGTTTGCTGTAGATGTGCTTAATGTGGTTCCTGACGGTCCCCACGACAATCACGAGTTCGTCGGCAATCTCGTGGGTGGAGAGGCCAGCAGCGATGAGCCTGAGTATCTCGCGCTCACGTTCGCTCAAAGGGTCAATAAGCACTGCTGCCAGTGGCGAGGAGATCTGAGCCGTTGTGCCAGATGCGGCGAGCAGTTTGTCCAGGTAGTCAGGGGCAACGCCGCGTGATGCGGCATGATGCAGCAACGCAAGCATCGGCTCGCCTTCATCTACGAAGATGCGGATATAGCCCTGTGGTTCTGCTAATTCTAATGCCCTCGAGAGTGCCATCATAGCCTGTGGAGGATTCGCCTGTGCTTGGAAGGAGAGAGCCTGAAGCACCAGGACTTCAATCATTTGTCCGATCAATCCGGTGGACTCCGCCAGATGGAGCAGCCGCCCCAGGAGTCGTATCGCCTCCGTCAACTTGCCGCGGACCATGCCCAGTCGCGCCAGCACGATGTAACCGTCCAGGTGCTCATAGGCGAGTTCGCCACCCACGTTGAACTCGTGCTGAAGCGTCGCGGCCCATCTGTTGGCAGCGGGGATGTTGCCTTGAGCCAGCCACAGTTTTGCCTGGGATGCGGCTACTCTGGTGGCAGAGTGGGAGTCTCGACCGATCTGCTCTGCTTGCTGGATCATGCGGAGCGCGCCGTCCATCTCCCCTCGCGCCTCTAAGACGCGCGCCAGACTGAGGAAGCCATCCAGCGCGAATTCCGCCAATCCACCCCGCTGCTGGCAGTAGTCGATGCCCTGGAGGAGAAGGCGCTCCGCCCCGTCCAGATCGTTCCACTCACGCAGCACTTCACCCATGCTCACCAGGGCAACACCCAGCGCTGGTAAGGACGTGACGCCCCACCGGGCAGCCAGGTCGAGCGCTTGCTGGTAGGTCCTGGTTGCCTGGTGGAGCTGGCCCTGCATCGCCTGGAGTTGAGCCAATTGGCCCAGAGCAATTAGCGTTACGGGGACATTGCCGGATGCCTGGCTTGCATGTACGGTTTCCGTGTAGGCACGGCTTGCGGCTACCACATCGCCACGTAAGCGATACGCTCCTCCCAACAACCCGGTGACAATGCCGCGCAACCACTGGGCTTCTTCCGGTAAAGAGGCAAGGGCTTCATGGGCAAGCACGATAGCGGCTGAGACATCTCCGCGCTGGCGGGCGAGTTCGGCTCGGATGGCCGCAAGTTCACCCTGCATGGTCTGCCTGGCGATATGGGGGATATTCGGCTGGGATTCTGTGCTGGCTGCCAGCGCATGCGAAGCCGCTAGCAGAAGTGGCTCAAGGGCGGCCACCTGCCCGCTCCAGAGCAGCACCCAGGCGCTGTCAAGCAGGAGGCGGGGATGGGCATACATCACCTGCTCCGGCAAGGCCTCCAGCCATCCGAGCAGCGTTGATAACTCACCACGCTTCCAAATCAGTGAGGCGGCGACCTGCTCAATCAAACGCGCCGCCCGCTCAAAGTCTAACGCGGACAAGGCGTGTCCCACTGCTTCGGCCTGCAGGCCATGTTGTTCGTACCAGGTGCTTGCCCGGCGGTGCAGTTCAGGCACCAGGTCGGGCATCCTCTTCTGCACACGCTGATGTAACATGTCCGCGAAGAGATGATGATAGCGATACCAGCGTCGCTCGTCATCCAACGGTACCAGGAAGAGATTGGCCTGCTCCAGCCGCTCCAGCGTCGCCTGCCCCTCCGCATTTCCCGTCACCGCCTCACAGAGCGAACCCGTCATCCGCTCTAGGATCGCGGTCTGGAGCAGAAAGGTCTGGACGGGTTCGGGCTGATGAACCAACACTTCTTCGACCAGGTAGTCGACCACATAGCGGTGGCTGCCAGTGAACGCTTTGATGAACCCTGGGATGTCCGTGCGATCGTGCAGCGAGAGCGCAGCCAACTGCAGTCCGGCTATCCAGCCCTCCGTGCGTGTTTCCAGCGCAGTGATCTCCTGCGCCGAAAGCGTCAACCTGCTGAGCTGAGTGAGAAATGTCGCGGTCTCTTCAGACAGGAAGCGTAAATCGGCTGATCGCAGTTCGAGCAACTGGCCACGCGTGCGCAACCGTGCCAGGGGCAGGGGCGGGTCTGCCCGCGCGGCAATGATGAGGTGGAGTCGGGGCGGCAAATGCTCAAGTAGAAACGTGACCGAGGTGTGGATAACTGGCGCGGTGATCAGGTGGTAGTCGTCCCAGACGAGCACTATCTCCTGTGAAAGTGTGGTGAGGGTATTGATGACGGTGGACAGAATACCCTCCATCGATGGAGGCTGCGGTGAGTGAAGTAGCGAGAGTGCCGTCGCGCCACAGCCTGGAAAGGCCTTGTCCAGCGCAGTGAGGGTGTAGGACCAGAATCGTGTGAGGTCATTATCCGCAGGGTCTAAAGAAACCCAGGCGGCAGTGAGAGGAGCGCGTTCAAGCCAGGTACTCAGCAAGGTGGTTTTGCCAAAGCCAGCAGGAGCAGCAATGAGGGTAAGCGGGTGTTCCGCTGCCTGCTGCAGCCGCTCGATCAGATGTGGACGATACACCAGCGGGGCGCGCAGTCTCGGCATATGGAACTTGGTGGCAAGCAAGGGAATGTTGGATGTGGTAGTCGCAAAAGGCCGCTCCACCCGTTCCTTTGGCAGAGAGGTCATGTTCGGGTTGTCCTCTCCCATTGCGTCCTCGCTGGGTGCCTGCGCGAGCGCCTGGGCCACCGCGTGTAATCGCTCCAGCGTCACGGCCTCTGACTTGCCGAGGTAGAGAGAGGAGTGCTTGCTATGTTGCGTACGGTAGGCTTTCCAGTACCAACCACCACGCTTATTGCCAGCACGCTCTTTGCGAGCGGTGAAGGTACCGCTGTCACCGGTAAAGGCGAAGGTCGTGGCGGTCGTTAGCCAGTTGTACCAGGCCGGCGTGCCCACCACGAGTACCTGCTCGCAATCGTTTTGCTGATCCTGATAGACCAACCGGTCACCTCGTACCGTGGGTGTCATTTTAGCCATCGTGGTTCTCTATCCTGAGGGGGCCGACGAACAGGAAGCAGATGTTCGGGAATTCATCACTACGTACCGAACACGCTTCACTCCGGCAAGAGATTCCTCTCTCGCATGTGATCGATCGTTTCTGCCATTTTATCACAGCCCTACGGATTCTGCGACACGTGAGCACAAGGAAGAAGCCGCCCAGATCCTGCATCTTTCCGACATGTCAGGGCCTTTTCGGACTAGAACGTGCCGGAGATCAGTGGAGCAGGGGAATCATTCACGACGGCGTTACATCGCTTGTGCGTGATGTGTCCTCGATCAACAACAACGCGCTGAGCGCACTCGCGAGCGCTAACCCGGCAGCGATCAGCATAACCACGCGAAAACCGGTGACGAACGACTCTGCGATCGCCTGTTGTATCGCTGCATGCGTCGCATGACTCAGCCCGTCAGGAAGAGTGATGCCAACCAGCTTGCTCTGCTGGGCGCTCAGCATATGGCGCACTTCAGATGGCAGCGAAAGCCCCGCGAGATGCCTGTCGAGGCTGCTGCTAAACACGGCCAGGACAACGAGGCCCTGGACTGCTATGGCAAGCAGCCCGGCTGCGCGAGCAACCGCATTATTGACACCAGAAGCACTGCCCGCACGCCGGGCATCCACCGCGCTCATGACTGCCGTGGTCAAAGGCGCGACACTGACCGCCATCCCTATGCCTAAAACGACTGCCGCCGGAAAGAAGGTCGTCCAGTAGCTCCCGCCAATCCCGGGTCGTGCAAAGAGAGCGAAGCCAGCAGCGGCGATGAGCGGGCCTACGATGAGCGGAAGCTTCGCGCCATAGCGGCTCACCAGGTCCCCTGACCAACGCGAGAGGAGGAACAGGATCAGAATCACGGGGAGGTTGGCTGCCCCGGCAGCCGCCGGTGCGTAGCCCTGCACGCGAATCAGGTTAAAGGGGACGAAAAACAGCGCTCCACCCAGGGCCGCGTACAGGAGCAAGGTCAGGACATTCGCGCCGCTAAAGGTAGGCGAGCGGAACAGGCTGAGAGGCAGCATCGGCACACAACTGCGCGCTTCCACCAGGAGAAACGTGAGTAGCGCAACGACGCCAATCGCCAGGGCAGTGAGCACCAGCGGATGACCCACACCCAGGTTCCCCGATTCGATCAATCCATACACAATACCTCCTAGACCAAGGGTTGCCAGGAATGCTCCCCACCAGTCCAACCCTCTACGAGCGGCTTCCTCTCCACGACGTTCTGGGACGCGCCAGAAGAGCACACTGAGCACCATCGCTGCTACCGGCACATTGATAAAAAAGACCCAGCGCCAGGAAGCATACGCAACCAACCAGACTCCCAGCACCGGACCAATGACTGAGATGATAGCCGTGAAGCCCGACCAGGTACCAATCGCTCGTCCACGCTGCTGGCTCTCGAACGAAGCACTGATGAGCGCCAGGCTCCCTGGCACCAGCAGAGCCCCGCCAATGCCCTGAATCGCGCGTGCGACAATCAGCAGGACGATAGTCGGTGCCAGACCCCTATGGCGAAGATGCGCCTGCGCCCAAAGTGATCGCCTAAGGACCCTCCCACCAGAATGAGGGCGGCCAGGAAGAGTGAATAGGCCTCGACGACCCATTGCACATCGGCAACGGTGGCCTTCAAATCTAGTTGGAGTACTGGCAAAGCGACATTGACGACCGTCCCGTCGATAAAGGCCATACTCGATCCCAGGATCGTGGCGAGCAGCACCCACACCCCGCTCTGACCTGCGGGAACTCGCTGTATGACGCTGGTCTCGAGTGTTCTTCGAAGCATGTCCTCGTCACTGAGGGGGTTTTACCATGTTAGTCATCATTTCTTCTCCTATGTTTATATCCTCACTTGAAAGATCATCGCAAAGAGAGAGGGACAAGGGGGCACGTTTGTGACAGACACGAGTATAGGCTTGTTCAACTTGCTTTCCTGTACAAGTTTACCAGCGCCGACGATGTCCCCACCCATGAAGGCGATGCCTCGTCCTGTCCCGAAATAGCTGTTGTTGGGCTCGGTATGGAGTGTGCTGAATAGACATTCCAGCGCCTGTCACAAACCTGACCCCTCGACCCTCTTTCTTAGTGAGGATCATGCTGGTGATGATCAGCAGAGTGTCAGGCAACTAACGCCATAAAACGTCTATGGTGAGATAAATCCCTCGTAGTTTGTCAAGCACGAATTGCGAGAGACAACGACTTGAGCGGGAGAGCAGACGGCGCCAGTGGTACAACCAGTGATCTGCCGGCTCAGCGACACAGGAGGATGACTATGGAATTCCGAGAGCCTTTGCCAACTAAAACAGACGTTCGACAGCTCGAACAGGTGGGTTTTTCGAGCGAGCAGATTGCTAGCCTCCTCAGAGTCAAAGCGCTCTATCAGCACGGGGCCTATCACGAGGACAATCCTGAATACAAGCGACAAGCTTTTGTCCGCTGGCTCTACCTCCAGGGGCGCCTGCAAAGCTAAGCCGCGCTCGAGGCCGAGGTAGCGGTCCCCAGGCAGTCCACCTGAGACGGATAGCTGCGGGGAAGCAGGGCCAGATGAGCGAAGGCCGCAACGAAGCGCAACGCGCTCGTCTGGTAAGGAAGCAATCTCCTTTTTGGTTTCAGCAACCATCTGTCACAAACGCGACCCCTTGACCCTCTTTCTTGGTGAGAATCAAGACAACGGTTCTCCCGGCATCGGTGGCGTACTCTGTCAAGACCGGAAGCGCAAGCAACCAATGAGTCAGTAGCAAGAGCGGAAGAAGAAAGACGATGGCGATGCATATCCCAAAGAACATCCCATTGCAGCAACAGATTGATGAATTTATCGCTGAGGGGGCAAGCTGGTTGCCTACAGACCTGCTGCAGGATTTGTTGCGTCCCATCGGGCAGCTCGTCACCTCCGGCGCTGCCGAGAACGCTCTTAAGGAAGGGGCACAGGCCCCGGATTTCATGCTGCCCGACGCACGCGGCAACATGGTGAGGCTCTCGCACCTGCTCGAGCAGGGGCCGGTCGTCATTACCTTCTATCGGGGCCAATGGTGTCCGTACTGCCATCTGGCGTTGCGCGCCTATCAGCGGGCCTTGCCGCAACTGCAGGCAGGGAGGGCCACACTCGTGGCGATTTCCCCGCAGACGCCGGACCATAGCAAAGCTTTGGCGGAGAAGCTGGAACTGACCTTTGCGCTCTTAAGCGATAGGGGCAACGAGGTAGCGCGAGAGTACGGACTCGTCTTCACCATCGACAAAGCGGTACGCCGCGCCCACTTGCGGGTGGGCGCGGACCTGCCCGCGTTCAACGGCACTGATGCGTGGGACCTACCAATGGCCGGGACCTTTCTGATCGACCGGTCGGAAACCGTTCGCCTGGCCTTTGTCGATCCTGACTTCACGCGCCGCCTTGACCCGTCCGTCATCGTCGCGCGGCTCAACGAACTCAAAGGCTAAAAGGCTCTTGGCCGATACCGGGGTCGATCCATCCCTCTCCCGAGGTAGCTGAACGAGCATACGAACTCATCCAGACTGAGCGTGAGGGTTGGTTTACCGAAGAGGAGCACAAAGAACTGGAGAGCTATGGTGCCACGCACGGTGTAGAGATCCTCTTCGTCTGGAACACGCTCAACACGGAGATCGCCCGCAGGTTTGCCGGCGACTCGCCAGACAGCCGCTGGCCGACCTGATGCACGCGGCATGGGCCGCTTTTCTCCGCAGCGGCAATCCTGCCATCGCCAGCCTGGCCACCCTACGATCTGGAAGAGCGCGCCACCATGATCTTGAGCGACGTTCCGCACGTGGTCGATGATCCGCAGGGGCAGGTACGAGTGTTGTGGAAGAATGTGCTCCAGGAGAGAGAGAGACGCGAATGAGCAGCGTAAAAAATTGCAGGTGCAACCGTTCTCTATAAGGTGTAAATGCGAACGTGAAACGGGGGGAAACGGTAGAATGCCCCTGGTGACTTTCGGTTGTCCTTTTCCTCATTTTTTGCTACAGAACCTCCACATTCATTGAGAATGCCTCTGCGTCCTCTCCGTTCCGTCATTTCCCTCTTCCCAGTTTTCCAATGTTTTTACCATGCGGACATAGGGACGTTGATAGAGGAAGGTCTGCTGGGTGACAACATAGTGCAGATGCGCATACAGATCCAATGCCTGTGTGTTCCCTTGAGCGACATGCAGAGCAATTTTAGGATAGTGGTGCTGGCGCGCCTGCCGCTCCGCAGTTTGCAGCAGGCGCGTGCCGATCCCCTTGCAACCCCAATTTGTGAGCACGGCGAGCGCATCGACATACCATTCATCGTCCTCCGCCTCCCTTTCGAGCCAGCTTCCAACGGCGGCGTTGAGTCGTGCCTCATCTCGACCCCCAAAGCTCAACACCAACCCGACCACCTCTGAGCTCTGCTCAGCGACCTGGATATACTGATAGCTAAAACGATTGCCATCCCGACGGAAGAAGTGCTGTAAACGCTCGATCAACCCGCTCTCGTGTTCTTCTCGCAGAGGATAGGTGACGTGTGTATGCGTATACGCTGAGTAAAGCAGGACCGCCGCTACCTCGGCGTCGACTGGCTGTGCTGGTCTGATCTGTATCGAATCTCGCATCGTTTCTCATAGAGATGGTTGCCATCGGTGTGTTTGATGGCCAGACGGTCTGTACCTGGTCACTATACCATAATTCACGAGGCCGAGGCTGAAACGATGTTGCCTCCAAACCGGCTCGTGGCATCTGCATTGACATGGCTGCTGTGGCCCGGGAACGCAAGCGGTTCAGTTCCACTCGGAGTGTGTGGGCGCGATCTCAACATCGGCAATGCTCTCATCGAGAGAGGTGATGATCATCCCAATGCTACCAACAAGCCAGAGCCCCGCCGATAGGGCGGCTACCGCAGGAAGCGCGCTGCTTGTGCAAGGAGCGGCACGGCGCTGCCAGCCTTCGAGATGAGCCGAGAGTCGCAGCGCGCTTCAGCGTGAAACGCCATGCCAGAACCGAGCTGGCACCTCACGCGAGTGGAACTTCGACGGCCACGTCGAGCTTGGGGTAGTAGGACTTCACGTTCCTGCCGTACTTGTCTCGGAACTTCTCAAGGACCTTGCCTAGCTGCGCCTCATCGGTGAGAAGACGAGCGCTCGTGGTGAACGTCTTCCCACGCGCCTCCAGGCGGATGGAAGGTCGCTTGCGCAGGTTTTTGTACCACTCGGTATCTGATCCCCTCACCGGGATCAGATAGAGCTTGTCGCCTTCCAGGGCGAACCACACGGGGTAGGAAAGGGATCGACCGGACGTTCGACCGGTCACGGTGATCTCAATTTCGTTGGCGCCCTGCAGGGCAGTGCGAAAATCTGTCTGTGCCATAGAGGTCTCCTTTGTGCATGTTCCCGCTGTTGAGTGACGCAACTGAGTCGTGAGCCATGCGAACCTCCGATGGCCCACGGCTGCTCATCATTCGCGTCAAGTGCCCACTTTCGGATCTAGCTCAACTTTGGTGCTTCGAACTCATCGTTTGTTGATTGAAGAATAACTCTGGTCTCTACGGAAGCACCATCACTTTGATGGCTTCACGCGTATCCATCGCCGCGTATCCAGCAGGAACCCCATCAAGATCGACCGTCATGTCGAGGACGGGTGGCGGATCAAGTGTTCCTGCGATCACATCCTGCAACAATGCTGGCAGGTAGGTGCGCGCAGGTGCCACGCCGCCGGTGATGGTAATATTCTGGAACAATCTGTGAGTCAGATCAGGAGCCTGGCTAACATGGGTAAAGCCAACGAGACTGACGGATCTGCCCGGTCGGGTCATGTGAATCGCCATGTTCATGGCCTCAAGCGTACCGACACACTCCAGGACCGCTTCGGCCCCCCCATGCGTCTGCTCAAGCACGTCCTGCACCGCTTGCTCATCTCTCGTCGTGATGACATCGGTGGCCCCAAAGGCTTGCGCCAGTTTCAGCCGCTGTTCCCGGTGCCCGATGATAAAGATGCGTTCGGCCTCCAGACGTTTGGCGGCCAGGACTCCACAGAGTCCGACTGCTCCATCGCCAATCACTGCCACTGTGCTGCCTGCCCTGACTCCTGCGGTGATGGCAGCATGATGGCCTGTCGCCATGACATCGGTGAGGGGAAGAATTGCCT
>JBKPAZ010000107.1:0-37509 GCA_046726655.1 Chloroflexota bacterium
AGAAATAGATCGAAGAGGGGAGGGCCGAACGCTCAAGAATCTAGGCACGGTCCATGAGAAGCTCGGAAACAAGCAGCAAGCTTTGCAGTACTACAAAGAAGCATTGAATATCGCACAGGAGGTAGAAGATCACGAGGGTCAGGGCAAAACACTTCGCAATTTGGGCAAGCTCTATCTCGATCAAAAGCATTATGAAGTTGCGCTGGCCTCTTTACTGCTTGCTTACAACATCCTCAATGAGGCACAAAGTTCCTACTGTGACGAGTCACAACGCGGCATCGATACCCTGCGTAAAGCAGTCGGCGATGAACAGTTTACCAGATTATTAGCAAAGGTCGAGCCACAGGCACAACAGATCGTGGAACAAGCCCTGGGCGAAGATACGTTATAAGATCGCTAAAAATTTCGTTCTTTCCAGGCTGCGATTGAACGCGCCGCAAGCTCACAAGAGCTTGCGGCCCTCTTTGCCCTTGACGTCACCTTTCACACCCCTATCCTGGAAAAAACAGTCAGAGGAAGAGATTTGGTGCTATGCATGGTTTTAACCGTAGCTGCTTCGTGAGATCCGCGACTTCTGCGTCACAGGTCAAGAATGACTTCCTCCCGAGGTTGGGAGCAGCACATCAACAGGTTGCCGTCGGCAGGTCGTTCGAGCGGCTCTGGCTGGTAGCTGACGGTGCCGGCAATCAGCCCACTTTCGCAGGTATGGCAGACCCCCGTCCGGCACGACCACCTCACGGGAACATCGCAAGCCTCGGCGAGTTCGAGCAAGCTCTGGAACGCCGGATCCCAGTGAACGACGAGGCCACTACGAGCGAACGAGACGAGCGGCCCTGTGCCGGGAGATCCGGCAGGCAGGTGCGGTGGAAGGCTCGGTGCGTCGTCAACCACGCCGGGTGTGATGGATGGAGTCGGGCCGAAAAGCTCTGTATGTACACGCTCCCTGGTGACGCCCCAGGCGGCGAGACCGCTGGTCAGATCTTGCAGGAACGCGGCAGGTCCACACAGATAAAAGTCTGCCTCGCGCGGCACGCCGATCTCCTTGAGCACTGTCACACTGAGGTGTCCAGGGGCGTCGAAGTCCAGACCTGGCCGATCCTGGGGGCCTGGCCTGCTGTAGAGGATGTAGCTGCGGCTGCGGGCCAGCGTCTGGAGGCTGCGGCGTGCCTCCTGCGCAAAGGGGTGTTCGTCGCGGTTCCGTGCTCCGAACAGCCACCAGACTTCCCGTGGCGATGCCTCGGCGGCGAGGGCATGCAGCATGGCCAGGACCGGTGTCGCCCCCACACCAGCACTGAGCAGGACGACGGGGCTCTTGCCCTGCTGGAATGTGAAGTTGCCCCTTGGAGCACTCACCTCCAACACATCGCCAACCTGCACCTGAGTATGCACGTACGTGCTGGCTGCGCCGTTCACCTCTTGCTTGACGCTCACACGGTAGTGATCAGCGCCTGGCGCGTCGGAGAGCGAGTAGTTGCGTAAGAGCGGTGGCGCATCGGGCTTCGGTTGGAGGCGCAGCACCACGAACTGGCCAGGCAGGGCAGCGACGAGGGGATGCTTGTCTGCCGGCACGAGGACCAGTGAGAGCACGCTCCTGCTCTCCCGCTCCATTTGGGAAACCTGCAGGGGGCGGAACCCTGGCCATGCCGGGGGCGGGCCACCCGACGGGACAAGCCCAGGGTTCCCTCCTGCCGTCTCCCCGGTCAGCGCCTGCTCAAGCAGTGCCTGGAAGGACGTCTTCCACCCTGGACTCAAGGCGGAAATACGGAGCGCGCGCTCCAGTCGCTCGCGGGAATGACCGGCCAGGTAGAGCATCGCATCGATCTCCGCGACGGTCATGCGCTCAGGGCCATCAGCGACCTTGACGATCTCGTCGCCAGCTGCCACCTCGCCCTCTTGCAGCACGCGCAGGTAAAAGCCCGGTTTCCTGTGTGAGACAAGCAGCGCAGGCATCTGGGGCTCGTTCATGCGGATGCCAACACGGTAGCAGGTGACGCGCGGCTGCGTGACCTCAAAGAGGGCACTGCCGATACGGTAGTGGTCGCCGATGCAGACCTCCTCGTCGGACAAGCCATCGACGGTAAAATTCTCCCCGAACTGTCCAAACACGAAGTCATTCCGGCCGAGCTGACGCTCCCAGTAGTGATAGGACTCCATCTGGTAGACAAAGACCGCCCGTTGCTCGCCTCCGTGACCAGCCAGGTCCCCTTGCCTGTCGCCATCGATGTTGAGCCTCCGGACCATCCTTCTACCCTGCACTGGCTCCTTCCAGATGGCGGTTCGCACCGTTTCCCCGCGCCAGGCGATGTCGCGGGGCAGACCAACGTTCACTGAGAGTAGTCGTGGCATTTTGCTCCTTTTGTCTAAGGCCCTGCGATGCCCGGCCTCATATTAATATACAGTTATACTAGTCTATGAACCTGGGAAGATGTTACACATCCCTGGAGAGAGCTTGAAGACCCGTATAACTCCTCAGGTCCCTTTGATGGTGGTTCCGCACGTTCACTCTGGAAACATGGAGCCAGCCGGTAACCTATGAACGTAAGCTATTGACCCCAGGTCAAGATCAGGTCACCTTGCGGGTCAGGCAGCCCAGGCAGTACATCCTGCACATTCCATCCAAGCAAGACCTGTAGCTGCGCTCGCAGCCATCGATCAAATGGGAGATCAGAGCTCACCAGCGCCTTGAGAGTCTGGTGCGGCTCCTGCGTGTGGAGTGTCACGAGCATCAGTTCACTGTGGAGTAGTTGCACCAGCCTGACCTGCACCCGGGTGATCCCCATGTTCCGGCAGGACGCTTCGAACTGCTCCTTGCGTGATCCCGCTACCTCCTGACACAGTCGTCGCCACCGCTCCTGGGTTCCCGAGCGCAGCAGGTAGACGATCTGTAGCTGTGTCATAAAACAACGCTCCTTTGTGTGCTCGTCTTTGTCCATTCTGCCTGGTTCGACGCGCTCCACCAGACCTCACGCATGTGTTGGGCACCCTGTCTGGGGGAAAGGTAACCTCATCACTCCTTCCACAATCAGCTGCCCATCATCCTCACTGGTGCTAGTATGACCAGGAAGCGTCCTGAAAACGTCCTGAGCAACGTCTTGAACGGGAGCACCTCCACGTAAAACCTCTTTTCCGCTACAAGAAGAAGTTTCTTGAGCCAATGCTTGTGTTTTCTCTGAAGGGTATACTTCATCAGGTGCAGGAAGACAAGTGTGTGCCTGATTTCGTTCGCCGGACCGTTTCTTCTCACATTTTTTCGTCCAATGTAACGAATCAGGGGCAAGAATGACTATGTTATAATATGGGGAAGTGCAGGGAACTTCCGGCAATTCTTGACTATTTTTCTCGCATAACCTGTTCATTGAAGAAGCTCCCATCGAGCAAGCGAACGAGACAACTTTTTTGTATATCCTGACCACCAGTCGCATTTTTGGACGATAACGTGGAAAGAGGACAGACCATGGGTCTGTTACGCCTGGCCGTACTCGGTCCACCCGAAGTGTTTCATGACGGGAGCCGCCTCACGTTTCCCCTACGCAAGGCGCAGGCCCTGCTGCTCTACCTGGCGGTCGAAGGCGGCCTGCATTCTCGCAGCAAACTGGCTGCCCTCTTGTGGCCCGACAGTGAGCCCGATGCTGCGCGCAAGGGCGTGCGCACTGCCCTGTTGCTCCTGCGCAGCCTGCTCGCTGACTCCTACGCCTCCCCTCCCCAGCACAGCCATCTGCTCAGTCAGCATCAACTGCTCGGGCTGAATCCGCAGGCCCCGGTGGAACTTGATCTGGACGTGGTGCAGCAGGCCTACCAGCAATCCCTGTTGCACTCCGCAGTCCCTGCTGAGCCACAACGCGCGGCCCTGGTCGCCCAGTTCCAGCACGCCCTCGCCCGGGTGCGCGGTCCTTTCCTCGATGGCTTCTGGTTGCGCGAGGAGACGGGCTTTGACGCGTGGCACGAGCAGCAGCAGCACCACTGGCAGGTGCGCCTGCTCCAGCTCTTCGATCGGCTCTCGTCCTGGCAGGAAGCCGCTGGGGAACTGGAGCCGGTCCGAGCCACCCTCACCCACTGGCTAACGCTCGATCCGCTCGCGGAGGAGGCTGCTCGGCGCTTGATGCGGGTTCACCTGGCGCGGGGCGATGCGACCGCCGCCTTGCAGGTCTATGCCACCCTGCGGGCGCGCCTGGCCGAGGAGTTGCAGGCCACACCCTCAGCGGACACCGTGGCCCTGGCTGAGCACGTTCGTGCCACCTCGACGGCCAGCCGCAAGAGTCGCCCGACCCTTTCTTCTCTCTCCACGGTGGAGAGCCAGCCGCCCGGCGAGCTGGTGGCTCCGCTGGTTGGACGGGCCGGAGCTTTCACGCAGTTGGTTGGGAGCTGGCAGCAGGCGCGGGGTGGGCGGCCGCAGGTTGTACTTGTGGCGGGCGAGGCTGGCATCGGCAAAACGCGGCTGGCCCGTGATTTTGGGACCTGGGTCAGGGCCCAGGGTGCCGATGTGCTCGCTGGGCAAGCCTTCGAGATGGGGGGACGACTGCCCTATCAGCCGCTGGTAGAGGCCCTGCGAGAGCGGCTGGAGGAGGAAAACGCGCCGGAGGACCTGTTGGACGACCTCTGGCTGGCCGAACTGTCGCGCCTGCTGCCCGAGCTGCGGGTACGCTACCCTGATCTGCCTGCTCCCACCGAGGATGAGCTGACCGCCAGGCTGCGGCTGTTTGAAGCGGTGGTGCGCTTGGTGGATGCCCTGGGGCAGCGTGCGCCGCTGGTGCTCCTGCTGGACGACTTGCACTGGGTCGATGGAGCCTCCTTCGACCTGGTGCGCTACCTGGGACGGCACTGGATCAGGCATGGTAGCCGGGTACTGCTGCTGGGCACGATACGTAGTGAGGGGATGGAACTCAACCCACTGCTCTCCGCGGAACTATCCGACCTGGGCCGCGACCTGCCGGTCACGCGGATCGCGTTGCAGACACTGAGCCAGGCGGAGACTATCCAGCTCCTTCAGGCCATCGCAGGAGAGGCAAAACCTGGAATCCGCGGTGGAGGTGAACAGCGTGAGCACGGTGCCGCTGTGCCCGCCACGCCAGGGGCCGAGCCTTCGCCCGCATCAGAGACGAAGCTCTCCGCGCTGGGTGACTTCCTGTTTGCACACACGGGTGGGCAGCCGTTGTACCTGCTGGAAACGCTCAAGTTGTTCCGCGACTGGCAATGGCTGGTCCCGCGGTTGAGTGGGGATGGTACCTGGGGGCTGGAGCCGAGCGTGGAGATGGCTGCGGCCCTCGCGCAGAAGGAGTCCCGGCGGGCGCTGTTACCGCCCTCGGTGCGCGCGATGATCCTGGCGCGCCTGGCGAAACTCGCGCCTCCCACGCGCCAACTGGTGCAGGCCAGCGCCGTGCTGGGTAACCTGGCGACCGCGAAGCTGCTGTGGCAGATGGCCGAAGTAGGGGTGCAGGCAGGCGTCGAGGGCCTGGAGGAGGCTGTCGGCAGTGGGCTCCTGCGCGAGGAGGAAGCCGGGGCAGGCCGCCGGGTGAGCTATCGCTTCGCCCATGACTTGATCCGAGAAGTGGTCTACACTGAACTGGGCGAGGCACGGCGGCAGGTCTTGCACCAGCGCGCACTGGCGCTCTTGCAGACAGAGGGAGCAGCAGCCGCCGAGCTGGCGTATCACGCACTGGGGGCGGGAGAGGCCGAGGCCGCCTCTCGTTACAGTGTGCAGGCTGGGGATGAGGCGCTGGCCGTCTTTGCCGTCGAAGACGCCATCGGGCACTACCAACAGGCGCGCGCCTTGCTCCAGGAGTCCCAGCCGATGCAGACCTTGCTGCCGGCACCGGAGATCGCACACCTCTACGCCTCCCTGGGGCAGTCGTATGCCTTCCTGCATGCCTGGGAGCAGGCCCGGGACGCATATGAAGAGCTGCTCGCCTATGCGCAGCAAAAGCCGCTGCCTGCGCTGGTCAGTATGACCCTCAACCGCTTAGCGATCCTGGCGCTCCAACAGTCGCACGAGAGGTCCAAGGTTCGAGTGCTCCTGGAGGAAGCCTGGCGCATGGCAGAGATCAGTCACGATCAAAAGGCGCTCGCGGAAACGGAGTGCAACCTGGCACAGATCATAGGCGTTGTGTGGGAGGACCCGAAGGGCGCCTTCCCTCATGGAGAGCATGCCTTGGAACTGGCACGAGGAATACACGACAAGGAACTGGAAGCCAGAAGTCTCTTCTTGCTTGGATGGATCCATCTTCGTGTGGGGGACTTTGAGGAGGCCATGCGCTGTTTGGAAGCATCCCTGGCGCTGTATGCAGCCCTGGGCAACGAGCAGACCGCTTCGCGGGAGCTTTCAATTGCCCACTTTCTGATGGGTTCTCCGCTCACGCAACCCTTGACGAATCGCGCGTCAGAAGCCTTGTGCTGGGCGAACCTGGCTTTCGCACAAGTGCATGCTGGTCAGGTGCACGACAGTATTCGCAGTGGCCGCAGAGCGCTCGCGCTCGCGCAAGAGATCAAGAATGTCTCGGTACAAGTCATCAGTACGAACAACCTCACGCATGGATTGCTGGAAGCGGGGGCCTATGAAGAGGCGCTCGTGCTCACACAACAGACCGTCGCGCTGGCGCGAACCCTGCCTCCGGCTATCAACTTCCAGGTCTTTCTCACTATTCTGGGGAGTACCTATCAAGCCATGCAGCAGTGGGAGGAGGCGCATCGTACGCTCGAAGAGGCTCTAGCCGTTGCAGAGAGGTTAGACCTCGGACCATTGCGCGTGCCCGCCCTGTCGCGGCTGTGCAAGCATTATGCCCTGGCAGGGGAGTGGGAAGCAGCCTACCGCTATGCCGTGAAGGCCATCACCGTACGCAAGCGTTCTGATGTGGCATTGCTCGTGCTGGATTTCTCTCGTCAGTATGAAACGGAGGCCTTACTGCGTGGGGGGGATGAGAGCCAGGCAAGAGCAGAAGTGCAACGGCTTGGGGAACGTATAGGGAACTATCGGCGCTTCCGCATTCCCTACCTGTGGTCGTTGGCAGTACTGGCAGCGTGGGATGGGCACAGCGAGCAGGCCATTAGCCACCTGTGCGAAGCTGCCCAGGTGGCGGCTGACATCGGGTTGCCGGGAGAACAATCGCAGATCCAGGCGCTGTTGGGAAGGTTATATGAGGCAGCTGGACAGCAAGCGCAAGCACAAACAGCTTTTGGTGAGGCGGCGACGATCATCGGGGATGAGGCGAGGCGTTCGAACTTTTTGGCTGGGCCGCAGATTCAACCGGTGTTGCAGCATGCCCAATGCGAGGCCTCCCAAGTCCCGAAAGACCACAAATAGACGAGTTTGCAGCGCGCCTGAGCGCACGAAACTGCATCACTTTGACGTTGGTCTCCGTCAAGCCCATGCTGAGAGCGGTTTCCCGTACTGAAAGATCGAGCAGAAACCGGCAGGTCAGGACCTCCCGATCTCGCCCGGGCAGGGTTTGGAGGATGTCCTCTACACGATCTGCTGCCTTGCTCCTCACCGGATTCGCATCAACCGGGCCCTCCCAACCTGCTACTACCAACTCTTCCAATGAATGGGTTGCTGCTCGACGACAGTGGGCCCGCCAGTAGTCTGCAATGGTCGTCCGGGCAACCAGAAACAACCATGCAGAGCTACTGTATGCGCCGCGCTCAAGATCCAGACTAGACATGGCTTTGAGAAAGATCTGTGACGTCAGGTCCTCAGCCACTTCCCGGTTCCTCACATGACTATAGACGATGCGGTAGATGCCGTCGAGATGCTCTTGATAAAAGAGCTCAAACTTCTGTACCTCTGCTCTAGTTGTCATTCGCACTGTGGACTTCCTCATATCATACCTCCGTGTAATCGTATTTCTACATACGTCCAGTGAAGAGTTGCAGGATAGGTATGGCCTTGAGCCGTGGACCCCTGCGCTCGTAGTTCCGTTACGTTGCCCCTGGTGACAGCAACCTTAACTCTAACCCTCGTAGGTGTTTGCGGCTACAGGATCGATCAGTGTTTGTGTTCACCAATTCCGCCGAAAGGCGACCGGATGAACACAAACACCGAAGCCACTACATAGCTACCTGGGTGGGAACTGGGAGTTGGGGACGGGCGCGGCAAGATTGGCAGTCGGAGCCTGGTCAGTGAATCCGATGACCGCACAGTTGATGTCGACTCCTGCGGCGCCATACGGAGCGGGCTTGCCAGTGGCCGGGTCGATGCCCGTCAGCAGGCCGGGCCGCGTGGCCGCCAGGTTGAAGACGACGTTCTCATCGATCTGCCGCGTGTTGAGTCCCGCTTTCACCCCTTTGTCGGTCCACAGCCCGAGCTGCGCGTCCCACAACGGGCTGTAGGCGTCGGCATGCCGGGGATCGGACAGCGTGGGGAAATCCCCGAACACGTTGAGCAGGTCACCGCCATTGCGCAGGGCGTTGATCAGGGCCGTGTTAGCGGCCGAGGCATCCTCACTCGCATGACCATCGCGGATCAGATGCACAAATCCCTGGGCCTGCGGGTTGGTGGCGCCCGTCTGCCCGTTGATGAAGCCGAAGAGCCGCTCGCGAGCTGACCCGAGAAAGTCATCGCCGCCATTGTACGCCGCTTTGTCCAGCGCGGGCACATAGGTCGAACGCTCCAGCACCGCGGTCAGGGGCTGACCCGCGTCCGTACTGAGGTAAATGATCGGCTGGCCAGCGTCAAAGCCCTTGACAAACAACAGGTCTACCCACGACTCCAGGAACTGGCCAGAAGGCGCCGTCGCGGGTGCAATGTGGATGCCGAGCACCCGATCACCTGTGTTGGTGTGGTGCACGACGTCGAACGGACCGTCGCCAGTGGCCACGATGGGCGCGTTATAGACGACCGTCGATCCGGCAATCTGAATAAACGGGCTGTATCCTGGGCCGGCCACGGCACCAGGCTGGAATTTGGCGAGCGGGAAGCCGTTGGGTCCTGGCACCGCGATGCGGGTGGGACTGAAATCTGGCGCGCCCTGGAAGTGGACCAGCGCTTGCCCGAACGGATTCTGTGCTGGCGTTGGGGAGTCGAGGGTCACGGTCTGCACACAGGCGGGGCAACCGATGCCAATATTGGCGAGCTTTGGTGCGTAGTTCACCCCCAGGTCATGCGCCAGGCCGACGTCCGAGGCATCCAGCAGGATGAACCAGGCAGTCTGGCCATGCGCCTCCCCTTTGTACAGCGGCAGGCGTACCGTCTCGTGGCTGAGATCCACTTGTATGGCGCTCTCAGTGGTCAGGTGGTTCCTGGGCAGCAGACCACTGAGCTGTCCCAGTCCTCCCACGTTGGCAGATGCCGACTTCACTTTGTGCCCGGTAATTCCGGGTACGAGGGCGACAAGCGTTGCCACGAGTAATACAGCGATCAGTGCGATCAGTACACGCTTGTTTGCGTGTACCGATCTGAAGGGTCGATGTTCCATATTGTAAGCCTCCATGTTTTAGTGGTACATGTTGTGGTACCAAAACAAAAGATCTAGCTCTCTAGGTCTCTTCAAACGCCAAAGAGCACAATGTCCAAAGACGCACGACGTTTTCTGTCCCTCATCGCCCGTGCAACTGGGCCTTCCTGAATAGGCCTTCGCTCTTCCAGAAGAGGGTTGCTACCGAAAGACGCGTACCAGGAGAGGTCTTTCATCAGATGAGAAAGCGTGAAGTACTTCTGCCGTGTTGGGCGCCTCATGGCTGCTAACCCGACGAGCTGCACCTCGTCCTCTCTGGTGCTAGTATGACCTGGAAACGTCCTGAAAACGTCCTGAGCAACGTCCTGAACGGAATGTGCTTCGATGTGGAGTTACCTTGCTGCCAGGATAGAGGTTTCATAGAGTCAATTCATCTCAAGTTTGTTGACTCTGTTAAGAAGCGGCGTCGTAAAGAAGTTGAAATGAATGAATACAAGGAGGCAATATAGTATCTGTTATCTTACTCCTGGATAAGGTATAATTGAGACAGAAGGAACTAAATTACAGAACATTTATCGGACAACTTGTTATATAGTCATCAACACGTGCAGGGAGTATGAACCCAAGATGCTAAAGAACTATATCCGGGCAGCTATGGGCAAAGCGAGGTATGAGATTTTGCCAGACGATGGCACCTTCTATGGAGAAATTCCGGGTTTCGAGGGTGTCTATGCTAACGCAGATACACTTGAAGCATGTCGTGACGAATTAGAGGAAGTGCTGGAGGGTTGGATTTTGTTACGGGTCTCTCTCCATTATCCATTACCTTCTGTCGATGGCATGGGAGAAGCTCTAGACCTTAGCCTCCCTCCCAAACCACCTCAAATACCTCACAGCCCTTTTGTTCACCTCTCCAACCATCTCTAAATCCTGTGTATGCAACGGCTTGATCGCCAGCAACACCCCTATTGCCAACACTAAGAACACTGTGCCAGATATCACTAACGATAATCTCCCCGAAGGATGCCAGACTATTCCAGGCAATGCCGCTATCGTCAGCGCCAGTAACATCCGCAAAGTGAACCCCAGGGGATATTTCTCGGGTAAATCTCGCCAGAGAAATGCGAGCAGCAGGCATCCCATAATGATTTTCGAAATTCCGTCGGCCACGAGCGCGCCTGCTGGTCCCCAATGCGGAATGAACGCTATGCCAAGCATTATCACAGCTACCAATCCTACAAACTGCCCGAGCACAACCAATCTAGGCTTGCCTATCACATAAAGTGTCGATTGATGAATGGTCGTGCCAAGAACACGCACGATGATATTAAAAAAGAGAAAAATAGCCAGTAGCGAACCCACCTGGTCGTAATTAGTGCCATATAACAAATGCACAATAGCCTGCGCATTGAACAGGCAGAACACCAGAATAGGAGCTGACAGCAGCGTCTCGATCTTGATGAGTGCTTGCCAGGCGCGTGCCAGGCGCTCATAGTTCCTTCCCACAAATGCGGCAGCGAGCGCTGATCCACCTACTCCCCCAAAGCCTGACACCAGTAAGAGGCTGGCAGCGTCGGCCAGTTGGAAGGAGAGATTGAAGTAAGCTATCTGTGCCACCGAGACTGCAAAGTAGGCCAGCAGGATGATAGATACTTGCTTCAGGAGCGCACCTGAGACAAGGTTCGTTAACCAGGCCGAGATTCCAACTCTCAGCACTGGCTGCATCGATTGTTTGTATGTCGCCCCTCTGGTGAGTAACAGTGGCGTCTGCCAGAGCACGAACACTGCTGCATTTAGCAGCGAGCAGATGGCTTGCAGCCAGAGTACACTATCGATTCCCCAACCTAGTTGCAGCGTGATGAAGCTAAGTCCCAGTAAGAGTAGCTGAACCGTACTGCCGACAATAAACACAATGCGCATGCGCATCTCAGATGCGTAAATGGCGATGAGTAGGCTGGCAATGCCGTTCCCCAGTACCCAAAAAGCAATGGGTGTCATGTGACCAAGCAGGCCAGGATTGCGCAGCCCGGCTGCTACGCTCGCTGAACCCGAAACTGGAATAGCAGCGATCAGCATTGCCAGGACTGGCAAGCTAAAGAGCATAATACCAAGACAAATTGCCAGGATCATCAGGCGTAGGGCGAGCAGCCGTCGCACTAGCAGCGCCGCCGCCGCCCTTCCATGCTCTGCGAGAACGCGCGGGACAAAGGTAGTTGTAGCGTCTTCTAATCCAAATGCGACGATATAAGCGATGGTATTGAATGCAGCAGATGCAATAGCGTAAACGCCATATTGATCAACAGACACCTTGCGTGTCATGATCAGCGTGAGGATGAATAACGAGACAAAAACCCATAGTCCATATACCTGGTTAAGCAGGTAATTCGAGGGCGTACGCTTCAGCAGGTATCGCGCACCATTCTCTCCCCGTGGGACCTCAATCTCTGGAATGTTGCTAAACAGAGCAGGTATTTCGTCAGGAACTACATCTGTCGTTTCAATTGCGCTTTCTGGTTCTTTCACTGCCTTAGCTTTTTTACCACCTTGCTCACTCCTCATTGTATGTTATTGCAGCTTGAAAATAGTCCGACCAAGCCAGCCAATAGCGCCTAATGCAGCGAACAGTTCCAGTACACTGACGTTCGCTGTCACCTGGGTGGGTGAGACCAGGTAGAAAGCGCCAACTTTGAAGGAGGCAGCGATCACAAAGAGTCCTAATCCAATCCAGGCTGGTATGGTGGCATAGAGGAGCGCTCGCTGCCAGCTACGACATAGGAAGCCTACCGCGGTGGGAACAAGATAAATCAGCGTTGGAATGATCGGTGCAAGGATTGGAGGGAACGGCCCGTACAGTGCCGCACTCGTAGAACCTGGCAACAGTCGTGTCCACAACTGCGCTGGTACCAGTGCCATTGTTACCAATATCGTTTCTACGATCACCATACCAATCACCAGCATGGACAGGCGTTTTTCTCGCTCTGTATTCGTTGTGCTTGAATGCAGCATATACACATCCTTTAAAGGAACTCTCTTCTAATTCTTGTCCTGCTATCAATCTGAATTAGTTTTTGGGAATGGGAAGCAATCCCATCTGGTATTTAAGCATCAAAATGCGGCGTACCGAATCATCGATACGTTGCTGACCAATCTCGCCTGAATCAATCGCCTGTTTGATTCCCTGGATCATACTGGCGACATCAGCGGGTGTAGTAGCCCCCATTAATAAATCTGAACCTGCCTCAACTGCCACTGCTGCGGCCTGTGCCTCTGTATAGTAAGCGGTAATGCCTTCCATAGTCAAGCTATCCGTCATAATTACACCCTGAAAGCCTAGTTCGTTGCGTAGGATGCCGGTCACAACTTTGTAGGAAAGCGAAGAAGGTATGGTACTATCTATCGCATGCACAATTTCATGCGTCACCATAATTGCATGTACATTGCCCTGTTGAATAAGCGCCCGGTATGGAGCCCAGTCGATAGCCTCCAGGTCACTCTTGGAGCGATACAGATCAGGGACGCCGCTATGTGGATCGACACCTACATCGCCTAAACCTGGGAAATGCTTGAGCGTGCCTGATACTTTGCCACTTTGTTGTAGCCCTTGCAGATATGCTTGCGCCATCTTCGTGACTAATGCGGCGTTGTTGCCATAAGTACGACCATAGAGTTGAGGGTTATAAACATTCGTAACATCAACTACAGGGGCTAGATTAAGGTTGAACCCGTAAGATGCGAGATCTTGTGCATCCTGGATTCCTGCAGCCATTGCCTTGTTTGGATCATTCGTCGCGCCAATATCAGCGGCGGGGGTCCGTGGACCATCCAACGCCTTCAAGCGGTCTACCGTCCCGCCCTCCTGGTCGATGGCTACCACCAGGGGAATAGAACTATTGCTCTTCATTTGCTGGATAAGCCCTTTGAGTTGCGCCTTATCGACAATATTATTATTTACGGTGAACAATAAGACAGCACCAATGTGGTATTGACTGATCATTGTACTGATATCCAGCGAGTAGGTGGGACCAACAAACTGGACGATCATCATCTGACCGAGCTTTTGATCGAGCGTCATCTGTTGTACAATCAGGTTGATATATTGCTGTGGAGTCAATTGAGGTGTTGCTTGTGCTGTTACTCCTGGGGTTAGATTATGATTCAGTTCTTTTTTTATGATAGTGAGTGGATTACTATTATCTGTGTTGGCAGGGCCTCCAATTACGAATGACCAGCCCTGTGGACCAATGAATTGCGCATAACCAGCATTGCTAGCATTCAGAACAAGCATCAAGAGCAAACCTGCGATGAGTAGGGCTTTTCCGCGAGTTATACCTGCTTGTTGTTGCGCCTTCAACGGTATGGTTGGAGTTTCCGGCGTTGTACTTATCTCTGCATATGCAGGCATCTTCAGGGTATCAATTGCCTCAAAAGAGTCATGCTGCGAGACGCTGGCAGCTTCAGGACTATCTTTTGCGGCTGTGCTTGTGTCAGTTTCAGTCGAATCAGCAGGCCCGCATTCCAACGTGCCCGTTTTACCTGATGATTGCACAATGGACAGTTTTTGGGTCTCTTCTTCTCCAATTTCTCTACTTTGTTGCTTTCTATTAGATGTTGGGGGTCCGGCTGACTCCATAAGATACCCCTTTCGATAGATGAAAAAAATAATAGCTTGATAGAGGACATTATAAGATCTCTTAATAAGGACGTAAGTATGACCCGTTATGTTTCGATTGTATGCCCAATTCATGATCAACGATCAGGCTGGCCAGAAATGCCCATCACTGTAGTAACGTACATTCCGTCAAAAAACTCTATGCAACGGCACAAATTTAGGACTGTTAGCTTTTTTGAGATCTTTCTATCCGAAGATCTCTCATGACAAAGGACTCAACCTGATTGATCGGAAAAAACTGCCCGCCATATTGCTTGTTCAACCATGCGGAGTGCGATATACTGTTTCTACCGTAAAACTACAAATACGGCGAGAATTGTAAAAGCAAGCTGCAACGCCGCTATCCTGCGGATCAGCAGTCTGATTAGGAACGTATGAAAGAGTGCCGCACAGGAAATGATGGAAGATCAGCGCTCGGTAACTCCCACAAACACGGGTAGAACTGTCGTTAATCATCGCTCAAATAAGCGTCTCGCCTTGTCTCGCCTTCCCCGTAACATACTGATCGGAGTTGGCGTTGCCTTCATACTCACCTGCATTGAAGGTGCAGTGTGGGTATTCAACCCATTTCATCTATTTGGCAGCGGTTCCTCTCATAACCTGCCTGCCTTGTCATCTATCATGGTACATACTCCTCTTCTGTGGTTCGTTCTGCTCTTACAGGTGTTTGTAATGTGCGCACTGGTGCAATTCGTGGATAAACCATTGGCGCTACTAAAGTATATCAGAGATGTACAAAAATCGCAGGAGCAATACCGCGCGCTGTATACGCCGCTCGCTTCCTGGCCTGCAATCTATGAAACAGCCGCCATTCGCTATCAGGATACACCCGACCTTTCGATCCCAGGCCAGGTGCAGCATATCTCTTTGCTTGAGTTGGCTCAAAACCTGGGAAACTCCCCAACAGCCTCCCAATCCCATCAGCTCATTCTTGGCGCTCCTGGTGCGGGCAAGACGATCCTCCTCTACTGCTACCAGTTCTCGGTCTTACAACGCTCCCGGCCCCTTATTTTTGGCCGTAATAAAATCCCGGTGTATATTCCATTCAGGAACTACGGTCTCTACCTGGAAGCTCATAATAGCGGGTATCCACAAGAAAATCCTGTTGTGGGAACTCAGTCTCTGTTAGATTTTCTTTGCACAAGCGACCTTACAGGTGTAGGACATCTGTATCCTTTCCTGCAAAAATTGGTAGCGCAGGGACGCATTTTGTTTCTCTGTGATGGCTTGGATGAGATCGACGAGAAGTATCGAGCTGCCGTCAGTGTGGAATTGGCGGGGATGATGGGACATAATCAGAATCAGTTGGTGTTGACCTGCCGGGAAGTTGATTTCCAGGAGCAGCCACAACTCGCGCAAGCAGTGGCGGAAAACCTTGTAGCCCGTGTGTATATCAACCCCCTTGATGACAATCAGGTGCGCAGCTTTGTCGAGCGCTTTATTAGGGAGCAGGACGCAAGTAAAAAGTGGCGGCATACTGCTGGTCAGGTCATGGAAGTGATCAACCGCAGTCATTTGCGTGACCACTGCACCAATCCCCTCATGCTTTTTGCCTTGATGGAGATCATCGATGATATAGGGGTCAATCGTGGAAAGCAACTCGACACACGCGGCCAACTCTTGCGCGCATTTGTGCAATACCTCATACAGCATGCGATATCTCAACCGCGATGGAGCAATGCAGCTCCAACAGAGCATGACGTTTTGCTCTTTCTAGGCGAACTGGCCTGTGCGGCCAGGTGGACGAATAGTAGCAATGCCATTCAAATACCATTTTCAGGAAAGAGGGGATTGCGGCCCGAAGACCTTGCAGACGGATTGCAGACCTGGCTGAGCTCACATCCCGCACGGAGCCTGCTAGCCCTCCAGGCCGTAGAGAATCCATCAATGTCGATCTCCGACTCACAGGATGACAGAGATCAGGCCTCTATAAGTATGTTACATGAGCCATATAGTCTGGAAGAGTTAGTCAGGCTGCTGCAATTTGCCCAGAGCGCAGCCCTGATTGAGATCAGTCCGGGTGGCATAGTGAATTTCCGCCATGAATTGATCGCAGCATATTTTGTTGCAGAGTATTTTGTGGCTCAAGCGGAAATAGCCTGGGCAACAACCGCCAGTCAAGATGTAGAGGGGATGATTCACCCCCCTGCAGCAAATTGGGATGTAGGGGCGCAATTCATCACGCCCCTCGCGTTTTGGGCCGGGCTTATAGGAGACCCTCTAGAGTATGCTAAACGATTTGCAACGCTCGGACAGCAGAATCATGCTTTTAATTTGGAATTCCTGACGTTAGCTCTTGTCTGTATGGGTGTTGCATATGTTGCGCCACAGGCCGATAGTGCGCACCAGCCTGTATTACCTTCTAACCTCGAAGAAGCGGTGACTATCATCGTGCAAGATGGACAGTCAAGCGATGCCCTGGCTCGCCTTTTGACTCATTTTGCTGTAGAGGGTGCGCAAGAGATCTACCAAGCTCTGTTTCCCTTACTGGTGGTTGATGGCATTGAGAATTTGGTAACCCGGCTACATACCGAAATTGTCCTCGATCTGTTCTTCAAACGACTTTGCGATGTCGTTGATACTGCTGCATATGAAACGATGGTCAAACGTCTGGTGCGTGTCTTAGGGCACTTTGGGGCAGTCGCGGTTCCTCGCGCCACGGAATTAAGTCAATCGTCGCCTGGTAGAAGTGGTCGTTTGCGGTCTGCCGCCATTAATATCCTGGGTGGGACGAATGAGGAGAGTGCTGTAGAACCTTTAATTCTCTGCTTGCACGATTCGAACCAATCCATTGTTGGACGAGCAGCTAATGCGCTGATTCGCCTTGGCCCAGAGCATAGCTTTACTCGCCTTGTACAAGAATTGGAGGATCGCACGCCGACCTCCGCCAGAGAGCAGGTTCATTGGACTATTTTGCATATACTGGAGCGTTTTCTCAATGAGCCAGGTCCTGCCCGCCAACTGACTCCCTCGCAACATCTGCGTCTCGTTACTGTACTTTTGCATGTACTCACCTCCAATTATGCGCCAGAAGACCAGCAGAAGGCTCGGGAAATGCTGGTAAGACAGGCACGCGATGCCGGAGTGAGTGCGGCGGGAGAAAGAGCTGTTGAGGTCCTGGTACAAAACCTTTCTTCTTATGACGATCCAATGGCTCGCGCTACTCTCAAGACGTTGAAGGAAGTTGGACCTGCTGCTACACCCTATCTGCTGGAACAGTTGAAGCACCAAACACCTGAGGTGATGCGTATGCGCATTGTCGAAGTACTTGCTGACGTGCGCGACTCGCGTGCTTTACCTTATTTACTTCGTCTCTTGGATGATCCAGCACTGGTGGTTCAACAGCAAATCGCGCAGGCGCTGCGTACCTTCGCGCCCGAAAGTATCTCCGGATTAATTACTTGTGTGTTGCATAGTGACAGTGATCTTGTAGCTGCCAGGGCAGAGCAGATTTTGGGTGATATTGGTGATGAGGTGACGATTCCTGTCATCCAGTCGCTCAGCCCTGTAGTACCAGGACGCACTCACCTGTTGGTACAGGCGCTCGAACGCATACGCAATCCCCAGACGATTCCGGCGTTGATAGCCCTGTTGGAAAATCCTTTACAATCAACCCATGTTGACCAGTCGCTCCAGGTAGCTGTCGTACATGCGCTTGGACAGTTCTCCGATCAACGGGTAGTTGCCCCTTTGCTTGAGACGCTCACAAGTCCGAATCCGCTGATCTATGAGGGTGCGATCAACGCGCTAAGTTACCTTGAAGATATCGCTCTGGATGGTCTCATTGCAGCGCTGGATGGAGAGCTTGTAGGAGAAGGTCGGGAGGAACTTCCAGAGGGCTCTTCAATAGGGTCAGGAAGGCCCGAAGTTGCTCAGAAAACCGGGCTTACCTCTCGCATAGAGCGAGCCATTCTTGGCATGGTTCATTTTCCCGGTGAGCGGTTACTGGAAGTATTAGGACAGGGGAGTGATGCGCAAGTTCAACATGCCATCAATATCTTTCTGGCTAAGGGAGTTGAGGCAGCGCAGGTACTGGTAGAATGTCTATTCCATTCCAACAAGCGTCTACAAAACAATGTACGATACATCCTTGGCGAGATGAATGGACAGGTAATAGTGCCAGCGTTGCTCGAAGTGCTGAACCACCCTGAGCCAGCCTGGCGTGCGGTGATTACCGAATTGTTACTAAGACATCCTCGCGAAGCCATACCACCGTTAGTCGGACTTTTGCATGATGATGAACGCGGTGATGCCGCTGAGGTCATCTTGTTAGAGTTTGGCCCTGTAGTGTTGCCATATCTGGTGTCCGGACTGGATGCTTTGAACAACCGGGCACAGGAGCGTTCTCGTCGCATTGTCGTGATATTAGTGCAACAGATGCCGGAGTTAGTGAGTGAAGTTGTACAACTCTTCAATCTCTCACCTCCGCAACGTGCGCATGAAGCATTGTTGGATGTGTTGACGAATGAACTGGTTGATGTAAGTGTCCCTGCTCTTTTAGAGGGCCTGGAAGATGCTCACCTGGTAGGTGCTACATCTGAAGCTTTGGTGCGCCTGGTGAACAATGACGATACACGCAGCGAAATGGTTTTAAACGAACTTCTGGCAGCATTGCGCATGGAGCAGAGGCGACACGGGGCTGGGATCACGCTGGTGGAGATTGGCGAAAGGGCTGTGCCAGGCGTTGGTAATTTGATAACTGATCCCGATACGTCGGTATCCTTGGCGGCGCAAAATATTCTATGCGAAATGGGTGTGCCCGCCTTCTCCTTTATTTGGGCCGCGCATAGCGATACGAGTAATCGTGCTCGGCGGGCAGCAGCTCGAAGCATTTTTCATAGAATGCGCACCGTAGTCATTAAGGATGAACTCGTACAACTGTTGAAGAGCAACAATTCAGATGACATTTCAATGGCTCTTGCCTTACTCATTGAGCGTATCAACGACGAGACGCTCCGGGCAGATAGCGAGCACGAGATGATACCGGCGCTATTGGAGCATATACAAACCCATGCTGATGAGCGGGCCAACCTGCGTATTATTGCCTTGTTGCTTTTGCTCGGTGGTAGTGCAGTCGTCGATCACATCACACAAGTGCTCTATGATTATCCGAACCACCAGCAATTACTTGTCTATGCATTCCTATTGTTGGGGGACGAAGGAGAAGAAGTGCTTTTAGAGATACTGCACGATCCCGAAGCGTCAACAATGCTGCGCGCTGAGGCTGCCAGTTTGCTTGGCATACTCGCTCCCAACGTCGATATTCGTGAATATGCCAGCATGCCTGGTGAGTACGGCCTCTGGGCTGGTCAATCGATGGGCATGTCCGGTGTGTTGCATCCTGATCGTCTGGCAATCTCGTTGCGCGCTTTAGGTGGCCTACTGGCGAGTGGTCATTGGGACGCTACTGAGCTGCAAAGTCTACGACTTCGCAGCCAGGAGCGGAGCTCTCAGCGTGAATTATATGATATTTTGCTCGGCTGGCGTTACAGTCCGCATATAACCACGCTTGAGAATGATTTACAGGTCGAACAAGAGGAACATAAGCAGAACATCGTGAAATTTTCTCAAGAAATCCTGGATTTGCATGTACAAATCTCAGATTTGGAACAGCAATTGGCGCAGCTACACCAGGAGCATGGCACTCGCGGTGCAGAATTGGACGAGGCCAATGAAAAGATCGAAGAACTCCAACATGCTCTGAACCTTGCAACCCAGGAGAAGCAATCTATTCAGGATAATGTGCAGCGTGCAACCCAGGAGAGACAGGCACTACGCAATAGCCTCCAGGAAATCACACGAGAGAAAGAGACGCTAGAGGTGCAAGTTGCCCAATGGCGTCACTATGCAGATCAACTGGAGCAAGGATTGTCGCTGAATCGTCCCCAGAGCCCGAAGAAAAAGTAAGTCAATGGCGCCAGATAGAAAATACTTGTCTATTCGTATCAACTAGAGTATGATGCAGGAGGAAAATTTGCTCACAAGCGACATTCATCAATGGCATTATCACTTCTTTGGAGGACATTATGCAAAACCTCTTTTCGAGGATTAGTAATCCCGCTTTACGGCAAGGGCTTATATTTGGCATTATCCTCGGGATCATCCTGATCGGTTTCAATTTTATCAGTAGTAGTCTTGGTGCTCTCGGCACCTATATCATACTACTGCTTTATCTGATATTTGCTTTCCTGGCAGGCCAACGAGCTTCTCAAGAAACAGGAAAGCTTACTACGGGTTTATTAGCAGGTCTAATAACTGGTGTAATTAGTACCTTGCTTAATTCTCTCGTCCCAGCAGTCTTTGCTTTTTTAAATTTTGATGCGATAGTGAAATCCTTACAGAACTCTGCAAAAAGCCAGGGTCAAAACCCCAGCTCAATCACTCCCTCAACCGTAGTAACTACTATTTTCATAAATATTCTGATCACTCTTGTGCTAGCAATTCTACTCGGCGTAGGTGGAGGCGCTGTTGGTGGTAATTTCGGCAGGAGGCGTGCCCAGCTTCCTCCACCTGAAGAGCACCAGGAAGCGTTATTTGAGCCTCCTACACCAACTGCACAGGATGAGCCGCCCTCAGTGACTCCATCGGAGGAGCCATCTTCATCTACTCCACCAGCAGAGTAGTGTACAGTTCACTAGCAAATCGTTACGAAAATCACTGTTTCAGACATATCGTTGCGTCTTTGGGTTGTGTAGCATATAATCCCTTTGAGTGGAGGTGTTACATGTCCCAACTGGCTCTTTTTTTGCTAGGCATCCCAAAAATAGAGCGTAATGGTGAGATCATCAACCTTGATACACGCAAGGCAATCGCCCTCACAGCCTACTTGGCTATAACCAAACAACGCCAAAGCCGCGATACCCTTGCTGCCTTGCTCTGGCCAGAATATGATCAGACCCATGCTCGCTCATCCTTGCGTCGTACACTTTCAACACTCAATAAAGCTATCGACGGACCCTGGCTAGAAATTGACCGGGAGCATATCAACCTGAATCTCAGTACCGGCATCTGGGTAGATGTGCATGAATTCCATAACCGCCTGGCCGAGTGCCGCTCTCATGATCATTCACCGACTGAGACCTGTTCCGCCTGCCTGCACCTCCTACGCGAGGCAGTGACGCTGTACAATGATGATTTTTTAGCAGGATTTAGCCTACGCGATAGCCCGAACTTTGACGACTGGCAGTTCTTTCAAGCCGATGCTCTACGCCGTGATCTCTCAAGTGCGCTCGAACGCCTTGCGCACTGTTATTCTGCCACGGGTGATTTTGAACCCGCAATCGCCTATGGTCGACACTGGTTGGGGCTTGATCGATTGAATGAGTCTGCACATCGCCTACTGATGCAGTTGTATGCCTGGAATGGTCAGCGGAGCGCGGCCCTGCAGCAATACCGGGAATGTGTCCAGGTACTCGAGCGCGAATTGGGAGTAGCCCCTTTGGGATCGACGACTCAACTCTACCAGGCGATCAAAGAGCACCGGGAAACCCCACTGCCTGTCACTAAACACACCTCATCTGCTGTTCCCGAATCGAAAATGGCTAACGCTATGCCGTTGACAACGGGTGCATCTCCAGTTGCTCCATCCAATTCCCAATCTTTAACGCTCAATATCAACTATCCTCTGGTAGGCCGTTCCCATGAATGGTCAACATTGACGCAAGTCTATGACACTATCAGGACATCTGGACATTTGCTCCTTCTAGAAGGGGAAGCGGGTATTGGCAAGTCACGGCTTGCCGGGGAATTTTTGGCCTATGCTCAGGCCAAAGGCGCAAACGTAATCGCAGCGCATTGTTACGAAGGAGAAACACAGCTTGCATTCGGTCCCGTTGTTGCAGGCTTGCGCGTCACTCTCGCGCGAGAAGACGCTAAGCGCAGGCTAGAGGATATCCCGTCTCCCTGGCTGAGCGAGGCCGCTCGATTACTGCCAGAACTCTTTGCATTACGTCCTGGCTTGCCAACACCTTTACCACTCGACAGCCCGGGCGCTCAAAGTCGTTTCTTTGAAAGCCTCAGGCAAATGCTACTTACAATGTGTGGGGGTAATCGGCCTGGCATCATTTTCTTTGACGACGTTCACTGGGCTGACGGAGCCACTCTTGATCTGTTGAGTTACATGGTGAGACGGCTACGTGAACGACCAGTATGTTTGATCGTCACCTTGCGAAGCAAACAAGCCTCGAATGACTTTCGCCTCCATCAACTACAGAATGAGGCTCTGAGAGCCGGTAACACGACCTTTGTCTCACTATCCCGTCTCAGTTTGTCCAGTGTCCGCGAATTGGCGCAGTCAGTCACCTCAACTGGTACAGCCCTGTCCGGGGGATTGGTTGAGCGTTTGTATCAAGAGACAGAGGGACTACCTTTCTTTCTTATTGAGTACTTGATAGCGATTACGAAAGGTGTGCTATCTCCCGAAAACGAGGATTGGTCCCCACCAGGCAGCGTGCGCGAGTTGCTGAATTCTCGCCTGAAAACAGTGAGCGAAACCGGGAGGCAATTACTCAGTGCCGCTGCTGTAATCGGACGCTCATTCGATTTTGACACGCTGCGAGACGTCAGTGGGCGAGGCGAGGAAGAAACGGTGATTGCTCTGGAAGAGTTGATAGCTCAGGGGCTGATTGATGAAGTTAACAGCCGCGTTGGTGATCAGGCTTTGAACTATGATTTCACCCATGAAAGACTGCGTGCCCTCGCCTATGAAGAAACAAGTCTTGCCCGGCGCCGTCTCCTGCATCGCCGTGTTGCGGATGCACTGGTTGTGCGCTCGCGAGATAATCGCGCCAACGGCGTACTATCTAGCCAAATCGCATACCATTATCGCATGGCTGGCAATGAGTCAATCGCGGCAGAATACTTCAAATTGGCAGGAGACCATGCGCGTTCTCTCTATGCCAATGCCGA
The DNA here is from genome assembly GCA_046726655.1 of Chloroflexota bacterium. GTDB lineage: Bacteria > Chloroflexota > Ktedonobacteria > Ktedonobacterales > Ktedonobacteraceae > DATMNR01. The sequence continues at coordinate 22,960 of JBKPAZ010000107.1, forward strand.
AGCGCTGGCCCATTTTCAAATGGCGTTGGCACTGGGTCATCCTGATGCCGCTGCGCTCCATGAAAGCATAGGTGATCTCTATACCCTGTTGGGAGAGTACGAAAACGCTATTAAGAGCTACGAAACGGCCGCTGCCCTTTGCGCTCTATCCGCCCTGGCAAATGTGGAGCACAAATTAGGCAACGTTTATGAGCGACGTGGAGAATGGGACCTTGCTGAAAGCCACTTTGAGGCGGCGCTTGATATTTCTGGAAATACAGGTCTGGCTGGCGAACGAGCCAGGGTTTTTGCCGATTGGAGCCTGGCGGCTCACCACCGGGGCGCAATCGTCCAGGCGCTGAACCTGGCCCTGCAAGCGCTGAATCTAGCCGAAGCTGCTTATGATACTCGCGCTTTGGCCCAGGCTCACAACATATTAGGCATCATCGCCAGCAAACAGCAAAAGCCAGGAGAAGCTCAACATCATCTGGAACACAGTCTTGCCCTCGCTGAAGAACTAAACGATCTGAGTGTGCAAGTCGCGGTCCTCAACAACCTGGCCCTGGTCTGCAGGTCTACTGGAGAAATTAAGCGGGCTATGGCGCTGACGCAAGATGCTTTGGCTCTTTGTGTGTCACAGGGGGATCGTCACCGCGAGGCCGCGTTACACAGTAATTTGGCAGATTTATTTCATGCTACTGGCAATTCAGAAGCTGCTATGTCCCATCTCAAACAATCAGTCAGTATTTTTGCCGAGATTGGAGTAGAAGCAGGCACAATGAGACCGGAAATTTGGAAATTAGTCGAGTGGTGAAAGATGGACTCGTCATCACTGCAACCTGTCTCCGCTGCGCTCATTTGACACGTGTAATTGGCGTAATGCTGCTCGCGCGGCATAATAGCCGCACATACCATGCACGCCCCCACCTGGGGGTGTGGAAGATGAACAAATAAAAATATTCTTTGCCGGAGTCGTGTACGGCACCAGGCGAATCGCCGGTCGCGTGAAGAATTGCCATAAATCCTGGACACCCCCGTTGATATCGCCACCAATGTAATTAGCGTTGTAGCGCTCAACCTCGACCGATGTCATTGTGCTCTGTGCCAGAATGCGGTCGCGAAATCCGGGCGCAAAGCGTTCAATCTGAGACTCTATGCGCTCCGTCATGTCGAAGGTCGAACCATTAGGGACGTGACAATATGCCCATACAGTCTGCTTACCCTCTGGCGCGCGTGTTGGATCAAACAGGCTTTGCTGCGCGAGCAGCACGAAAGGTTTTTCAGGATGCTCACCCTGTACCATAGCGCGCTCAGAGGCGACTATCTCTGGCAGAGTACCACCAACATGCACCGTTCCGGCACGTAAGCATTCTTCGGCTTTCCATGGGATTGGTCCATCAAGCGCAAGATCGATTTTGAACACGCCAGGGCCATAGCGATACCGTCGAAGCTGCCGCTGATAGCCGTCTGGCAAACGATCACCCGCAATGCGCAAGAGTTGGCGCGGCGTTACATCGAACAAGATTGCGCCTGCTGGTGGAAGTGCGTCAAGCGATTTGACCTCTACACCAGTAATAATTTCCCCACCGAGAGAGCGAAGGTGAGCAGCTAACGCATCGACGATCTTCTGCGAACCACCACGAGGAATCGGCCAACCGACGGTATGTCCAAGTATGCCCAGTAACAGTCCAGCTCCTGCACTTGGTGGCCGCTCAAGGGACATCATCGAATGTGCGCACATTCCCGCGAAAAGGGCGGGGGCTTGTTCTCCCTCGAACAGGCTTTCTGCAAGACCACAAGCAGAGCGAATCGCTTTCAGCCCGAAATTGGCACGAGCAAAGGGATGGAGGACAGATTGGGGTCCTAGAGGTGCACGTATGATACCTTTGATTTTATCCCAATGAGCAACGAAGGGAGTCATCAGTTTGCGATACGCTTTTGCATCATTACCAAGCCCAGCAGCAGTCGCTTCTATCGAACGCTCAAGCATCACTGCCGTGCCATCATCTAAGGGATGTGCGAGCGGAGCTGGTGGTTGAATCATCTCCAGACCATAGTGCTCAAGCGGTAGAGAACGGAAGAAAGGCGAGTCGAGCGCCTGCGGGTGAACCGCCGAGCACACATCGTGTACGAAACCTGGTATCGTCAGCGCCATCGAGCGGCTACCCCCGCCAATCGTCTCTTTGGCCTCGAATACGGCTACCGCCAGACCTGCCTGCGCTAAAGTGATCGCGGCAGCAAGACCATTAGGTCCTGACCCGACAACAATAGTATCGTAATTGTGGTGTTCAGACATACATATGCCAGTTCTTAATGTTTAGTTTCAGGCTTCCTCCGCAACGCACGACCTACCCAGCGAACGGGTGTATTCACCCTATACAACGTCGTGCGTATAGCTGAGTTGTGCCAGATGTTCTTCGCCTGCGACCACTGTAATTTCGGATCCACACAAATCCTTTGCGTTTGCACCTGTGCTTCAACACCGAAATATTCTGCCAGCGCAGTGAGTGTATGTTGCCAGAATGTATCTTCCTTCTTAGCTCCACCGAGACGGAAGCTAATTTCATATACGGGGTCGTTGGCACGTATCAAAACCTGGGCCTGGGCCACTGTAGAGCCGTCCTCTTCGTAGGAACTGAAGGTAATCCATCCCGCAAATATATGGCCTTGCGGCGTCATCAGCGTGAAGGACTCGTCATCAGCATACAGCACAAGTACTCCCGTTGAGAGTACCATACCGCCAGCCATAGACAGGTTGAGTAGTGCAACCTCTCCAGGGGCAATGCCAGTCAACGGTGCGTAGAAGCGGTTGCCCTTGGGCCAGAACTTCGGAAAGTTTTCCTTCCATGTCTTGATAACCTCGGCCGGCTGTACATTGGCGCCCTCGAGGCGTATGCGATATGTTTTCTGCCACATCTGACCGAAACCCTGCAAAGGGCTGAGGCCCTGCCGTCCATCAACGTTCAGGTTCAGCGCTCCACTTGGTGCATACGATACTTTGAACGTCGAGCCTTGCTTTGCCCAGTAGGCTGCGTCACGTGGTTGCGATGCCTGTTCTTCATCTGGCGGTAGAGGTGAGGTAGTCATAGCGTATGCCTCCTGATAGCCCGGCATGAGTACTTTGGTAGTTTAACCTGACACCTCTTGTGGGTGTCAGGAGTTACTCAGGACTTTTGAGTCACGGCCAGGACATCTTCTTCTGAATCATAGATGCCGATGGCCTCGTTCAGTCGCGTAAGTTCAAAGATGTGCTTGTAATGCTCGCTTAACCCGAACGCTAGCAGTCGTTGTTTCTGACGATTAGCACGAATAAGCAGCGTGACGAGCAAACCAATCCCGCTACTGTTCATGTATTCTAGCTCACCAAAGTTCAATATGATCGTGCGAGTGGTGGGAGTGCTGGCCTCCGCGTACGCCTCCATCAGCGTATCTTCTGCGAAAGCAGAAATATCTCCTTTGATATCGATGATGCTTACTGTGTTGCTAATCTTACGAACGTTCATTACTACATTGGCTTGTGGCATGGGGGAGTCTCCTCCTGTTTGTTTAGTCTCACGCAATTCTTAAAAATGCTAGCGAATAGGGGCTATTCCTGTTTATACCCCCAACGGCAGTGTAATGCAGACAGCGTTTCATCTGCACTCCTTGCAATTGGATGACAGCGAAGCCGTAGCCTCGTTTCCAATTGACTAAGATCGATGTCACCCATCTGCCAGAGCGCTAGCTTCATCTGGAAAAACATTTATGAAATCGACCAGGCGTGTGATCTGGAAAATTTCCACATAGTGATCGCTCAAACCATATGCTAGCAAGCGACGTTTCGATTTTCGTGCTCGTGCCAGCAAACCGACGATCAGTGCGATACCTGTACTGTTGATGTAATCCACTTTGCTAAAGTTGAGCAGGATGACGTTTGCGTTCCGGCTCTCTGCCTCGGCATAGGCAGTGTTCAGCGCGTCTTCTGCGAAAGAGTCGATTTCACCTTGCAGGTCAACGATAGCAACCCTTGGCTGGTGGCGTACATGCGCCTCAAGACTTTTCGCTGGCATGGCCTTCTCCTTCCAGGTACATTATCAATTCGACGGTGTGATGGGTTGTGTCGCTGCTAATGCGCATCTCATCCACCATATGTTTGATCAGGAACAGTCCCCATCCGCGCGGCGTCTGCAGTTCTTCCAGCTTGGCCTCAATATCTGGTACTTCAGTTCCGGGGTCAGCAGGCAGCGTGCGCGTGGCGCCATGATCGGTAATACGTACCGAGAGAGCCGCTCGTGAGGCCAGCACCTGGATGCCGACCGGCTTGTTGGGCAGATAATGGTTCCCATGTTCCATTGCATTCATCGTTGCTTCTGCCACGGCAGTCTTGAGTTGATCCATTCGTTTGCCTGGCAAATTGAGTTCACGGACAGCTTCAGCGACCTGCTCCATTGCCAGGCGCTCGTTGCCGGGTTCGCTGGGCAAGGTCAATTCGGCGAGCATTTGCCACTCGGTGCCGTTGCTGCCAGGCGCTTCACCTGCCCTGTTCATAGATCTATGAGCAATCTCGGACACTCCATAGCCCCCCGATCTTTGCAGAGTCACCATCGTGATATCATCTTCCTGTTCCCAACCAGGTCCTGTAAATTCTGCCAGGTCCTCCAGTATCATATCTTTCAAAGATATATCACCCTCGTACTCCCCAACCAGCCTCATAAGACGTGGAAAGCTATACATTTCACGATCCTGGTTATGGGCCTCTACTATACCATCGCTGTAAAACAGGATGCTCTCCCCAGGAACAAGTATGGTTTCCTTCTCCTCGTACTTCATGCCAGGCATCAGGCCCAGAGGCATGCCAGTAGCGCGTAATTCAGTTACATCATCTTTATGATGGCGATGGTAGGGTAGATCTTGTCCTGCATTGGCGTACTGTAGCTGCCCACTTGCAGGCTCCAGGAGAGCATACAGGCAGGTGACAAACATATTAGGCGGGATGTCTTGTTGGATTATGTCGTTGACCACTTCCAGTACTTGCCCTGGCGCTACCAACCTCTGAGCCGCGGCACGCAGAACGCTGCGTGTGGTAGCCATCAAAAGGGCTGCTGGAACACCTTTATCGGTCACATCTCCAATCACAAGACCCAGTCGGCCATCATCAAAATAGATGAAGTCATAAAAGTCCCCACCGACCTGCCGAGCCGGCTGGTAGTATGCATTTACCTGCCAACCTGGGAGCGCCGGGAGGTCCTTGGGTAAGAGTGTTTTCTGGATCAACTGGGCAACTCGCATTTCATGCTGGATGCGCTCGTTTTCACGGGCCTGCGCTTGTTGATCGCGCACCAGTTGGGCGACCCGCACTGCAGGCGCAGACTGGGTAGCGAGAGTATTGAGAAGCCCCCGGTCGTCTGTAGAGTAATCTTGCTCACTCAGTCGGGGCCCCAGGTTAAGTAAGCCGACCAGTTCGCCCTGGCTAACTAGCGGTACTGCTATCTTCACACCTGCTCCCTTCAATGCCCGCAATGCTGGCGAATCAAGGTGTAGTTTATCGATCTCTACCGCCCCTGGAGAGCTCAGAAAATATCCCACAATTGGATCGTTGGGCGCAATGTCGATTGGAGGAGGCATGACCGGCCGAGCATGATCTGCACTCCGCATCTGAATCACCTGGGATTCACGCTTATCCCATCTTGTACGCTTCAGTCGCAAGCGCTGCAGCAGTGTAGCCATTGGAACTAACTCCATCACCGTTGTCATCTCGCAATTTCTTGCGCGTTATCGCTCGACCTTGTGAGATGTATCCATATCTCTTATCTCAATTGTACCGGGTCAACGTCTCCTAATCGTTACGAGAAACGTTACGAAACTGCTCGGAGTTCTAACATTATTCTACACGGTGAATAGGAGTATGTACAGCGTTCTTTATTGCTGCTCAGCAGATTTTTATAGATGCTTTGTTTCTCATATAGACGTTTGCTACACATTGTTTTGAGACATAGCATTGTCACTTCTGACCATCCCAAAAAGTTGCAGCAACCAGAACGAGAGGACGAAATTGACTGCTTATGCTAAACGCTGTCGGTAAGGAGTGCTTCGAAAAGCGGGCATAAACTCTGTAATCCTAACCGTCGCCAGCGTTCATTCCAGTCTTTTCCGCATTTGTCTTGCTGTGGCGAACATAACTTGACACAAATGCCCGTATGTACTAACTGGTCAGCAAGCCTGCTAGTTGCCTCTTTACCGCCCTCATCGCTATCAAATGCCAGAATCACTGATTTTACCTGGGGAGGAAACAAATCGATCTGTGCAGCTGTGCCGGCCAGAGCGACGATCTCTGCAGCCTGAAAACCCGCCATCAGTAAAGTCAATCGATCGAAGGCACCCTCGACGAGTATGATCGAACTGGAAAGTTTCTCAAGTTCAACACTGAACCAGCCCGCTGGATTGGTCTTGATCCATCGCCTGGGTCTTCCTGGCTGATCAAGCAGTGACTTGTGGACATTCTCATCCATACCTGGTTGCCAATGCCAGAGAGAGCGTCCAATATAACCATGGTCAGTAGGAGAAGTCAGAGGAAAAAGGAGACGTTCTGCCCATCGGTGTAGAATACCTCGCTGCTTTTGCTCCTCTAAACTGTTTACCATAGGCGGTGGCAGATAGCGAACACCTGCGAGCAGCGCCACTTCCAGGGTAATACCCCTTTCATTCAGGTACGCTTGCGCTCGTTCAGAATGAGCCAGCGCAACACGCATCCGCTCGTCCAACGATAGCAATGTCGCCAGTTCGTCCTGCTGCCACTTTGGTACGGATTTCGGGGGATGGAGCAGGGTAGGTTGAAAAGCAAACAGGGTTTTCTTCTTGTTAGAAGCCCGGTAAGGAGGCTGATAAGACGGCAGAGACGCCGAAGACAATCCCTGATAATACATATGAAGCAGGTGTTTTGCTGTACTGGGATTCCATTCACCAACGAGAACAGTTGCATTACAAGCAGCATTGAAACAATGGCCCCACCCGGTCGTCTTGTTAATCGACAAGGAGCGCTGGTGATCACTCCCATGTATGTGGCAATAAGCCCGTATATACTCCCCCATGTTCACAGGGTCGCAGAGCTCAGATTGTAAGATAATCTCAATGCTCTTCCCCTCAGGTGTTCGTATCGTAATCATCTCTGAGCATTCTTTCTATCCCGTGCCCAATCCTACCTCCTACCTTTAACTAGCAAATAGAAAAGGCGGAAATATGGTGATTAGCTCAAATCAAGCTCATCTATAAAAAAATAGAAAATATGTTCTATACAAATTAAACGTTCTTCCGGTAACTTTGGTCTCTCCACACAGGTGAGAAAGGGGAGATAAGGAAAACGGAGTCAGTGCAGAATTATCATTCCTTAACCTTCTGACGGACTTCCTCCATATAGTGATGGGCATCAAGTTTTGTCTTGATATTCAGATATTTTGCCGCCAATTGTTCTCTTTCGTCAGGAGGCGAAACATATAAATCTCTTAAGAACGCAACATGCACGAAGCCCTGTAATGAAGTATCCACCGGTGCTGTTGCATCGGCTACAGCGTGTACATCCAATTTCGTACTACTCGCCCCTACTTCCATGTCATCTTCGCATTGAATCCCTGAATTGGCAGCTTCAGGCAATATAGTAGGGGCGTCCGTCCTCGGCGATACAAGCGAGAACAGGGGCTTAAACGTGTTTGCATGCTTATCACGATCGGTCAGAGGCCGTAAACCGAAGATATTCTCAGCCGTAGCAAGCACAGAAGTGTGGTCATATGGAGTGTGATCAATCGTTCCTTTGGGGATAAGAGGAGAAACAATCACGGCAGGAATCCGTACACCGAGTTGCTGAAAATCAAAGTGATAGAGGTCGTTTTCTGGGTCAGTGACGGAGTCACCAGGAGCGACTGCTGCAGGTGGAGCTACATGGTCATAGAAACCGCCATGTTCATCATACAGAATGACGAGTACACTGCTTTCCCAATGGGGCGAGTTGCGAATAGTCTCATAAATATTCTTTAAGAGCCTCTCGCCACGCGTGACATCATCTAGCGGGTGCTGCGAATTACCACAGGTAAAATTGCCGCCAATAACATGTCCATAGTTCGGCTCGATAAATATATAGGATGTAGAGTAGTCCGGATCGCTCACGTCTCCACGGAAATCTTCAAAGTCTTTGAAGCGCCCTTTAAGTAGATTGAGGTTCATACCACTGATGGCAAGTGATTGCGGGAATGCATCTCCATGATAAATCTTCCAATCAAACTCCTCGTCGTCAAGCCCATCATAGATCGTCCCATTATCAAATTTATAGCCGTTGATTAAGAGAGAGCTCGCCATATCAAGTTTTGATGGACTGTGATCCAAACCACCCGACGATGCTGCATGCACAAAGAAGCGATTAGGCCATGTTGGTCCGGGCATCGATGAGTACCAGTGATCACAAACGGCAAACTCCTTCGCCAATGTCGTGAGTACCGGCAATTGCTCTGGAGCATAGCATTTCATAATCTCAGCCGGATTATCAAAGTGATTTGTTTCACTATAATTTGTCACAAAGCCGCTATTGTTGATGGCTGGATAATTGCCTCCTGCTCCGCAGAGCTGCTCCTTCACATCCTCAAACTCATGACCTGGATCATGCGGCATAGCCCAGTCTGCTGGTGAAGTTACAAACACTTTATTGCCATTGGAGTCTGCATTCCAATTATTCTTCTCGTTTAGCCCATCGATAGACGTTGGCTGTCCACTCATAGCATCGACGCCTTGTATGTGAGAGAGACCCAACATGTGATCGAAGGATCTATTCTCTAACATGACAACAAACACGTGTTTGATCCGATCCTGTTTCTTTTCGTGAGGAATAAACAGCTGACACAGCGCCCACACGACATATGTTACGATCAGCCAAAAAAAGTTGACGATATTGGCAAAGAGCAGGCAGAGAAACCTGGCAATGCTAAACCATGCTCTGCACGCCCACGTACCTATTGATATGGATGCGTTACAACGTTGCGATCCCTGATCAGCCCATTCTATACAAGTTCGTGTGACAGTTATCAGCCAATGACTGCGGGCACGATCCATCTGTAGTTTCACATATTCACACTGTGACATTCGTAATACCTCTAATCTAAAAAGTTAACTATTTATTGAGATATACGTTCTTCTGCTCTCAAACGGTGACCATCCATACCGCTTTTGTACTCCATGAGCGTTTAGCTGCATCGGTGTTCTCCGTTGTGGGCTCGCCGCCGTGTGGAAGCATGATGAAGCAGGTATTTCTGTTGTCTGGAAAGCTTTGGAATTCGAGGCGTCCACCGAGTTGTTCCATAATTTTACGCGAGACGTGGTATCCCAGCCCCAACTCTGAACCCGAACCTACATCACTGATCGCGATGATCGCTTTATTGCCTGCTTGTTGCAGCGTTACTGTGATTGAAGTGCCTTTCGTGGAGTGATCACGTGCGTTGGAGAGCAGATTGATGAGCAGTTGTCTGAGCCGATCCGCATCCACCTCGGCTTCCAGAGGCGCATCAAGTCGTTCACACGCAAGAGCAGAACCAGTTCCTACTGTGCATTCCTCAAGGGAGGACTGACACAACTCAACAAGGTCATGGCGTTGTCGATGTATGATGAACGTCTTTGTCTCGATATGTGCGGTGTCCAGCAACTCTTGCACAAGCGCTTCTGTCCGGCGAATCGCGTCCTTGATGCCAGCGATAGCCTGACTCACAATTTCTGCTACGTCTGCACCCTCGAGCTTCTGACAAAGCAACTGTGTCATTTCCTTTAGATGAGCCAGGGGGACGTTCAGTTCCTGCGAGACAACACTGATGATCTTGTCTTTCGTTGCGTTGGCCTCAACAAGCTCGTGTGTTCGTTGCTGCACAAGGTGCTCGAGCGACTTGGTATGAAGCTCTAAGGAAAGCCACTGCTCAACGACCTGACGACGCAGGCGGCGCGTGTGCAAAGTGCGATCCAGCGCCGCCACAAAGTAGTCACGATCAATCGGCTTCAGGATGTAGTCATACGCTCCACCCCGCAGGGCCTCAATGGCGAGATCATGATCGCCGTGACCGGTGATCAGCAGCGTGAGTGTCTCTGGTCGTAGCTCGTGAATCTTCGCCAGCAACTCCAGACCGTCCATGCCAGGCATCTTGATATCACTCACGATGGTATCGTAATCATGCGCTCGAATCAGCTCGAGCGCTCTTTGAGCCGAGTTGGATGTATCCACCTTCGCTTCAGGTAAGCGTAGAGATACGGTGTGGGGGAGAGCTTGAAGCAACGCCGGATCGTCGTCAACAATGAGGATGTGTGGGGGGTGCATCTGTGATGGATGCAAGAGAGGAGGAAGAGAACTGTGTGACAACTCACAAAGTCGTGCGTGTAGTCCGCTCTGGAGACGAATGCTCACTTGATCGAGCGTGAACAGATACCATCCCGCTGTATCCAAAGCAAGCTGTCCGGGGATCCAATAGCCAAAGACAGATACTTCAATGCTCTCACCGCAATGCAGTTCATAGCCGTCTAGTTCTAAATAGTTCCATTCGCTGTTATACGTCAATGTCCCTGCTACTTCATGCCTGTCGTTTTCATCGAGCATAGCAAAACCTCCTTTCTTTCGTTACCACGAGTATAACAAGCCAGGGCGTTACATAGGGGGACTAGTGGGCTATCAATGCTTATGCGAGGGGTAATATGTAACATCACCCACCTGCGCGCCAAAAACCGTTAGATTTTCTGCTCTCGATGCAGATTTCAGCATGCACACCGATAGTTCACGCCGATAAGAGATCGGCGTGAACTCCTTCAGGTCAGAGGATGAGCGTCACCTTGACGTTCAACCGCGAACTCGCTCTCTTTCAACCCCGCTTTGCCATCTGCCTGGTTTTGCCGGCGACGTCCTGGCCAGTTTGCTTGATCGTCGCGGACGTTTGCTGTACCACATCGCCCAGATCACTTCCGGCAACTCTCACCTTCTTCATCGTCTGCTGTGTCGTGTCTTTCACATCACTGGTTGCCTGTGAAAGCCGATCAGCTACTTGCTGGGCATACTGCTGGACGTGTCCAGGTTCTGGGAGAGCGCTACGCAGTTGCTGCCAACGTTCGCGCAAGAAGCGCTGCGTCTTTTTCCCTCGCATGAGAAGGACGGCCAAGCCGGTAACCACACCAACTCCAATGAGGAGTCCTGTCACAACACGGTTCATGCTTGAAGCTCCTTTCTTCTCTGATGAACTCGACTGAGATATGTCCTGGTCGACCATGCGGCTGTTCCGCTGTCGCTTGGGACATGTCGTTCCTCATAGCATGAAATCGAATCTGTACAAAGCCAGATTCACGCGCTTGGTCAGGCGTCTTCTAAAACAGGCACTTCTTCGTCGATGATCTCTTCAACCGTCTCTTCCATCACAGCACCACCGGGTACAGGTCTGAGAGAGCGCACCCGTCGTATCCGTCTGAAACGACCTGTTCCCAGCGCACCCTGAGTATAGAGACGCACACTGATGACAACGCCCGCAAAAATGAGCAGGCCAACAACGAGTAGCATCAAGAGAAAGGCTTCCATAAAGCTGTGTCCTCTCTGTCTGGTTTCTCCTGGACGTACAGACTTGGTTACTCTGTAATCTCAAGACCCAAACGCACTCCATGCCTGACAGCGAGCAGCAGTTGCTCGCACCACGTCTTTTACACGTATGACGGTTGTGTTTCGCTTCACTTCTGCTCGTATATAGGTCGTCCAAAGCTTGATTATCGAGAATACATGAGGTATAATTTGTAGGGCGGTCAATGAACATAGGAATTTTTCAATTTGGCATGTTCGGCGCAATTTTTATGTCCTGATCTAAAGCTTCTTAATAAATCACCTTGTTAAAATTTCGACAATACTATCAATGTAAACCCCGATCTGCTTTTATTACAACTGGTCCCTAACATGGTAATGGCCGTAGACATTCATTCCTCGACGACGGCTGCGGCCACTTCCATAAGAACAAATCACTGCCTGGCCATGGATATATCTCGCATGCCCATCCCACGACGTGCGTTGTTTATACCTGAGGTAGATCATACTTGCACCTTGAGCCAGCGTTCAAAAGACTCGCGCGCTAAAAAGACGTATGCCTGTCGTCTATCGTTTGATAGAGAACGTACAAGCGATTGATTGGAAGCTGGATCAACGGATGGTAGCGCACTCCTGGCGAACTTGCTATGTAGTTATGGGTCACAAATATGCTCAAAGTCCGACCGTTGATAGCTAAAAATAACCCCAGAGTAATCGGGGAGAGAGGAATCCACTTAGTCATGTCAACATCAGACAATAACCCAGGTGTCTCTTTCACGGAAGCTTCCGTTGGGGTACCACCCGCTCAAGCAAGCAATACCTCAGTTGATGCACTTCCCGCATCAAGCGGAGGCGATCAAACCACAGTAGTTCCCAGTAGTTCCACCAATCCCACTTCCGTTACCGAAAGCCCGCCTTTAACCACGGCCAATAATGCGACTGGCGCCGCTGTTTCGAACAGCATTGCGCGCCAACCTCCACTTAATGTTGGCAATGGCAACCTGGCGAATCAACAGCAGTCTGGTACGGATACCATTGAGAAGGATGCTAGCAAAACAGGTACATATTCCGGTGCGCTTATCATGACCGCGCCTGTAGTCCCCATTGTAGCTGCCTTAATCAGTGCAATTGCTTACATCGTACACTGGCCACAGGGAGTAATATTGCCGGATTGGCTCGCACCGATTATTGGCACACCGCTGCTCGTGGGTACTATCCCCATCCTCATTGCCTGGTTGTTACTCGCCATCATCATCCGTCGCTTCACTGCAGTTGATCGCATGAACATGGGTAGCTATGGTCAACTCCTAAGCCACTTATCTACCCTTGATTCACAACTCAGTGCATTAAATCCAGAACTATCAACACTACCTACCTCAGCCGGCATAGCCAGGAAAGAGGTACTGGATAGTAAGCAGACTATCTTCAAGAAACTGATCAAAAGGAGCCTGGCGTGGGTGACGGCCAGCGGGTATATCGATCTGTGGAAAGAGATGCATAATGCAGAAGAATCTCTCATCAATGTGCTGCCTCGTGAAAATGTAATTGCCGATGCACTCTATGATGAAATGCGCATCAAGGATTCCCATATCGCAACCAGCGACACATTGCTCGAAAAGTTGAGGAGGGCTGTGACAACGTTGGATCCATTAGCGGAAGCTTATCTCCAGTCTCCACCCTCCAACCTTCAAGAAGGAATCAGTAAACCTCCTACTGCACCGACTGCTACTGGCCGGACTCCTGTCGAAGGGGAGATGCAACCGCGTTCTGTTCTCCGTGAGGTCAGGCACGCGCTCAACGAGTTTCGTGATAGCCGCTGGGAAGCGATGGTGCGTGTGCGGAACCAGTTTGTTTGCACGATGATTCTTACAGGACTCACCTTATATGTGCTGCTGGAGTTTTCTATTCTTTCTGGCGCACCTCAGCAAGCAATCATCGCAGCAACGGCTTTCTACCTGGTTGGAGCGCTGGTTGGGCTGTTTAACAGGTTGTATATCGAGTCACAGACCTCCAAATCCATCGATGACTATCGACTCGCTCTGGCACGCTTAGTCGCAACACCAATGTATAGTGGCCTGGCTGCTGTTGGAGGGGTGATTGTGGTCCAACAGTTTACCTCTTTGCTGGACATACTCAGTCCTAAAAACCTTTTGTCTGGCCTTATTGTTGCTGCTGTGTTCGGCTTAACGCCGGGCCTGCTGATCACTAGACTGCAAAATCAAACGGAAACGTACAAGAACGATTTGAAGAGTACTGCCGCGTCCCAAGGGCAGGCAACAAAAACTCCCTGATCTTGCAAGAGTAATTGTAGAGGTCTTTAGTGTATTGGGAGTAAAATTATTCACCGGCGTACTGAGACTCCATGCCTGAAGGTCAGAGCAAAGTACGCTATTGTTATCAGCAGCTCTGACCTTCAGGTACATATTGTTCTTGTTGTCGAAATACCAGTTAGGAATGTAGAGAAGAACATGAGGGGGGATCATGGCAATGGCAAACCTTCGTATCCACTTGTTTGGGAAGCTGTGGATAGATTATAACGGGCAGGTGCTGAAAGGTTTCGATTCGCGCAAAGTGCAGGAATTATTTTGCTATCTCCTGCTCAACCGTAATCGCGAGCACCCACGTGAAGTGCTTGCCAATCTGCTGTGGTGCGAGAACACCACTGCTCAATCTAAAAGTTACCTGCGAAAAGCTCTCTGGCAGTTGCAGTACACGCTAGAGTGTCAAACAAGCCTTTCGGCCAACTGCATATTACTGGTCGATCCTGATTGGATTCAGATCAACGCGAAAGCCGACATGTGGCTCGATATAGAGATGTTTGAGCAAGCCTACACGCCTGTTATGGGCATTCCAGGCGAAAAACTTGACTACCACCGCGCTCAAGCCCTGCGAAGTGCAGTCGAACTATATCGTGCGGATCTGCTTGAGGACTGTTATCAAAACTGGTGCCTGTATGAGCGGCAACGGTTCCAGCACATGTATCTGTCTATGCTTGATAAGTTGATGGGTTACAGCGAGGT
>JBKPAZ010000108.1:0-7139 GCA_046726655.1 Chloroflexota bacterium
ACCCTTTTGTCATTATACGACACGGGCAAACCTCAGGAGATCAGCCACTGTGAATTGCCCCTCTTGCGCGCCCGGCAGAGTGGGCCTCCACTCGGTTTCTGCCCAGCGGTAGGAGGTGGAATCACCATCGATAAGGCCAAGCAGAACCTCGGCAACAATACGACCACCCACATCGCCCAGCCGCTCGCCGCCGGCTCTGACCTCGGCCTCTTTGAGAATGTAATACCAGAGCGGCGTCTCACCATGCCAGCCCAGTTTGCTCAGACCTAGCTCGTCCTCGGAAAGAGGTTCGATATCCATTGCCCTGGAGACGGCCTCTCCCGAGGGAAGGTCGAGGGCCTGCCCCCTCATGAGATCGCGGTAGGCAAGCGAGTGTTGTTCGGGAATTTCTGTGTCCCCCACCACCGACCTTGGCAGATCAATCAGCGAGTAAGCAATCAAGGTATCGATGCGCTTACTAGCTTGTGGCGGACGTTGCTCATCCACGTTGAAGAAGTATGCCCAATCGACTACCCGGTCGTGGAGAACTGGACATGTACCGGCGAAGTCTGGAAAGATCTGGCCTTTTGCGCCACTGCCGTTCAAGATGTAGACTGACCTGACTTGACTATGGCCGAACCGGTATGCTGCGTCCGCAAACTCCACCGGGATGAACGGGCGCTCCTCGTACTCATAGAACTGTGGACCATTGTTCAGGAGATCATCCACCAGTGCCTCACCAGCAGTGAGCGGCAAGAACTCATGCACAACAATCCACTGGTAATGCCACCTCACGAGACGCTGTGCCTCGCTGAAAACATCTGAACTGGGAACGCCTTGATCTCTGAGGTAGTCAACAACCTGGTTGTGAAACTTAAGGAAAGCCAGGTGCAGCTGCGAGATGATGAGGTGTACATCGTTGCGAGGATCACCAACCAGCGCTCGTCCCTGGCGGTTCCTGGATAGATCATCCTGCTTGCCTATATCATTCACACCCAAAAGAAATTTATCCGGATCATCCAGGTCATACAGGTGAGGATCACCCGTAGGCCCGGCTGCATAGAGACATTCGAGATCGAGTCGAGGTGTGCGGAAGTTGCGCAGTTCATTGAGACGGGCATGATGCTGGAGCATGCTACGATCAGCCGTAATGTCGTGCGCGATGAACTGGCCAAAGAACGCAAATGCAGCAGGAATACGAGGGTTGTCATCACGGCTGTCCTGCTCATCCGGTCTTGATGCGGCATCCATCACCGACCCGGACCTTCCTAAGGCCAACAAGAAAGCCTCGTCGACCTCAAGTCCTGGAAGGTTAAGAAACATTCTGCCGTATTTGCCATCTTCAATGCTGGTAATCGAGCCTTTCAAGTGGGGAGCAATAACACAACTATGCGTGCTCATCTAAACCTCCTGGGTTAAGTAGGGACTATGATAAGTGTATCACTTCTCAAAAAATCTTGTGTCGTTTTGCGAGATTAAGTATTAGCCTTCTCTCCCTCCTATCCCTCAGATATGCTGGTATCCTCACCTGTCGAGACTGGTATGTAACTGTACAATCCTTTGATTGCTGTGCTGCGCCAGTTGTCCATCAATGAGCGTACATCATCAACTGGCTTACTGTCCACTACGTTATGAGTGACTGAAGAGCCAGGTAACTGTAAGGTACTATAAGCGATGAACCGCCAAACGGCATCCCCCATTCGGCTAGTTAGACCCTGGACAAAGTACCAGGTTTTTAAAGCAGTTCTAACGCCTCTCCGACCCGCAGGCGCACTAGCTTTTAAATAGTCCTGGACAAAAAACAATCTAAAAGGGCCAGGCACAGTCTCCCACCACAGCGGTCGGGAGGGGGAGAGAGGATTACACCCGACCGCCGAAAAGAGGTGGATTTGGGGAAAGATAGAGGACTGAGAGAGCATATTTAGTTTTGAACCTTTGTTCTAACAAGACACATGTTACCACGGAACAGTAAAAATGTCAAGAGATTTCTAGAACAAATTTTCTAGTTTCCAGAGGATATCCGATGCGGAAGAACCATAAATCAAGTCAAACCATACATCAATACTCAGGTTACACCAACGTCTGTTTCCCGCTCAAGATCTTCCACAAATTATATTCATTCTCACCAACGATATTGGTATCCCGGTACAATCGCGGAGTAGCCCTACCATCCTCAATTGCGCTAATCGTAGTCTCGATAAGAACCGCCCCATTAGCAGAAGGCGTGATACCGTTAAATGTTACATCATCATGCTGGGTATGGGCATAGCCTTGGATGAAAGAACAATACGTTGTAGAATTCTGAAAGGCTCTTCCCCACAAATTGTAGGCATCTGGATAATTCCGCACATTGATGTCGTTATAGAACTGATTCTTGTAGACGTTGTTCTTTGTCGATAATAAAATTATTGAGTATTATCTTGATAGTTGACAAAGTTCGTGCGTAGACTTGATAATAAGTACAAAAATTCTATTGTGGAGACAGGGCGGGAGCAGGCATCCAAAAGCCATCTATGAACTCAGTTCTTTGATGGTTCCAGTCATACAAGGAACTAGGCTACATAAGGCCTCTCATGCGTGGTAGAATGTGTACTAAACAATATCAACGGTATTAAAAGTGTAAGGAATGACAGACCATGGCCGACGTTCAACCATTACGTGGAATACGCTACAATAGCGAAGTTGTAAGCAATCTGGCACAGGTTATAACCCCACCCTATGATGTGATCTCAGAGGAAGCGCAGGCAAGATATTATGCCCGCAATCCTTACAACATTATTCGTCTCGAACTTGCAATGGATGAATCAGGTGATACATCACTGTATAATCGCTATACGCGAGCCGCGTCAACATTTGCCGAATGGCGCATACATTCAATCTTGCAACAGGATACTACTCCCCGCTACTACCTGTATCAGCAGATATTTACACACAATGCCCAGACTTATACACGCACCAGTTTGCTGGCTCGCGTACGTTTGGAGCCATGGAGCGCGCGAGTTGTACTCCCACATGAGCATACAATGGCAAAACCCAAAGATGATCGCTTGAAGCTGTTACGGGCATGTGTTACAAACCTCAGCCCTATCATGAGCCTGTATAACGATCCACAAAGCCGGATACGCAGACTGCTCACTTCCTACGCAGCCAACGCCGAGGTGCAAATCACCGACGAAGCGAATGAAGAACATCGCCTGCATCCTATCACCGGCGAGCAGCAAATTGCGCTTATCCAAAACTTCTTCGTTGAACGTCAACTTTATATAGCGGATGGACATCATCGCTACGAAACGGCACTGAACTACCGTGAAGAAGTGCGAGCTTTGCATCGCAAGCTAGATGCTGATGACGCTGCCAATTTCGTGTTGATGGCACTCATCGATGTGGATGATCCAGGACTGCTGGTATTACCTACGCATCGCCTCCTCTTTGGACTGAGTCAAGATGCACTCAACGCGCTAACAAGCCAGCAGCTCGCTCGGTATTTCACGATAGATGAGCTAGAAACAGCGGGGGATTCTCAAGAGGCCCTTTTAGAGCGGCTGGCACAGGTGGGAGCATCCCAACCTTCATTCCTTATCAGTAGAGCTGAGCAAACCTGGCTACTCAGTTTGAATGACGTAGGCAAGGCACGAATGGGTGAGAGCAGTCATTCAGGTGCCTGGAACGAGTTGGATGTCGCTGTAGCACATACACTCGTGCTCGGGGACCTGCTCGGGCTAAAAGCAGAAGATATGACTGCGGGAACGCACCTTCAATATACCCGCGATGCGCAACAGGCATTAAATGCAGTACGAAAGGGTGAGGCGCAGGCCGCCCTCTTCTTCAACGCCACGCGGGTCAGGCAGATCTGTGACGTGGCTGATGCAGATGATCGGATGCCGCAAAAGTCTACTTACTTTTATCCAAAGCTAATTACCGGACTGGTCATGAATCCGCTTTGGTGACAACTCCCCATGCGTAAACGCAAGGGCTTCTCAGGAAACGCGGCACCCATCGGTAGAACGAACCAGTACTTTCCTGAAAGCTTCAAAAGTGAAAATCGTCTTTCTCCGGGAAAAGATCGAGTGGGAAGGAGCCAAACGAACCACCTTCCATTGCTTCGGCCATCATACGGAGCAGGCCATTGTTGAGTGAACGATGCATGAAAGCCCGTAGAAAAGGCTGTTCCTGTGGCGCCAGACCGGAATCAGGATGGAGAGCAGCAGTAACAGCACTCACTAACGTAGCATCATCTTTACGTCCTACATATTGGAAGAGTGCCCCCTGGCGGCGTAGACGAGATTCGTAGAGTAGACGCCACTTATCATCTACGACCCTCTCAAGCACATCACTCACAATTGTTTCCTGGCTTGCCTTTCGTCCTCCTTTTCGCTTACGCCCCCGTGAGGAATTAACAGAACCAGCAGCCTCGATGTAAGAGTTGACGTATGGCCTGATACTTTCAAAGGGTTCGAATGTCCAGGATTCAAATTCTTGCAATTCAAGTAACTCATCACCACGCTGCGCTACTTGTGCAAGGTCGGGAGTAAAAGCAAGTGGCTCTAACATGATCATAGCGATAGGGGCATGCTTTTCCGTGGATTCATTGCCCTCGATCAAAGGCCTCCAAATAGCATAGGCGACTGGTAATTTATGCCTGGTGCGTTTATTCATTGCACGAGCATCTGCAATCAAAGCGCGACCGTAGTCGAGCGAGACTCGATAGCTGCCAAAACCTTGCTCCTCCATACTTTCCACCAGTTCGTCCCAACTCTTTACTTCCATTTCGTCGGTTCCATAGCAGTCCTTGATACCCCAGGTATCCTGGTAGAGCACATTAACACCCTTAAGCAAGCCATCACTACGCCGCCAGGAAAGCATAACCATCTGAGTGCCCGAACCATCAATAAAACTTACACGCGCTTCGTGAAGTAGCTCTTGTTTTTGAGGGGTCTGTTCCATTGCGGCTTCTTCTATACCAGGAACCGAAAACATGGTCAGACGCCCTAAAGCTGCTCTTGCATGCTGTTTCAATTGGCGATTGGAACTGTTTGTGAGCAGGTAATTCAACGCTGGTATCGTTTGATGCGCCGCAACTGCCCCTAATTGTTCGAGCGCATCTATCGTCGCATCCACGATTTTGCTGGATTGATTCTCCAGCAAAGGAAGGAGCAACCTGGTAGCTCGTGGATCCTGGCTACCTCCTAACCAGTTAATAAAGCTGAGCCGGCGTTCCATTGGCATAGCGAGCACATCTTCCAGTACCGATTCCACGCCCAGTTCGCTCTGGCCCATCAGATCAAGCAGGCGCATCTGCATCTGTAGCATGGCGGCCTCGGGATCGTTCAGATAATCGATGATACCCTCATCCGCCATTTCTGAATCCAGTTCTTTTAACACGGGAGCCAATGATAGTTTTGCCAGGTCGCCTACAGTTGGATCAGCTACAAAATCTTCCAGTTCTTCCAAATCAAAGTCAGTAGCCAGTTCAGAGAGAATCAATACGGCAGCCGAATGCGCTGTAACGTCATTTGTGCGCAGTAGGTGCAGCACCTTATCTCGTGCTCCATCCGTCCATTCTTCATCCAGGCGGTCAAAATAATGTGAAAGCGTATCAGAATCGATATCAGTGCGGCGACTCATTGCCAGCAGAATACTATCGATGTTATCTTGTGGAGGTCCTTTACGTCCTCGTGGCATACGGTGTTCTCCTCGTAAATTTAGGAGTATAGAAAGGCTATGTCGTTCCAAGCCTGATCCAACGCATTGTATCACGAGGTGACGTTCAAGTCTACGAAAAAAGAAGGGATTTTCTAGAATAAAGTTAACCCAACTGGTAACGCCAGAGCCTACCGCTTTGCGCTTCAGCAATGACACCTCGCTCAGCATGCATTTCGAATCTCCCGAAGTCGAGCATGTAGAGTCCCCTATCTTTAGGATGGAATCGCACATCAATTGGTCGCGCGAGTGGTTCTTCTATTACTGTATGCAGGCTCCAATCCCTCGGATCGATGCGCGCAACTGAACGACCCACTTGTGGACCAGTGGGCGCAGTCATCGGAGCTTCGTCGCCGAAAAGCGCGATAAATATCTGCCCTGCCCAGTCGCGAAGAGTTGGCGGTGCTACATCAAATTTAACAGCGGCCGCGTGCGCTGGGAAACGCAATAACGCTCGTTCGGGCGGTGGCAGCTCATCATGGTTCGCCAGCACAAATTCTGGTGCAGGCCCTCGCGTTGGAAGGTACTGCGGATCGGTTATAGGATCATCACTAATATAATCGGGCCACCCATACCATGCGCCCTCGCGCACCTCAAACAGTAAATCTGGCACATTGCCAACAGGACGACTCCCACGGTCGTCGGCTCCCTGGTCAACTGCGAGTAATCGACCATCGGCTAAGAATCCAAGCCCATACGCATTACGGAGTCCCCATGCAACTAACTCAAGCTCGCTTCCATCAAGATTGCAGCGCATTATCGCCGCCGTACATGGTAATTTTGCCGCGATGCGTTTTCCGGGTTCTGACTGTGTGCCAAATGGAGCAAACGCACCAGTTTGTATACGTGCTCCTGCCATATTCACCAGTGGATTAGGCGTTTCAATATTGACACCCGCAAGGACGAGTCTATACCCAGGTATATCATGGCTATGAGGCAAGCGTCTGGGACGGCACCAACCTCTATGTAGGGGGAGGCAGGACGACTATCAACGGTCAGAACTGCCAGGGTGGCCTAAGGGCGCTCAATCCGGCTACTGGAGCCGTCCTCTGGGCACAGTGTATGACAGATGGGCCTGTCATTGGCGCTGTCACTGCCGTTCCAGGAGTAGTGGCGGTAGGCGAGGGTAACGCCCTCTGGTTGATGGCTACATCCGATGGGCACTCCCTCTTCAAAACCTGGGATAAATCGAATGGTTCAAAGTATTACGCTGGACCAACTATTGCCAATGGCGTCGTGTACACAGCAAACAAAAATGGGAATTTCTCCGCCTACGGGTTAGGACCCGCTCCATCGCCAACGCCTGATCCATCGCCAACACCTCCTCCAGTGACAGGCCCGGTGAGTAAGCAGTGGTACTTTGCCGAGGGGCGTGCCGGCGCCGGCTTCAAAGAGTTCCTCACGCTGGGCAATCCCACCACCACGGCCTGCCAGGTGAACATCACCTACCTGACCCAGCC
>JBKPAZ010000109.1:0-6358 GCA_046726655.1 Chloroflexota bacterium
GCACATCGCAACGAACTGATCCAAGATGATGATTTCACCATCATCAACCGCTACCAAGCCGAATACCGTGGCCTCGTTCAATACTATCTGCTGGCAATCAATGTCTGTTGGCTCCATAAGCTGCATTGGGTCATGCAAACCTCACTGTTGAGGACGCTGGCAAGAAAACATCGGGCAAGCCTGCAAGCTATGTCTGAGAAATACCGAGCAACAACGGAAACGGTTTACGGACCAGTATCCTGCCTCCAGGTCGTTATTGAGCGAGAAAACGGAAAGAAGCCACTGGTAGCTCAGTTCGGAGGCATCCCGCTGAGAAGACAAGAAAGGGCAATGCTCGCCGATCTCGATCCAGCCTTCTCTCAAAAGCGAGGTCATGAACCCAACGAACTCGTCAAACGACTTCTTGCGGATATATGCGAACTCTGTGGATCAAAGACGAACAGAGAAGTGCATCATATGCGCAAGCTCGCAGACCTCAAAGAGAAAGGACGGAAAGAGAAGCCTCGATGGGTCCAGGAAATGGCTCAAAGAAGGCGCAAAACGCTGGTGGTTTGCGCTACCTGTCATGACAACATCCATCGAGGGGATGGAAAACCACGGTCGCGAAGAGCATCACTGGAGAGCGGAGTGCGGTGAAAGTCGCACGCTCCGTTCGGCGGGGGCCAGACGAAAAAGGAGTTACAAAACCACCTCGTCGGCTGGCTACCCGACTGTCCGGGCAACAACGAGAGCGCTGGCAAGCGCTTGAGCGGCCGGACGCGCAAAGGGAGTCCGTGGCTCCGCTCGGCCCTGGTGGAGGCGGCTCATGCGGCGATCCACTGTAAAGACTCCTATCTCTCGGCTCAGTATCAGCGCCTGGCCATCCGCCGAGGTGGGAAGAAGGCCACGATTGCGCTCGGCCATACCCTATTGGTGATTATCTACCATCTCTTATCCGAAGACAAAGACTCTGAGGAACTGGGAGGCAATTACTTCGATGAATGGGACCGGCAAGCGGTCCAGAAGCGGCTTGTGCGCCGCTTAGAGAAGCTCGGTTACGAGGTGACGTTAACGCCAACCTCTCAAGCCATGTAGCTTGAACCAGGAAATTCAGTCAGCGAATAGCTAACCGAGCGGTGTTGCGTGCCGGTCGGCACAGACGTTTGTACACTCTGTACAACTCCTCTCAAAGAATCTCTTTTTCAAGGGAGGATCCAAAGCGGCCATGAGCCATATAATTCCAAAATTTACAGCTTTAGAGAAGGCGAGCGCACGAGGATGAGCTGCTTTCCGAGTTCGGCAACAAAGTCATGGTTGGAATTGGGCCAATAAGTTGACAATACCCAAGAGATTATGACGGAACGGGTGCGCCACACACACTGCAAAAGTGGGCATTGGGACGACACTCATGTCTACAGGGCAACAGACGTGGGGCTTCAATGAGGACAGTGGCACTCCGAGGAGCTAGCTGTACGGTCGGCTCCTCGGAGTGTTCATCGGCGCCAACTGGCTCCACTGCTACGGAGGGCGTAGCAACTGGCGAGCGTCTCTCCTGCATGCTCTCTCGTGATGCATCGGAAGCTAGCCCAGTCTCTCGATTGGCGATGAGGCGACCTTGCTCGACCTGCAGCAAGGCATCGCAGTTCGCCAGGGTGCCCGGGCGGTGGGCAATCATGAAGGTGGTGCGGCCAGGGATGAGGCGCTCCATCGCTTCCATGACGGCGGTCTCGGTCTTGGTATCGACGGAACTGGTGGGCTCGTCGAGGATGAGGAGAGGGGCATCCTTCAAGAAGGCACGGGCGAGTGAGATGCGCTGGCGCTCTCCCCCTGAGAGGCGTATCCCGCGCTCCCCCACTTGCGTTTCATAGCCCTGGGGCAGGCTAACGATGAACTCGTGGGCGTTAGCCGCCTTCGCTGCAGCCACGATATCGTGGTAGCTGGCACCTGGGCGGGCATAAGCAATGTTCTCAGCGATACTGCTTGAGAAGAGTACAGGCTCTTGGAGGACGATCGCAAACTGGTCTCGCAGGTCAGCCAGTTTGTAGTCACGCAGATCGACACCATCAAGCAGGATCTGGCCAGTGGTGGGGTCGTAGAAACGAACGAGTAGACTGACAAGAGTCGTCTTACCCGCACCCGTCGTGCCTACGATGCCGAGATGGGTTCCAGGGCTGATTTCGAATGAGATGTCATGCAGGACGGGTTGGTCTTTGTTGTAAGCGAAGCAGACATTGCGGAAGGTCACAGCACCCAGGGCACGCGAGAGCGGTCGAGCGGTCGGTCGATCGGCAGCATCCGCGGCTTCGTCGAGGAGCGCGAAGGCGCGCTCGGCGCTAGCCAGCGAAGCCTGGAGGTCCAGGGCCTTCTTGCTGATGGTTTGCAAAGGTGCATAGAGCTGCGATAGGTAGCTCATCACCAAGAGCAATTCACCAAGGGTAAGTCTGCCTGACTGAATGTGGAGTATGCCGATGAAGAGGACGGCAGCTGTCCCCAAGGCAATGATCAGACCGACAAGCAGGCCAAAACTGCCTGCGACGAAGGTAAGGCGAATGCGCGACTGTAGGCCCTGGACGGACTGACGGAGGAACCGTTCCTGTTCCTGGTCCTCCTTTCCAAACGCTTTCACCACGCGAATGGTTGCTAGGACCTCCTGCACTACTGACAGGGCGGAGCTTTCGAGCTTCTTCGCGTCGCCCCAATGACGACGCAGGCGGTGGCGATAGGCCCGTGTGACCAAGAACAGGACGGGTGAAATTGCTAGGGCCACCAAGGCCAATTGCCAGTCGATCTGGGTAATGACATAGATCATGCTGACAAGCGTAACGGCCGCGGTGACGAACGGGATGATGCCATCGACTGCGATGTACTGGATGCACGAGGCATCATATTGGATACGGTAGGTGGAGTCGGACGTCCCTTTCAAGTCATGATACAAGAGCGAAAGGTGCTGCACGTGACCAAAAAGTCGAGCTCGGAAGCTCAGAACCAGCTTTTCACCTGTGTATGTGCTGAGTAGCGAATTGGCAAGCTCTTGGAGTTTGCTCAGCAGCCCGATCGCCACGAATAGACCAGCAGTAACGGCAAGTAAGGCAAGGCGGGAATGGGTGATAGTCGGTGGTAACAACGCTGTGAGGAAGCTGGGGAGCTGACGGGAGCCGATGACACTATCAACGGCAATCTTTAGTGGAAGTGGAGTCAGCAGCGCGAGGGGACTCGCCAGCAGGCTGAGCAGGAAGAGGACGCCGAGATGGGGCCAGTAGGGCCGCCCTTGGCGCAGCAGCTGACGGCACAGGGTGTAATCAGTGAAGTTGGCAGTGACCATCATACTCCTTTCTTTGGGTGTTCCAGGATATGCAGGATGGCCACCATGGCCCTGGCACACTCCAAGAGTGTGCGTAGAGCGAGCAGGAGGGCAACTACACCGAGCATGAGGGATGCTATCCAGGCGTCGTCCAGTGCTGCTCCAGTGGAAAGGGCAGCGAACAGGAGGATTAGCGCGAGCCCCGTAGTGGAACACCTTGGCCACGAGCGGAACCGGACGAGCTGCTTGCCTGCGCCGTGCTCTTCGAGAGCCATGCGCGTACGGGCGGTTCCTAGTATTCCACCACGCACCTCTAGATCCCAGCGGTCGTAGTCACCTCCCCGACGGACACAGGTACCGACTGCGCAGAGGGCTGCTTCGATGGCTTGGAGCCATTCAGTGGAAGCCCGCCAACACTCGCTCCAGAGAGTAGACATCCGCGTCCGGGGTAAGCAGAGGCCAGATGGACCATGTAACCGCCAAGGGACTAAGCCGTAACGCAGGCGACCATACAGGCGTGCCAGCGGCTGAAGCAGGTGCAGCAATGCCGTTAGGCCACGCAAATTCAGCCGTGCGATGCGCGATCGGGACGCGGGTGTGAAGGAAGCCCGGGCCGCGCTCAGACCAACCTGGATCAAGAGTACGCAGACTGCCAGGGCCAGCAGGAGCAGACTGAGGAGTAGCGGCGTCCAGAGGATACCGAGCAGAGAGAGCACAGCGAGAGCCATGATAAGCAAGTACCATTCAGGCATCAGGGTCAGTGTCGCTAGTGTGCCTGGTGCAGGCTGGTAGACGGATTGGAAGAGTGCACTGCCCCACGTACCATGATAGATTCGTCTTGGATGCTGACCAAGCATCTGGACAAATCCCGGACCATAGAGCCGCCCAGTCCAGCTAAGGTGGCCGACGGCGTTGTACTTCTCAGGCCACTTCTTTTCCAGCAAGGCCTCGGCCTTCGCGTAGTTCTTTTGCTGCCTCCAGTAGGCACGCACGGAGTTGCGGCGATGGTGCCAGACCATGGCAGCGGGGCTGAAACCTAACGTCCAGCCCCGCTGCTGTAGCCTCCAGCAAACATCGACATCATCACCAGCAATGCGGAACTGCGGATCGAAGCCACCAATCGCCTTGAGACAGTTTTTACGCAAGGCCATGTTACAGCCTGGAATGTGTTCCGCTTCTTGATCGGATAGGAGGACGTGGACGGGTCCACCCGGAGCGTTGGTGACACAAGCGGCGATTGGTCCATCACCGGAGGGCGCAATGTTCGGACCACCCACCCCAGCGTGCTCCGTGCTCAGGAAAGTGCCCGCGAGATAGCTCAGCCAGTGGGGATCAGGGCGGGCATCGTCGTCGAGATAGGCAACGATCTCGCCCGTGGCTGCTTCCATGCCTACATTGCGAGCATTACTCAGACCACGATTCTCGGTGCTGATCACTCGAAAGCCACTTTCACCTGCAATGGCCGCTGTGGCATCGGTCGAGCCATCGTTGACGACGATCACTTCGAAGTTCGGATACTCTAGGTTCCGCAGGCCTTCCAAACAGTCGCGGATGGTGTGCTGCCCATTGTAACTGCAAACGATCACCGAGATAGGGGGAGAGGACAGGTCTGGCGGGAACGGTACTTCCGCAAATGCGTTGCGTACGGCAGCCAACGCGAGCTTTGGCCGCCGATCGCGATCCGTGAGGCCAAAATCCCAGTCTTCAATGGCATACCCCCCCCGATACCACTCATCCGTCCAGGCAAACACAAAAGCGCCAGCGCAACCGGCGGCGAATGCCGTGCGAATCTGCCAGTCGAGCGCACACGCCTGGGCGTCCGCGCCGTGCCTGCGGCTGTCTAGTCCGATCTCGGCCAGGATCAGCGGTCGATTCCCCGCGATGGTATGGAGGTGCGCAAGGTAGGCCTCGAGGCGCTTCTGTGACTCAAGATAGACGTTGAAACACAGGAGATCGACGAAGGGGAGCTGCAGATACTCGGTGGTGGGATAGTTCACGTAGGTGACGAGGCCCTCGGGATCCGCAGCTTTTGCAGTCCAGTAGAGGCGCTCGAGGTAACGTTCCACACGGTGATGGCCGTACCAGCGCACAATGGAAGCCGGGATTTCGTTGCCGATCGTGTAGCAAAGGACAGCTGGGTGACCGGCGCAGGCACACACCCCGTTGCCTACCCGCTCCTCTATCGATTGGGCATATTTCTTGTTATCAAGGAAGGCGACATGCTGTTCCCACGGCAGACCCACCATGACGCGGAGGCCGTGCCGCTGCGCAGCGTCCAGGAGCCAGCGCGGCGGCACGGTGTACGTGCGGACTGTGTTCAGGCCGTTTGCGGCCATCTGGGTGAAGTCTCGCTCGACAACTTCCGGATTATGATATTCATTGCCATCCTCATTTGGGCAGAAGGTCCCATAGGTGACGCCGCGAACATACACCTTCTCATTGCCAACAGAGATGAATTTGCCCTGCACACGTGGGCGGACACCATTGATAACGACCATCTACAAGTATCCTTTCAGAGGCATATTGCGGAGTTCTCTTGATGAACTCACCCTATTGGTTAGTAGCGTTGGCAGGCTTTTCAGCCGTCTCCTCATGGGGCAGGACTGGCGTCATCAGCTCACACCACTGCTCAACGACGGCTAACTCGTCAAACGCCCACTCGGCGTGATGACCCTCCACCGCTGCAAGAGCAGGCCAGATCACGCGATTGGCCCAGCGCGCCCACTCGGCCGTCGCAAAGAGCAGGTTTAAATCCGCTACGGATGGCAAGCGCCAGCCCAGACGCCCCAGCGAGCCGTGATAGACGTCCAAGATCCAGTGCCGGTCGGCTGGTGGGAACCGATACAGCAAGGTGGAGAGATCATAACTGATCGGCCCCACACCGGCGTGGTCCCAGTCGATGAGCCGAACGCGCGGCCTATCCTCGGTTGCGCATACCAGCATGTTGGTTGTCCACAGATCGCCGTGCAGGAGTACCTCGGGACCACCGAGCTCTGCCATCGCGTGCGCTCGGTACGACTGCTCATCGAGACGTTGGTGGAGTCGTGCGAGCAAACGGTCGCGCAGGGCGACGCGTTC
>JBKPAZ010000110.1:0-6312 GCA_046726655.1 Chloroflexota bacterium
CTTTTGTTCTATATCATTCATGCTATAATATAAGCTGAAATTGGAACTTACGTTCAATTACGTGGCCATCCTGAGCGAAGCAAAGGATTTCCACTGTTCCATTCCTCACCCTTTTGGGTCATAATATTTCATGTTGTACAAAGTTATGTTAAGATGTATCGGATAAGAAATTCGACCAGGTTTCCTGAAGATAAGGATTCTACCAAAAATCGGAGGTTAAGTGGAAACTCCACCTGGGGGGCGACGCAAACGTCCCTACTCCTCTCCCTACCAATCCCGCCCCTATGCGAGCAGGGATACTAGCCCTCGATTGTTGTTAGAACGTAAGGAGCCAAGGCAGGCAGGCAAGCTTCAAAGACTTTTCGACACATATAGAATCCTTCTCCTGATAGCAATCACCATACTCTCGTTACTCATCATTGGCCTGGTACATGTCAATGCCCCTCAGAGTCCAACCCTTGTATTCATGGACATGGGCCCAATGCAATCCCAGCAAAATTCTGCTCCTGATCCCCCACGCCTCATGCATGGAAAAGTTGCCTCTCTGGGTTGGATTGTTGGACGCGACTGCCAGCGTGGTATGCAAGCGTACCTGCGAACAGCCGACACCAATCCCGATGCCGCCCTGGTCGGCACTGGCTGGGTTGATCCCACAAACGGCCACCTGATCAACGGAGAGAGCAACAACTGCATGCAGGGCAGCCTGAGCATGGACAATGTTGTGCAACTCGTACATAGCAAGGGTGGTATGGCGTATCTGACCGTCACTATGGAGACCGATGGCTCATCAGGGTCGTGGACCTCACAACAGCAATCAGACTACATTGCCAGGGCTACGACAGATCAGAGCTTTATTGACCCAATTGTGAGCGAGGTTAAACGCCTCAACTACGACGGGGTTATTATGGATATGGAAGCTGGCGATGCTAACTATCCCTCCATCCAACAACTCTTCACTACATTTAACCAGCGTGTATGGTCTGCACTGAAGCCATTGCATAAATTGTATGGCATCGCACTCATCCATAAGCTGAGCGACCATGACGAATATTATAATCTCAATGGCTTCGAGAACTGGTCGATGCTCGCTCATGCCGCCGATTTTATCGTCATCATGGCGGTCGATCAGTCCTACTTCTCACCAGGACCAACCGTCAGTATCCCCTGGCTCCAACAACTCCTGGCATATGCTTTGAAAACGATGCCCCAAATGCTGCCACACGTTATCTGGGAGTTACCGCTTTATGGCGCTACCTGGCGTATGGAGGGAGGGAAATGGGTCTTTGATACCGGCGTTAATTACGCGGATGGACAGGCGCTCGTCTCGCAAATACCGCCTTCAGAAATTGATGCCGGGGCAAGCGATCTGAATGATCCCACCAGTGCTCACCTTGTCTATACAGATTCGTCCGGGGTAAAACATTCCCTCTGGTATCATACTGCGAAGAACCTCTACTACATCATCTCGAACTTTGAGAAAATCCTAAAGCAGGTGCCGCAATTTGGGAATAGCCATCTACAGATCGCCGTCTGGTATCGCGCAACCTGGGAACCAGGCGACGTATGGTCTTTAGTTGATAATATTCTGCCAAACAATTGAGGAGAGAATACGGACAGGAAATGAACCCACCAAAGTACTGACCAAAGGAGCTTGAGATACAAATAAAGTTCTAGTTCGTTGCAATGTATGCAAGCTATTTTTATCCAAATCATTGAATCGGGGAAGGAATTCACTTATGAAATGGTATCCTTATGGGCATGATTTTGGCAATGCTCAGATCGGGGGGGTCACAGTCCTTAGTGATGGGAAAAGTTGCTCTTGCAGCATTCCTACTGCGTTTGCCAAGGCTGACATCAGCGCTATGCGCAATCTCGGTGTCAAGGTGGATCACTCCAATACGCATGTCATCCAGTTTCAAGGAGAAGATATGGCTTATGCCGTTGGTGAGCTGGCGTTACAGCAGGCGGCTGATGTATACCATGGACGTGGCGATATTCAACGCTATGCGAGCAAACACAGTCTGCGTGGTCTGCTGACAGTGGCTGCATCATTGATCCCTGATACTGAATTTGGACTCTATGTTGTCACAGGACTGCCTGCTGAAACCTATATCAAAAACATAGCTCTGCGCAACAACATCAAAGCGGCATTGGATGGAACACACGTCTTTACAACAGATAATGGAAAAACCTACCGGCATGTTACAGTCGAAGTCACAACAGTGGTGATGGAAGGAGCGGGGGCGCTCATCGTCTACGGTGATAAATCAGTGAGCAAGACGACAGAAAGTGCTGTGATTGACATTGGAGGTCGAACGACAGGTCTGTACGTGGCTCGTGGCCAGGTCCCTGTCACCGACTACTGTAAAGGCAAGCCGTTAGGGGTGGAGTCGGCCACACAAATGTTCATGGATACCTTTGAGAGCAAGTATGATCGCTCGCTTTCTTTGCTCGAGGCCCGTGAAATCATGTACGCCTATGCCTCACATGGCCGCCTCAGCTATCCTGATATTGCTGTGTACGGGAAACCGGTCAGCACGCCAGAATTAGAGCGGTTGGTAACGGAAGCTGTGACACAGGTGGGGAGTGAACTTGTCTCATTCATCGCTTCAGCTTGGCGGCAGAGTGATCGCGATGCTGTGGCGGCGAGCTTCAAACCGGTTCTACACATTGGTGGTGGTGTCTATTATTTCCACAACCTTTTGAAGCAGCGCATCCCTCATCTCTCCCGTCCAGACGATCCCATCCATGCCAATGCACTGGGCTATTGTAGTCTGGCTGGTCGTCTTCTTATTCAGAAAGTTCAGGCGAATGGCACCAAAGTCAAAGTATAGCTATAGAGAGAAGGACGTATGTCACAAGATTTAGAGAAGTACCTGAATTTTAACGTTGGTTTGCTTAAGAACTCTTTTGCACTGGATGCACTCTGGCAAGACGCATTGAAGTACCATATGATTGATCAACCAGGCAAGTTAATTGCCTTTCGTCTGACGGAGTATTACGAGATGATGGCCCGGGGAATCTTACCTCCAGGCGCAAGTGCGTCGATTGCTGCAACGGCCACAGTAACCAGCAATGGAGGTGGTAGAGGGGGGTTCGCAGCAAGCTTTACAGGAATCAATGATGCAAGTCCTATGACTGATCAAGTGGGTGATTATCAGCCAGATGACGAGAGCATTGTTGCTGCTTCACCTGATCTGGAACAGAATGCAGACGAAGCTGCCGAATATTGGGCTCGCCTGTAAGTCGGAGCGCATACGTATCTATCTCCTCCAGGAAAGTTGGAATCGCTGATAGAGCGGCGAGCCAGCAGCCAGACCTCGGGACCGGAAAGCCGGTCCCGGCCTTCCACGATCCGAGTCCTCGCCCAGTGATACTCACGCAATCCTTTTTTCTCCTTAGCTCACCCTCATTGAGAAAGATGAGCTTATCTTACTTCATCCGTGTTTTGTTGGCAACTGCGGTTGTAGTATTAGGCAGATTCATTCCCTCGCATCCACTTGACCATCTAAGGTACTATTCAAGATAATTAGGACATATAGCAATTGGTGGTTACTGCACGTGTTAAGTTATATACTGTGTAATGTGTGCTAAGGATAATCGTACAGTAACGTACTACAAAGTATTTTCGTCAAGAAAGGAACACATTATGCAACTTGGAATAGTAGGACTGGGCCGCATGGGCGCATTCATGTCGCAGCGGCTGATACGCTCAGGGCATACGATCGTCGGCTATGTGCGACATGCCGAAAGAGTTCAGGAACTTCTGAACGAAGGATCGATTACACAGGGAGCCTTATCGCTAGAAGACCTCGTAAGTAAGCTCTCCACACCCCGCGCTATCTGGCTGATGGTGCCTGCTGCCTCGGTGGATGCGACGTTGGAAACCATCGTCCCACATCTCGCACCCGGTGATATCGTCATTGACGGTGGCAATTCTTACTACCACGATGATCTTCGACGTGCAGCTGAACTTCAACCAAAGGGTATACATTATGTTGACGTTGGCACGAGTGGAGGTGTCTGGGGACTCGAGCGTGGCTATTGTCTGATGATTGGCGGTGAAGAGGACATTGTCCAACACCTCGACCCGATTTTCTCTGCTCTGGCTCCTGGCGTCCATGCAGCACCACGCACCCCTGGACGGGAGCAGATGGGGGGAACTGCCGAGCAAGGCTACCTCCGCTGTGGACCCAACGGCGCTGGTCACTTCGTCAAGATGGTCCATAATGGTATTGAGTACGGCATCATGGCTGCCTACGCTGAGGGCCTGAATATCCTGCATCATGCAAACGTTGGGAAGCATCAACAAGAGATCGATGCCGAGACATCACCGCTGCGAAATCCGGAGTACTACCAATATGAACTCAACCTCCCCGATGTGGCAGAGCTTTGGCGCCGGGGCAGTGTGATAGGCTCATGGCTCCTGGATCTCACCGCTGACGCGCTCCTCAAGAGTCCTGACCTGGCCAACTTCCAGGGTCGCGTGTCGGATTCGGGAGAAGGGCGCTGGACCATCACCGCCGCCATCGACGAGTCCGTTCCCGTCCCCGTCCTCAGCTCGGCGCTCTTTGAGCGCTTCAGTTCGCGTGGGGAGGCTGATTATGCCGATAGGTTGATGTCCGCCATGCGCTTTGAGTTCGGTGGGCACCTGGAAAAAGCTGAATAAACGGGAGGAAGCGCTTCATGACAGATACAACTCCACATTCGGACGCACTGGTTTTTTTTGGCGTCACCGGCGACCTGGCCTATAAGCAGATCTTTCCGGCTTTACAATCGATGATCAAACACGGCCACCTCGACATACCAGTCATTGGCGTCGCAGGCAGACCATGGAGCATCGAACAACTGCGCGCACACGTCCATGACAGCCTTGAACAGTACGGCTTTGAGGACTCTACTACGTTCGAAAAATTGAGCTCGCTGCTCCAGTATGTCTCAGGTGATTACACTGACGAGACTACGTATACAAAATTGCGCAACGCACTCGGCGGAGCCAGGCACCCGCTGTACTACCTGGCGATTCCACCAAGCATGTTTGGTCCAGTCGTCGAAGGCTTGGGGAAATCAAGCTGCGCCAACGGTGCTCGCGTAATCATAGAGAAGCCCTTTGGACGCGACCTTGCTTCAGCCCAGATCCTGAATCAGATCTTGCACGCGGTCTTTCCCGAGTCCTCCATCTTCCGCATTGACCATTACCTTGGCAAAGAACCCGTCCAGAACGTGCTGTACTTCCGCTTCGCCAACTCCTTTCTCGAACCCATCTGGAACCGCACCTACGTCGAAAGTGTGCAGATCACCATGGCCGAGCACTTCGGGGTAGCCGGTCGCGGCAAATTCTACGAAGAGGCGGGCGCGATCCGCGATGTGGTGCAGAACCACATGCTCCAGTTAGTCGCTCTGCTGGCGATGGAACCGCCTGCCAGCAATTACCGCGAGGCAACACGCGATGAGAAGGCGAGAATTTTCAAGGCCATGCGGCCGCTTGATCCCTCAAATGTCGTGCTGGGGCAATATATCGGCTACCTCCAGGAAAACGGCGTAGCTCCCAGGTCGAGGGTAGAGACGTTTGCCGCGCTCAAACTCTTTCTCGACACCTGGCGGTGGGCAGACGTGCCTTTCTACATCAGGACGGGCAAATGCCTGCCCGAAACCACCACCGAGATCCTGGTGGAATTCAAGACGCCCCCGCTGGCCGTGTTTGGGGAGGTTGAGCCACCCCAGTCCAACTATTACCGCTTCCGCCTGAGTCCTGACGTGTTAATCTCGCTGGGCGCCAGAACCAAGGTTCCAGGAGAGGCCATGTGGGGTGAAGGAGTGGAACTCATCGTACATAGCCACCACATCGATGACGTAACACCGCCTTACGAGCGTCTCCTCGGGGATGCTATGCGGGGTGATCCCATGCTCTTCGTACGCGAGGATGCTGTCGAAGCAGCCTGGGAAGTCGTAGACCCGATCCTGGGAAACAGATCTCCCGTCTATGAGTACGCCCCGAATACCTGGGGTCCGCCCGAGGCCGACCGGATCATGGAACGCGAAGGTGGTTGGCACAACCCGGTCCTCACGGAACCGGTGAGTGCTTTCAGGTCACATACCCATGGTTAGAAAGAAGCTGGAGGAGATGTGAAACATGTCAATATATCCTACGCCTTTGACACAGCGTCCTACCTGGAGGGCACTTGAGGACCATTACCAGAAGATTCAGAATCTTCATCTGCGAACGCTCTTCGCCCAGGATTCTCAGCGAGGTGAGCGTTTCGCACTCGAAGCTGTTGGCATCTACCTGGACTACTCGAAGAACCGCATGAC
>JBKPAZ010000111.1:0-14943 GCA_046726655.1 Chloroflexota bacterium
GAAGCCAGCCTCTTAGTGGCTGCGAGATAATCGTCGGCTTTATTAAATGTGTCAATTGGACCCTCGAAGATCATGTCGTCCTGCATCAGATTCCGAGCAGCGGCGAAATCTCCCTTGCCGAGCGCCGCCCGGTAACTCTCAACGATCTCACTTGCACTAGCGTTGGTCATGTGTAATTCCTCCTTTGCAACTAGAAATGGTATTATGCATTGTAGTGTAGGTCAGGTCTTTGTGACTTACAATGTCTGAAGAGCTACAATTCTTTGCCAATCGTCCAGATCAGGGAGGAAATGCGATGGAGCCTCTCACCCATTTTCAAGAGGACGTCCTTGGAGATGTACTTCAATCGATACATCTGCACAGTACCCTGTATTGCCGGGCTAAAATGGGTGCACCATGGGGGTTCCGTATATCTGGCAGGGAAGTTGTAAGTTTTCATATAGTCGCAGGAGGATCGTGCTGGCTGACAGTGGAGGGGATAGAGGAGCCTGTGTTGCTCACTGAGGGCGACCTGGTGATTCTACCTCACGGCCATGCACATAGCATGACTGATCATCCAAAGTCACCTGTGACGATGCTCGAAGATCTGAAACCAAAACAACCAGTAGAAAGGGATGGCATCTTCTATGGTGCCGGTCAGGGTGAGGTAACGACACTCGTTTGTGGGGGACTCGAGCTTGAGGATTATGCAACAAATCCCCTGTACTCGATACTGCCGGCGTTTATTCATATGAGAAGACAGGATGAGTACTCAGTCCCATGGTTGCGGGCGATTGTAGAGATAGTAAGAGCTGAAGCGAGCGTAAATCGGGTAGAAGCAGAGACTGTGATTACGCGCTTATCAGAGATTCTCTTTATCCAGGCTGTGCGTGCTTATATTCGTACCATTGGTGACGGAAATGTGGGCTGGCTCGGGGCGTTGAAGGATCCTCAAATAGGTCAAGCGCTTGCACTAATTCAACATCAACCAGATGAGCAATGGACAGTGGGGTCTCTAGCATGTCGCGTCAACTTATCGCGTTCAGCATTTTCAGCTAAATTCAGGCAGCTTGTTGGCGAACCGCCTATGCAGTACATAACCCGTGTGCGTCTCACGAAGGCTGCCGCTTCACTGCGAACACATCCTGCGACGCTGGTTGAAGTCGCTACGTCTGTCGGCTACGAATCTGAGGTTGCCTTTAGTAAGGCGTTCAAGCGCTATTTTGGCGTAGCTCCCGGTGCATATCGCCAGGGAAGGAGAACATTATGAACAAGAAGCAAGATGAACCATGGGATATCACACAACACGCCCCGATGCCTCGCCCTAACGATGATGATGGATATTTTGAGCAGATGTCTAGAGCTGTGTTTCTAGCGGGACTGAACTGGAAAGTGATCGAGAAGAAGTGGCCAGACATCAAGCGCTTGTTTGCTAACTTTTCGATTGATGCTGTTGCCCAATTTAATGACGCAGATATCGATCGCTTGCTCAAAGACGATGGCATGATACGTAGCGCCAAGAAAATTAGCGCAGTGGTTGCAAACGCGCAGGCAATGCAGAAGGTAGAGGGAGAGTATGGTTCATTTGCGAAGTATCTGCATGCGGTGAAGGCAAAAAGTGAGGATGCGCTTCTGAAGGACTTGCACAAACGTTTTGCCTTCTTAGGCGAATCGACCGCTGTGATATTCCTTTTCTCGGTGGTGGAAGAGATGCCTCAGACTATGAAGAAGATACAGGCGGCGCATGGAGCGAGGTGATTCTATCCTTTCTCCTCCTGGAGAGCCTGGGCAAGTCCCTGGGTAAACGCCAGGCTCTCCGCTGTCCAATCAGAAATGGGCTTGTATACCTGCCGCCTCCACTGGTAAGGTAGATCAACAATCAGCCCGGGTCGCGGCGCACAACGCGCCATAGAGAACGTATCGTGCAGCACGGTGTATTGCTGATCGCGCTCGTTCGGCTCGCCAAGCGCATGCCCGAAAGGCCAGTGGAGAAAGAGCATGCGCGGCGCTTTCACCATCACTGCCAGTTCCCGTACCAGTGCCAGCGCAACCGTTGTCACCCCGCATGCCTCGATTTCACGCGCGAGCAGTCCCACGGACCGCGTGCAGACTGGTCAGGCAGGCACCAGGATCACAAGATCGACACCTGCCTGGGCAAGCAGTCCACCTACCTTGCCCCCTGGTGCCAGGAGATCACGAGGGTCCTCGACGAAGCCAAAGCCGTAGTGGACATCCGCTACGCGACCAACGATGCCTGCTGTCTCCAGTTCAAGCAACCGCTCCAGTGGAAAGATCAGGTTCAGATCGCGCAGGGCATCCCGGCGATCGTAGTGCTCATGTGTAATGCACAGGTCGGCACTGCTTGCGCTGTGCGGGATAACACGAAACGAGGCATCTGTTTTCAGATCGAACGGCTCATCAGTACAGAGATGAACACCCCCGGTGGTGACAACGGCCACTGTTGCCTGTGCAATCGGTCGTCTCAAGGGTGTCCAGGGAATCTCGCCGGCGGGTCGCAACTTCTCCAGCCGCAACTGCAAGCCTCCTGCTGCCTTGCCAACCCAGTAAGCAAGATGTTCTCCCCACTCGGTATCGTTTGCCAATCGCACCAGGCGCTCCCTCCAACGACTTATAGGAGTCAATCGTGTTTGCTCTTTCATAGTAATGATCCTCCTTCGGAGGTGTTACGCGCCCCAAGTCATGGGCAGCTTCTTTGCACCAAAGACGATAAAGCTCTTGAACATCTCCAGCGGCTCATCAGCCACCTGCCAGCGCCCTGGCAAGCGGTCGAGCATGGCATTGAGCGCGACTCTCGCCTCCAGGCGAGCCAGGGGAGCGCCCAGGCAGAAATGGATGCCACGCCCGAAAGCGATGTGACGATTGGGCTCACGCTCAATGTCGAAGCGATCGGGATCGGGGAACTCGGCCTCGTCGCGGTTCGCCGAGCCGATCCAGGCCACGATGAACTGATCTGGCCCGATGCGCTGGTCGCCGAGCATCGTCTCGGTTGTCGTCACGCGCGGCATAGCCTTCACTGGCGAGTAATAGCGCAGGGTCTCCTCGATGGCCCCCGGCACCAGCGCGCGATTCTTGCGCAGGCGCTCCACCACGCCGGGATGCTCGTCGAAGCAGAGGATCAGGTTGCCGAGCAGGTTGGTCGTCGTCTCGTTGCCAGCCACCAGCAACAAGCCGCAGAAGCCGAGCAGCTCCACGTTGTTCAAGCGCTCCCCATCCACCTCAGCGGCCAGCAGAGCGCTGACCAGGTCGTTCTGCGGATGCTGGCGGCGCTCCTCAAGCACCTGCGTGAAGTAGCCATACATGCCCTGGATCTCCTGGAAGAGCGCTTTGCGCTCCTCTTCCGACGTGTCCTCTTCACCGGCAACGATGGCATCCGACCAGCGTTTGAAATCATCGCGCAGCTCGGCAGGGATGCCCAGCAGTTCGGCAATGACGGTCACGGGCAGGGGATAGGCCAGGTCCTGCACTACGTCCATCTCACCTGCGGCAGCAACATGGTCCAGCAGTTCGTTGGTGATGGCGGTGATGCGCGGCTCCAGTTGCGCCACCATGCGCGGCGTGAAGGCCTGCGTGACCAGGTTACGAAGCTGGCGATGGCGCGGCGGGTCCATCTGCAGCATGCTGGACCCGATCGGGTCGGCCTCACCCTGAGAGTTCTCAGCTTGCCCCATGCGGCGGCCGTCGGACGAGAAGGTTGCATACTCGCTCAGCACGCGCGACACGTCGGCGTAGCGAAAGACCTGCCAGCCGCCCCACTCGGGGTGCTTGAAGACGGGCTGCGTGGCACGCATCGTGCGATACCACTCGAAAGGAGCGTAAAGTTGCTCTTTGTAGCTGTGTGTTTGCATATATTCCATCTTTCTCGCTGTAACGGGTTGACTGTTCTGTTTTCATTCTCTACGATTCAAAGTACACAGGGTTGTAGCAAGTTTATGAGCAAGGTTGAGCATGGCAAGTCAATTGGTGTATGCTAGTATTGTGGTTCGCCAATCCTGGTCCTAATGTGACCGACGAGCAGAAAGCGAGGAGTATCAAACGATGCGACATGTTTGTCACCGGTGCAAGCAAAAGTTTTCATCAAAGGCGATGATACAGGTGGGTCTCAATGCTGAAGGTGAATACACCTATTGGACATCGGAGCGTGCTGCCTGGTTTCGTAATCGCTACAAGAAATTGCCTCAGCTGGTATGGCTTTGTGGTACCTGCTACAAGGCGGCGCAAGCCGATTAGTTGTCTTCGGTGCCGTGCATACGTGTTTATAAGGACCCTACTGCTCGTCGCTGTGATTCGTCAAGGAGTAGGCTTCGTTTTTAACAGAAGGTGCAGTGCCCCTCAGAGACGTTGTCCCTGAAGGGCACCACTCTCCACGGTGAGAGCAACACAAGGAAATTTACTCGCCGCCGCCACCTGAGATGGAGGCTGCCATAGCGACAGGCGGCTCGTAGAACTCGGCGTCTGGATTGTAGCCCAGGCTCCCCATTTCGGGAATGTCGAGACCGCGCAGCTCTGTCTCAGCAGAGACACGCAGACCGAAGAGCCTCTTGTAGAGCGCGAAGAAGACCCACGAGATGCCGAAGACGTAGACGAAACAGACAACCATGCCGATGATCTGCGCTACCAACTGGCCCGGATCACCGAAGAAGAGGCCGCGTACCTGCAACCCCCCATAGTTGGCGAGTCCATCGGCGAAGAGGCCCACCGAGAGCTGTCCCCAGGCACCGTTGAAGCCATGCACAGCGATCGCGCCGACCGGGTCGTCAATCTTCCAAACCTTTTCGATGACGCCGGCGAAGAAGACCACAAGCACACCGGCGACGGCTCCGATAATACAGGCAAAGAACGGACTCACGTAGCCGCTTGGAGCAGTGATCGCCACCAGGCCGGCCAGCAGCCCGTTGCCCATCATACCAATATCGGGCTTCTTTGCTCCTGAGACCCAGGTATAGATCATCGCAGTAACAGAACCCAACGCGCCCGCAAGCATGGTATTCACGGCGATGATGCCGATGCGCAGGTTGCCGTTGCCTGCCGCGCCCAGGGTGCTACCGGGGTTGAAACCAAACCAGCCGAAAGCAAGAATGAAGCAGCCCAGCAGGGCAAACACCAAGTTGTGTCCGGGGATGGTGTTCGCGCTTCCATCGCGATTGTACTTGCCCAGGCGTGCGCCTAATATAATAGCCCCGGCAAGCGCGCACCAGCCACCGGTGGCATGTACCACGCCGCTCCCGGCAAAGTCGATGTATCCTTTCCCCAGGCCGATTGCCCCTAGCTGTGAGAGCCAGCCGCCGCCCCAGGCCCAGTTGCCGAAGACGGGATAGACCAGTGTCGAGACAAAGAACCCGTAGACACAGAATGCTGACCACTTCCAGCGTTCCGCCATCGCGCCTGTGGGAATGGTTGCAGTGGTGTCCATGAACACCATCTGGAACAGGAACATGACCGCGATACCGACATCATAGCTGCCATCGTTGAGGAAGAAGCCCTTATACCCGATGATACCCCAGTTGGTGCCTCCAATCGGAATAGCGAGTTCTTTGTTCAGCGCGGAGAGGCCACCCAGGTTGGGTACACCGACCAGGCCAACGCCGCCGAACTGGAAGGCGAAACCGCAGATGTAGTAACCGATCATGCCGAGGCCATAGATC
Source organism: Chloroflexota bacterium (assembly GCA_046726655.1). Lineage (GTDB taxonomy): Bacteria > Chloroflexota > Ktedonobacteria > Ktedonobacterales > Ktedonobacteraceae > DATMNR01. Next base: position 5,643 of record JBKPAZ010000111.1, read on the forward strand.
ATGAAGTTCATCGCCATCGTATGACCGGCATTTTTGGCGCGACAGAGGCCGGTTTCGACAAGCGCGAACCCTGCCTGCATGAACATGACGAGGTAGCCCGTCACCAGCGTCCACACGAAGTTGATGCCGAGACGGTTCTCATCAACGATTATGGCAAGATTATAGGCGAATGGCTCTTTCGATTTCGCGGTATTGAGCTGCTGCTGCGTGGTCGGCGTGCCATTCGCAGAGACACCGGTCAAGTTGCTCTGGTTGGCGCTGTTCAAGCCGCTTGGATCAGGCCCTTCACCGCACGCGGTCAAGAGAAAGAGCAGGCTTACACCGAACAGAGCCATCAGGGCGATGAGCGAGAGACGCCGCCGCAGCCACAGCACTACAGAGCGGTCCAGGAATTTTGGAGGAGCCTCATTGCGCACTTGCAGAAAGCGCTGGAAATAAGGGAATACCTCATCTTGACGCGATGCCAGCACGAATAGTGGCAAAGCGCCAAAGCCCTTGCGCGGCACGAGCGTTAGCTTTGCTCCGCGATAGCGCGCGTACTCAAACTCTTTCCACTTGCGGAAGAGCACATTGTTACATGCAATACCCATTGTAGTGAACTGGTAGCGCACCGGCAGATTGATGAGAGCAAGAGCCACAAGGATAATAACCAGCTCTACCGTCGTTGGGAACCACTTACCAATGGCACCGAGAACAAGCAGAGCGCCGAGCGCGTAAAGGTTCGTACGATGGAGCAGCAACTTCTCACGGTAGGTGAGGGTCACCGTCGCTACTACACTCCCCTCGGACTTGATTCCGAAGGGCAGCCCGATTCGTAGGAACATCAGCATGAAAGAACAACCGATCAATAACCAAACCAGCATAAAACCATCCTTTCTCTAAAACGGGGAAGGTAAAATCTAGCTCAACTCGACCTTGCCAGAGGCATTGGTCTCATCGCCCTTTCGTGGAATGAAGCGGGCAAAGAGACGCAACCAGCGACGCGGGTCGGGTGGCTCGCGCAGGATCATGTTTTTGCTTTTTTGCCGGGCCTGCACGAGCAATTGCCGGGCCATCGCAACGACATGCTCGTTCGCGCCATGTGGCCCTTTTAAGCCTCGCCCAAGGATCTCGACGCAACGATGATAGAACCCCAGGCGGTAGTAGTATTCAGCATATTTAAGATGCGCCAGTAAGTTCGTTGGTTCATCTTTGAGCGCACGCTCCAACTCTTCTTCGGCCCTCGCGATATCGTAGCGCTTCAGGTATTCTATGCCCAGGTAAGCCCTGGCCGGTATGTAGGATGGATCGACGCTCAGAGCCTTCTCGAGTGCGTTTACGGTTTCATCACTCGAATCTTGCTCCAGATACACCATCGCTATCCCAAAATAGGCCTGTGGGCGCTCCGGCTCGGATTCGGCGGCGTGTTGAAAGCGGATCAAAGCCGCATCCGGGTCTCCTCTACGTAAACTGGCATATCCCTTATCAAGCAGATCTGTGTACATTCGCTTCCTCCTGAAACAGCATGTCCTCCATGCCTTCTTCAATCATCTCTAGCAATGGTTCTGTCACCACTGCCCGCTTTTCTCCCGATTGCGGTCGTGCGAGGTAGACTAGCTTGAGTAGTATGGGCGTGATCAGCGTTGTGATAAGGGTAATCAGGATGACGACTGAGAACAGTGAAGTAGTGATGAGCCCGGCTTGCAGTCCAATCGTGGCAGTAATCAGCGCAACCTCACCGCGTGAGATCATGCCTACGCCCACTGTCAGTGCTTCCATCGGCCGGAAACGGCACAGGAGCGCACCACCGCCGCAGCCAATCACCTTCGTGGCTAGCGCTATCCCGATAAAACTCAGCAAGAAGAGCGGTGAGAAGTGAGTAACCCCGTGAAAATTCGCTTCAACTCCAACGTAGACGAAAAAGATCGGGATGAAGAACGAATAGCCAATTTTCGAGAGGCCATCATGCACCCACTCTCGCATCTCGGAACGACTTACCAGGATACCAGCAATATAAGCGCCGGTGATCGCTGCCACACTTCCGAGTTCCTCCGCCGACCACGCATAGAGCAGGACAAGCGCGAGCACAAAGCCGATGCGAGCCTCCAACGCGAGCAGGCGTGGGAGCCAGCGGGAGAGCAGCGGGAAACCGTAATGCCCCAACAGGTAGGCTATTGGGAAATACAATGCCATCTTAAGGATGGACCAGAGGGGATTCTGCCCCAGGGTAAAAGCGAGGATCACTGAGAGGACAATCAGGCCAAGAACGTCGTCAATCACCGCCGCTCCCAGGATGGTTGTTCCCTCTTTGGTGTGGAGCTTGCCCAATTCTTTCAGTGTTTGCGCAGAGATACTGACACTCGTCGCTGTAAGCAGTGTTCCGAGAAATAAGCTCATAGGGAGAGCGTATCCGAGCGCGTATGAGAAAGCCGTTCCCGCGACGAAAGGAACCACCACACCTGCGGAAGCGGAGACGAACGCAGTTACTCCGACCCGGCGCATCTGTTGCATATCTGTTTCCATACCAGCGATGAACATCAGGAGAATGACGCCGATCGTGGCGAAGGAATTCAGCAGGGGGTCAGGATGAACCCAATTGAGAACCGATGGTCCTGCGAGTACACCGACACACAATTGTCCCAGTACTGTGGGGATGCCAATGCGTTGGCACAGCCATCCCGCGCACTTGGCCGCAATAAGAAGCCCTGCAACCAGGACGAGAAACGTGGTGACAGACATGGTAAGTAACTCCAACCCTTTCCAACCTGAGACTACCTCTCTCAGAAATAGAGAGAGTCATAAGATTAAGTACTCACCATCGAGTGTATTATCAGCATTCACACAGGTGCTGTGTATTGCCTACATGGGAGATCTGAGGAATCCGCACTGCAATTCCTCACCTTATCTCTTCAGCTAAAGTATAGAAAGATCAGTGCTGTTTTGATAGGGCGAATCTGTCAGAAATTCCCAGACAAATTTTGTGCAAAATATACGGTATCCGTTTAATCCCCCTCTATCTGGAAGCATATTTTGAGCAAAAACAAACAATGATAGGTATTATTTTAACGCTGAACATACGTATTTGTACATATTGCCTAATGAATCGATGAGAGCAATAACATCGCTGTTCGGCGTGACCATCTTCAATGATTTTAGCGCGCGTGACATCCAGGTGCAGGAGATGATGGGGCTGCTCGGACCGGCCAAGGGCAGAGATTTCGCCACGGCGCTCGGCCCGTGGATCACGACCATCGACGAAGTGGACATGCACAACCTGACAATGATCGCGCGGGTCAACGGCGAAGCATGGTCGCGTGGATCGAGTTCCACCATGATGTGGCGCGTCGAGGAGATCATTGCCTATATCTCCAAGAGCGAGGGAATCCAGGCAGGCGAGCTGATCGGTTCCGGCACCGTCGGCTTAGGCTGCGGTCTCGAACTGGGTAAATTCCTTAAACCAGGCGATGTGGTGGAGCTGGAAGTGAAGGGCATCGGCGTCTTGCGCAACAGGATAGGCACACCCGCCCCCGCCGGCTGGATGCCAGAACAGCGCGTGCCTGCAGCCGGGTAGGCATGCAGAAAGGAAGACGACCACCAGGTACGGAGCTCTCTACTCCTCCTCAAACTCAAAACTCTCGAATTTCAGCGCACTGCAATTCTCGGATACTGTTCTTACCATGCTTTCGGGTACATCATCAGGTATAGTAGCCTCTATTTCGAGTGTGACTTTTACCTTTGCGCCATATGAACCGGTGAGGTGCTTAACGACTTCTTCCATTATTTTACCCGCATCGGTTGCCATCATGAACTCGTTAATTTTCACCGATCCATAGAAGCGATGAGGTTTGGGCGCTTCGACTATGGCTGGTGTTCCTTTCAGGAAATGTCCCGGGGTAACTGATGTGGTTGGTACTGGTGACTGCTGTTCTAACAGGCCTGTTCCATTTGCTCCATTGCGCTCTTCTACAGCGGTTTTGGATTTGTTCTCTCCATCATTATAAGCTCTCGATGAGGTCTGAACTACGGGTACAGGAGGTGCCATAGCTATTCGCGTAGCATCAACAGCCATTTGTGCGGCTGCTGCTTCTGATTTGACCAGCAGTGCATTGAGGGCTGGATTCATCTGCTGGCCTGTTTTTAACCCGAGGTAACGCTGTTTTGTCTCATCCCAGCCATCAGCGTAGGCGAAGGTTTCCTGGTCCCACACGAGTGATTGTACTCCATCACGAATAGCGTCTAGCAATAGCTCTGTGGATTTCAAGCGAGGCAGATAGACATATTTGGCAAAGTACTCTGCGAGGTCTCTAATGTCGATGTGGTTGCTGCGCCACAAGGGGATGCGGTCAAGTTCGTGGCGTAAGAGTATCCCAGACAGTTCTGTGAGCAACATCCCTTCTGACTTCAGCCTGCGGCTGACATTCACTGCAAGAGGACTCTGGGGTTGAGGTTGCATTTTTATTTCTTCCAGGGTCTCAGCGCCCTTCGGGTCAGGTTGATCGGGAACGAGTAACCAGATGTATGTCTCTGGAATGAGCGCTGTACACCTATCGTTGGTTTCTTTACGTTTGGTCCTTGCCTGATTACGTTGAAAGGCGTCCAGGTTGAGCGATTCGCTCTCCTCGTCAATAGACCTCCATGCCAGGAACTGGCGCACAGCTTGCTTTAACTCCTCCATGCGGGTGCGATCCGCTGCCAGGAATACCAGTGTATTGCGGTAGTTACGGCGAGTATTCGCGCGAAAGTCCATTATCTTTGCCGTCTCTTGCCGCGCCGGGCTGTTTTGATCCCGCAGGGCATGCGTATAAGGAGGCTTGTGTATGACCAGTCGTGCCGATTGATCATCATCAGCTACCTCAGCCCCGGAGGTGGGACACACATGCACTCTGGCGAAATCGCCGCGATTCTGCTGATCTGCCTTCAGTCGTTGTTCAATTTGCTCAAATACGCTATCGTCGTCGTATTGGTCAGCGCGATCCTGCGCTAGCCGTGCTACGCTGGGTTGGGTTGAGTACCAGTAGCGCTTATCATTCTGGTAGAGGTGGGTGGCCTGGTCGGTCAGGCGGCGCAGGGCATCACCAAAAGTAGCAACGCTTTCCCCTGGCTGGACACAGCCAAGTTTGATCTGGCCGTCGGTCAATCCTTTATTTGGATTGCGCAGCGTTGGAGCCGAACCGAGAAAGATAGTGCGAGAGACACGGCGACAGGCAGAATAGCGTCCAAGATTGGCGTTCTCGCGATCAAGCTGCAAGGGCAGAGCATGCGGTCCATCTACGTCTTTCTCGATGACCGGCTGCCAGTGGTCTTCCATGTAATGAGTGAGTTCAAACTGCACGGATGCTGCTTCTATGGGCACGCTGGCAGGTAAAATAAGCAGGTTCGCGTCCTGGCGTTCCCATAGTTCGCGTACGACCGAAGCTATTAAGCGCAACACGCCACGGGTACGTTGGAATTTTTCCAGGCTCGACCAATCATTATACAATCGATCAAAGAGTTCGGGATGGATAGGGTAGGCAGCTTTGATACGCCGTTCGTAATCGGCTTCGCGGCAATCAGTGGGAAATTCCTGGGCCTGGCTACGATAGAAATCGGTAAAGGTTTTGGATACAGCGTCGCGCGCCTTGTAGAGTTCTGACTCAATGGGCTGGAAGAGACGCCTTCTCACAATCTCGAAGCCTTAGCGAGAGCGCGCTGTTCCAACAGGGCTTGCAGGCGCTCGCGGTCGAGCGCCTGGTCTACCACGCGGAAGAGCCTGGCACGTACATCGGGACGTTCTCCATAGCGAATGGCCTCGATGATCAGGTCGCGCAAAGGACGGTTATTATACAGCACGTCACCAAGTACATCAAAGACCCGGCCTCCCAGTGCCTCGCGTTCCTCCTCCAGTTTCTTGAGCAGTGTATGGAAGACCTCGCCCTCGCGTGTCTGCGCGGCCACGAGATTCCACAGGTGGCACACCTCGGTCTGGCCGATACGGTGGATACGCCCGAAACGCTGTTCTAGCCGGTTGGGGTTCCAGGGCAGGTCGTAGTTGACCATCAGGTGCGCGCGCTGCAGGTTGATGCCTTCGCCAGCGGCATCGGTGGCGACCAGCACCTGCACGCTTTTCTCCTGCGTAAAGGCATCCTGCGCCTTCCTGCGTTCCTCGCGACCCATTCCGCCATGGATGTTCACCACGGCCTCGGCATGCCCCAACATGGTACGAATGCGCTCGGTCAGGTAGTTGAGCGTATCGCGGTGTTCGGTGAAGATCACCAGCTTGCGGCGGTGCCTGCTGGCATCAAACATCTCGGCGTTATTTTGCAGCAGGCTGGCGAGTCCCTCCCACTTGCGGTCGGTGCCACTCCTGCGCACCTGCAGCGCCAGTTCTTCAAGCCTGGCAAGCATAGCAATCTCCACCTCGAGTTCCGCAATCGTGCGAGCTGCCGATGCCTGGTCAACCACGCGCTCCTGCGTCTCCTCCAACTCAGCATCTGGCGCATCATCCAAATCATCCAGATCATCATCCGTCAACAACGGCAACCCCTGTAACAACTCAATTGGTGCATCACCACTGACCCCGAAATGTAGGGGCGAGGCTTGCCCTCGCCCGGTATCCCCCCGCTCGATATCTCCGTGCCCGGTAACACCCTCAATGGAATCAACACTCCCGCGCCTAACCTGCTGCTCTTCATGCAAACGCTGTTCCAGGCGTGCTTTCCTGCGTTTCAACGATTGATAGATAGCTTCGGGCGATGAAGCCAGGCGGCGCTGCAGTGTTGTGAGCGCGAAGCCAATCGTGCCCTTGCGGCCATTGTTCTCCAGGGCATCCGCGCGGTTGAATTCCTGGCATACATAGTCTGACACTTCCTGGTAGAGTGTCTCCTCCAGTCCCGATAGCTGGTAGTTGACGGTGTAGGCCAGGCGTTCAGGAAACAGCGGAGTGCCATCGAATTTGTAGAGTTGCTCTTTGACGAGGTGACGCATCAGGTCCGACGTATCCACCTTTTGCACGCCACCGCGAAATCGCCCTTCGAAACGATCTTGATCCAACAGTGCCATGAAGAGCTGGAAATCTTCTTCCTTGCCGTTGTGGGGTGTTGCCGTCAGCAGCAGCAGGTGGCGCGTGACCTTGCCGAGCAACTGCCCAAGCTGGTAGCGTTTGGTGAATTTGACCTCACCGCTGAAGAAGGTTGCGGACATCTTGTGCGCCTCGTCGATCACCACCAGGTCCCACTCAGTCTGTTCCAGTTTTGCCTGTACGCGTTCATCGCGCGAGAGCTTGTCGAGGCGGGCGATGCACAGGGGCATATCGCTGAAAGCGTTGCCAGTTGCAGAGGCTTCGAGGCGGTCGTTGGTGAGGATATCAAAGGTAATCTGGAATTTACGGTTTAATTCATCTTGCCACTGCTCGACGAGGTTGCCGGGAGAGACGATCAGGCAGCGGCGCAGGTCCCCACGAATCATCAGTTCCTTAATCAATAGGCCGGTCATGATAGTTTTGCCGGCGCCCGGGTCATCGGCGAGCAGATAGCGCAGGGGTTGTTTAGCGAGCATGGTTTCGTAGACGGCGGTGATCTGGTGTGGCAGCGGCTCGATCAATGAGGTATGCACGGCGATCAGGGGGTCGAAGAGGTATGCAAGGTTAATGCGGTAGGCTTCGGAGGTGAGGCGAAAGGTGGCGCCGTCTGCGTCGAAGCTCCATGGTAGACCTTCGGTGGCGATCTCAATGCGCGGTTCACTATCGCGATAGAGTAGTATGCTTTCAAAATGTCCGTTGGCGTCTTTGTAGGTTAGTTCAATGCAGATAGATCCTTGCCGTTTCACGTCGATGACGGTTACGAGATTGCCTGGAAGGAGTCCTTTGAGGAGGACTCCTGGTTTGAGTTCTTCGAGCAGTGCCATCCGCAACCAACCTCTTTTGTTTTATTCCAACCCGGCAACGTGTGATGGTTCAGTAAGTGATCGCGAGTTTTACAAGGGGCGACCCAAGCATTCTCGCGCGACCAACCAGAGGGCGACGCAAGCGTCCCCACCTTTCTCCACACCACTCCCGCCCCTACGCGACAGGCAAGGGGCAATGTGTGATGCGAGGTGTATTGGCAAGGTAGCAAATGGTCGAGTATATGTCAAGAATTTCAGACTAAATGGCTAGCAAACTATGCATGCGCCAAAATTGTTTAATAGAGGTGAGGCTAAGATTCTGACTAAGGCCGAAGCTCGAATCTTTTGCAATTTTTCTTGTGCTCTAGTCTTTGCTTTTATTGCCTCCTGGAGGAAGTGGAACGTTCGCGATCTGAACCATGCGTTCTCCCAGCCGCAGCAGTGCTTCACGCAATTCCGGCGGATGATGTATGACGAAAGGGAGGTTTAGCGCCATCAGATAGCGTGCCATGCTCTCTACATCATCGTACTGCTCCTGAAGCAGCACCCCTGTTGGTGTGGGCGTTAGCGTTCCATATAACGCAGGAATCTTCTGCTGCACGGTAGACACGTCTGCTTGAAACTCGACTTCCATCTGCACGCCGCCTGTATTACCTTTCTCCCTCATAAACGCTACATAATCGAACTCCTCCGCTTTCTCAAAGGTCTCCGAGAGGATCTGTACCTGCTGGATGCGATCCAGCCGAAAGACACGGTATCCCTGGCGCAGGCAGCAGTAGCCGACCATGTACCAGTGCCCTTTCCATCCGGTAATGCCATACGGCTCGACCTTGCGGTGTGTGACCTCGTTGTGATACGAGCGATAGTCGATGGCAATCCGCTGTGAAGCGTGAATAGCTCCGCTTAGATCGATCAGCAGAGAGGCATCGGGCCGCGCTTGCTGGTGGTGTGAAAAGAGAACCAGATGCGAAGAAATGGCTTGCAGACGGTCTCGCGCTCGCAGTGGCAGGACCCGCGAGACTTTCGCCAGCGCTCCTTCAATGGCCACCGATGACTGTCCGATCTCCAACCACGAACTCGCCAGCAAGCCAAGCATGATCGCCGTGGCTTCCTCTTCCGTAAAGATCAGCGGAGGCAGTTTAAAGCCAGGCCGGAGCCGATATCCCCCATGCCGACCAATGTTTGCCTCGACAGGAATGCCGACATCCTGGAGATGCGCGATGTAGCGGCGCACCGTGCGTACATCCATCTCCAGGCGAGCGGCTAACTCGGGACCACTGATGGATGGCCTGGACTGGAGCAATTCGAGCACCGTGAGAACGCGACTGGTGGGATGGTACATGACAACACTCTGCTTTCAGAATCTTCAACATCATTTTTCTCAAACGAGGACCGATTATGTCCTCCTTCAATGGTATATTATACTTCGTAGACACGTCAAACGTGATGCGTCTCTTGATCA
>JBKPAZ010000112.1:0-7108 GCA_046726655.1 Chloroflexota bacterium
GGTCTCATCCATGCGTTCGTGACATGCTGTTGTCCCCTCTAGATTTCTCCTTTAGGTAAGTCCCGTGACCCAAGGGTATTGCTCCGACCCTTCCCGTCTTCGACGGGGATTTCATAGGCGCCGACATGGCGCACCCAGCGGCCGGCTTGCTCGGTGATGGTGGCACTGCCAATTTTGGCATTCCGGGGTAAGTACAGCTTTTCCTTGAGCCGAAGAGTACCAAGCCTGGGAAGCTGAATGCGCTTTTCAAAGACGTGGATCGCACCCGTGAGGCGAAAGCCGCCAATGCCTTTTTTCCGACTCTTGAACTTGGGATAGCCACACTTCCCGCGCCATTTGCCCTGCTTTTTCAAGTTCACTTTGCGAAAGAAATGTTTAAAAGCGTTATCCAGGTCAATCAGAGCCTCCTGCGGCGCACACTTGCTGACTTCATACATGTAGGAAAATGCGCTGGCTTTGAGAGCGTTGAGTTCGTGGTGTAAGGCACGGGCATCAGGCAGGGGTTCGTCTTTTGCACGTGCTTCCTGCTTGCGGGCTAATCCCCAATTGTAGGCTTTTCTCGCACACCCGGCGTGCTTGAGGCAAGCCGTCACCTGCTCGTTCGTCAAGTCCAGTTCCGTCTTGTAGCCCCGTTTCCTCATGATTCATCCTCAGATTGCATCACCTGTTCCACGCACTGCTTGATCCGTTCCGCACGTCGTTTGCTGCCACGCCTGCCGTAAATACGGGCCGCCATACTCGTAATGATACTCACGAAATCGTTCACCAGGTCATCCGATGTGTCGTCAGGAAACACTGCTTCCATCCGGCGACCATGCGCCTCCAGCAAAGTCGTAATGTAGTTCCAACCAAAGCGAGTACTCCGGTCCCTCTGCTCAACAATGATCGTGCCTATCGTTGGATCAGCCAGCAGCTTCAAGAACTTTGGACGGCTGTCATTCAAACCAGAAGCAATCTCGGTGACTTCTTTGGCAACCTGATAGCCACGGGCGGCGGCATAATCTCGCAGGCGTTGCACCTGGCGCTCTAGATCGCTCTTCTGATCGGCGGAAGACACCCGCGCATACAAGGCAATGCGCCCAGTCAAAGCGCGTTCCATGTGTGGCTCGCGCACAACTACCATGCCGGTAGGTGTTTGATAGGCGTCCAGGGTGCCCGCTTTATACCATCTCCATGCCGTCTTGTAACTAATCCCGGCTTTCTTTGCGTACTGACTCAATTTCATGGCTATATTTTACCATGAAATGTCCATAAAAGTCAACAAAATTTAAAAGTTTTTCACCCCTTTGCGCCCTCCCTTTACCATAATCAGCTAGACTAAAAGATAGCAGACAGCCTCAAACTTAAGGAGACATCGACCTCATCACATCAAGAAACTCAGCAAAAAAATTAGCGATCATTTTGATCGCTATCTGACGCATATTTTTGACATACTGTACGTATTTTGCCCATCCAAATATAGTATATACGAAATATACGACCTCTTTCCCGTTGTAGGGACGGGGCTTGCCCCATAAGCGTTAACTTAAGCACTTGAACAACAGAAGACAGGAGACGAATCGGGAACAGCCCCAGCCAACTGGGTCCTCAGTTGACGGCGAATGGTACTTTCCTGCTGTTGCCGTCGGCGTGGACTCTCGCATACAAAGCGGCGCAGGTGGGGGAGGCAGGCCCGCAAGCGTGCAGGCGTCCAGTACCCCTGCACTGCCGTGCGCAGCGTGTGCACACACAGCGCGCTCAGCAGCCAACTGCTCACCACTCGCTCCCCCGGCTGGGCTGCTTGCTCGGGGACTGCTGTGGCCTGCGAGGCTGAGGCAGGAGCTGCCGCCAGGCTCGCGACGTGCGGACTCGCTTGCGCGAGCACGTCGCGAGCCTGCTGGGCTTCCTGCTGCTGCAACGCCCAACACACCAGCAGCGCCAGGATCGTCGCTTCATTGGTCAGGGCCGTCTTGCCACGCAGTTGGGCGAGCTTAAGCACGCTCTTCATGCGTTTGATGAGCAGTTCGATCTGCCAGCGGGCGCGATAGAGGGCCAGCACCTGCTCATCGGACCAGCTGGCCGCAGGCAGGGAACAGAAGACCAGCAGCCAGCCTGCCAACAAGAGCGTCTGCTCTTTGAGCTGGCGTTGCTGCTTGCTGGCCTTCTTGCGCGCTTTGGCCCGCGCTCGCTCGGCGGCCTCAGGAGGAAGCGCACAGGCGATGAGCCGACCACGCAAGCGCTGCCCCCCAGCGTCAAAGGCGACCGCGCGGCTCTGCGTGCCACCCTGGCTCTCACGCAACCAGGCCACCACGTCGAGCCGCTGCCCGTGCTCATCGAGCAGAGGCACTCATCTCGCGTCTCCAGGCGCACCACCAGCTGTGCTCCCTGCCGCAACGCATAGGCAAGTTGGCGGCAGCGGCTATAGCCACGGTCGGCGATGACGATGTCGCCTGGCAAGAGCACGAAGAGCTCGAACGCTTCGGCGGTGTGCCGATCAGCGACGCGCACATCGACCAAGCGTCCGCCCAGCAGGTCATAGCCCAGATGCACCCGCCAGTCGTCTCCACTGCCGCCGGGCTGCTTGAGCCGGGTGGCATCGATGAGCAGGATGCGCGGCATGCTGGGCGACTGGCTGTCCGCAGGCGCAGCTGTCATCGCCAGCAGTTCGCACAACAGCCAGAGCAACCAGGCGCGTGCTTTGCGCAGGTGCGCGCGCCATGCCACATGGGAGAGGTTGGCTAAGCCGATCAGGACGGCCCAGCCCCCCAGCTGTCGGAAGGAGGGGGCACACAATACGTAGGCCAGCAAGCCCCGTAACAGGTCACTGCCCCGCTGGAACTCGCGATGGCGGATCAAGGCGTGCAACTGTTCGGCTTGCTGTTCAAAGTCCGTGGGCAACTGCGGCAGGACGTCCTGTTCCCAGCCTTCGTGGATGACGGCTTGCAGTTGCTCATCCAGGGTCGGTAAGCTATGATGGTGGTGTTGGGGCATGGTCTCCTCCTGGTAGGTAGAGTGTTGATTGCTCTTATTCTACCACCGGAGGCTCTGCCGTCTCTTGTCTTCTGTTGTAAACGTACTTTTGGCTTAAGTTAACGCTTATGGGGCTTGCCCCGTCCTGGTCCCTTTGCTCTCTGGTCCTTGCCCCGCCCTGGCCTCGTTTGCCCCGGTTCTCGCTCTCTGGTCCTTGCCCCTTCCTGGCCTCGTTTGCCCTCGTCCTCATTCTGTTGCCCCGGTCCTCGTCGCTCCCACCGGAAGACGAGCAAGCGGGTTGGCTGAAGGAAGAATCCCTGACCATTTATGGCGGGGACCGTCAGAGGCTGAAGGCGTAGAAATTGCCATCGGCAGAGCCACAATAGAGCCACCCATTGGCAATGATGGGTGAGGAGTATTCAGCAGTACCGGTGGCATAGCTCCACAAAATTGCTCCCGTGCTTTGGTTCATAGCGTAGATCTTGTCATCGAGCGAGCCAACGTAAACTACACCATTGGCAATTGCCGGAGAGCTATCAATGCCGGCGCCTGTGGCTGTCTTCCATAACACAACTCCGGTAGTAGCATTAATGGCATACAGGTTCGTATCAAGCGATCCCACATACAACACTCCATTGATGGAAACGGCCTGTGTGGAAACATCTCCGTTGTGGGGTGCTCCGATTGAGATGGCCCAGGACAGAGTCCCGGTCTTCTCATCAATGGCGTAGATGCTACCGATCTTGCTATCAGCATAAACCAGACCATTGGCTACTGTAATGCCTGAGCCAGGGTCATCATCTGGCCCGGAATTGGGGATAGCATATTGCCAGATGAGCGCTCCCGTTGTAGCATTGTAAGCACCAATTGTATCAGCAGGATTACCAACGCTAGTAAATACTGTATTCGTGTTGGTATCTGCTGCGATGGAACCCCAAACGCCCCCGTTGGTGGAATTCTGCCAGACTACGTGCCCACTGATCTCATCAATGGCTTCTACAGTGCCGGGACCGGTTTCCCGAGAAGTGCCTACATAGATAGTTTTGAAGGCCAGGGAGGGAAAACCATATTCATTCCAGGGTAGTATCAAACTCCATTTGAGTGATCCAGTCCGGGTATCCAGGGCATAGAAAGGCGATGGAGCACCTGGGTCGAAGTTAGGGACAGTGCCGAAGAAGACCATGTTCGTAACCGGGTCGACCAGTGGTGAAGAGTACAACGGGAAACCTAGCTGGGGGACATACCGCCACTTTATGGCTCCGGTTGCAGCGTTGTAGGCATTGAGGATGCCGCCAGGCGTCACATAATAGACGGTGCCGTTCGAGTAGACAGGAGAGCCCACAAATAAAGTATGGGCCGCTCCCGTTGTTGCTGCCCATCTCAATTTGAGGTTGGCTACGTTAGTTTTGTCGACCACGTGTTCGCCATAGTTCTGACGGTGGTGTGCATTATCGAAACCGAACTGATTCCAACTTGTGTCGAGATTGACCTGGGTTGTAAATTTCGTACTGCTTATTTGTCCCACACCAATCAGGTTATGATTACCGGGTGCAGTAGCGGCGGGAATAGTGATTATTGAACTTACATTGCCAGAAGCATCAGCAGTAGCGCTACTAAGTGTGCGTCCAGTTGTACTATCCAGGTAGAATGCGACTGACTCGTTGCTTTGGAAACCAGTACCTGCCGCCGTGACACTGCTGTCAGGAGAGACAGTAGCTGGACTTACTGCGAGACCATTTCGTAGCGTATAAGTGTTCTGAGTGACAATATTACTGGTAGTTCCTACAGTGGCTACAGTGTAAGTACCATTTGCGTTAGCCGGTACATTGAAGCTGCCACTCATCATGCCCGAGATACCAGCATTTATCTTGGTAACAATGGTCCCGGTACCAGGGCCGCTATAATTCCAGAGGATGTTCACCAATTCATTGGGAACATAGCCTTGACCAGAAATGTTCACTCTGGCTCCTACGGGTCCAGAAGTGAGACTCAAGCTAGAACTTGGGGGCACGACAGTAAAAGTGTTTGTGGTAACAATATGGCTTAGCTGGCCTACTGCTTTAACTATATGATTGCCAGGGGTGGTACTTGCCGGTACTGTAAAGGTTGTTGGGCCAATATAGCCAAAAGTAGTGGTAGAGACCGTGAGTACAGGAGTGGTACCATTATTCCAGAAGACATTAACCTTCTCTGAACCCTTAAATCCGTAGGCACTCAGTGTCAGGGTAGTCTTGGCGGATCCGCTCAGGGGAGCCAGAGCAAGTGTGGGCGGGTAAAGCAAGAAGTTATAACTGCCAACGGCATTGCTGGTCTGTCCCACACCTGCGATTGGAATAAGTCCTGGTGTTGTCCCTGACGGGACAGAAGCAATGGTTTTAAACGAACCTGTTGAGTCGCTTGTAGCCGTCGTCAAAAAGATACCTGTACCAGAACCAGTGTAATTCCAGTAAATATTTACCGCCTCGTTAGCGCCGAAGGCGTTTCCAAAGATGAAAAGTTTACTGCCGGGGCTACCCGCAAGCGGACTCAGCGTGAGTTCGGGTAACAACTGAAAGGGTGCTGTTGCGACGAAACCAGAAGTTTGGCCAACTGCAGCGATAGTATAAGCGCCGGTTGGGGCCAACGGTTTTTTGAAGCTGGTGGTGAAGGCTCCAGTAGCGTCGGTTGTAATTGTTACCTCGAGTGTGCCTGTTCCGGGTCCGTTGTAGTTCCAGTAGATAGCAACATTCTCATTTGCAGCGTAGTTAAAGCCTAGAACCTTAATTGATTGATGTGGTGAATAGGCCCCAGCTTGCGGAATGATATTGATACGGGCCGGTAAAGTAGGGGCAGCCTGAGCACGTGGGAGAATAATGAACGCTCCTGTTATGCTTAGAGTCACCATCAGTGACAAGATTGTATGCCACAAATATTTTCTTAAAACGTGTCGAGTGGGTAACTTGTGTGTTTGCTTATTGTTCATCTTATCCAATTGCTTTCCTTTCATACATAGTTAAAGTGAAGCCAAATATCTCATGAATGGGTGGAAGGCGCTATGAACATGTGGTAATGGATTGGTGATAATTAGGTTTACGAGGTTATGAAATGATTACAGACATTTATCTGAATCACCTGGAAATTTAGCAAAACCCGAATTTCTGTTACGGTTGATAAAAATTAACCATAAATCGTAATTTGCTGCATTTTCTTAACAGAAGTACAACCCGTGTCCTCATGTAAACATGCTAATGTTTAGGTGTTAGAGTCTTCTCGCAAATAAATACAACATGACTAAATGGGCGAGGTAGCTCGTAGCAAAATAGATCAGGTTCAGGAGGACATATGCAGGAAGAAGAATACACAATTCCCGAGATGGTTGACGATGTTCGCGTAGGAAAAATGCAGCGCCGTCAATTTATGAAGAGACTCACACTCATGGGCGTTTCTGCTGCTGGTGTTGGAGCCATAGTCGCGGCAGCAGCCTCACGGCCATTCGCTACGAAGCCGGTTTCACAGAGCAATTTACAGGATGCAGTCGATCATCTGCAACGCCATGACGAGCACATTGCTAGCCAAACCCAGGGAAATTTAGATCAATTGCAAAGTGACTACGATGAACATGCTGTAGTCGAGGATAGTATGTATCCACATGCTTTTGCCGGTCGCGAGGCTATTATGGCTCGTAAAAGTGTTGGTATGACTGCTGTTCCTGGATTGAAGATCAGCGTGACGAATCGCATCGTGCGTGGGAATCAGCTGACTGTTGAGTGGGTTGCTTCCGGTACACATACAGGCGATTTTCCTGGTTTGTCTGCCTCTGGTCGTTCATTCTCTATTCCTGGTGTCACTGCTGTTGTTCGTCGCAATGGCAAAATTATCCGTGAGTCGCTCTACTATGATATGGCGGAAGTGCAACGCCAACTTGGACCCAGGAAATAAAGATAGATAATACTTTGAAGCAAACGAATCGAAGAAACTACGTATTGCGGATACTTTGTTCCATATTCCTGCTTGTGGCCGTATCTGTCACGCTGTTGTTCATACAGGTGTACCAGCATTCAAAAGTAAAAGCGGCCGTGACGATACCGCATGTGCAGGGCAAACAAATTATTGACGGGTTTGGCAATCCTCTCGTCTTACGGGGAGCACATATCCAGAGTACCCTTGATCGGTATAGCAC
>JBKPAZ010000113.1:0-4903 GCA_046726655.1 Chloroflexota bacterium
GGACGCCGCGAAGCGTTCGTCGCTCGAAAATTTGTCAGGTGGTTCACCGGGTACTTTATCTTCAACTACTTATTCTGCCTTTTGATCCTCTACGTCTCTGAGCCTGCATTAACCGGCCCTTTTGGAGGGTGGCAATGGATACTGTTTCCGCTTGTCGTCAGTAGCATTGCAAACCTCTTCGCATTTGCTCGCCCGATGCTTGGCACATTAGAAGATGTCGCAGCCGCCAGCCAGGGGCGGCGTTCAGCACGTAGCAACCCCATCTCGCTACCAACGGAGGCTTCGCGGGGAGCAATTGCGGCAGGCATTTTCGGCCTGATAGTAGCCGCGACGATCGGCATTGTTGTCGCGGGTCTGATCGTTGTATTTACAACCTGGTTCGATAGTAATGCCAAGGCGCTAGCAGCTATTCCAAACGTAAAAGTGGAGACACAAAGCACCCCATTGATAGCTACCGACCCCAACCATATCGTCCTGGTCAGCCAGAGTATTGCCGCTTTCAAAGGTCAACAGATACTTGGCTCCAACGGGCAGAATCTGGGTTCATCCTATAGCCTTGATCCTGGTAGTTACACGCTGCAGTCTATCAACCATCACCTCTATTATGTCGCCCCATTGACCTACAACAATATCTTCATCAACCTGGCCAATTCTTCCACACCTGGTTTTGTAGTTGTTGATGCAGAAAATCCCCAGGCACAACCTACATTGCACACTGGCTCCGGTGACTCAATAGCCAACCTGCCTGGGGCCATCCTTAATCAGGACCTGATACGACATGTCTACTTGAGTGGCTTTACGTATGGCAGGCTCGTTGACCCCACGCTGGAACTCGATGACAGCTATCATCCATACTGGACGATTTCTCTCATGCAGCCCACTCGTGGCTACACTGGCGATGTACTGAGCCAGGTGCTGATCATGGATGCGCACACCGGAGACATCACTGTATACCAGCCAAATAAAGTGCCGTTGTGGGTAGATCGCGTCTTTCCATCAGACACTGTTACCCAATATCTGACATGGTGGGGATTATATCATGCAGCTCCCTGGTTCAATCCCTCCGGAGCTGGTCAGCAGTCCCCTGTAACCCCACCCCAGTTGCTCTATAACAATGCCGATCAACCTGTCTGGCTAATTCCAATGACTTCATCATCTGTGAATGATAACTCCAGCACGGGTGTCTTCCTCTTCGATACACACAAGAATGAGGCACACTTCTACCCACAGGCAGCAGGAGTAGGCATCGGTAGCAATGTACAGAACACCTTCCAATCTACCCGCGCCAATATACTGCGTTACAATGTGGATACGTATCAGTTGTACCAGATATGTGGACAACCGACCTGGGTTGCCATTTACAGCAGTGGAAGCATTTACCAGGATGTAGGTGTTCTTTATGCGAAGTTACTGAACGGCAGTAATGTGCAGTTTGAAACAACGCTCAGTCAGGCGCTAGCTGATTATAAACTCTGGCTTTCGCAACAAGGCATTCCTAATGCTTGCGGAGTCACTACCACTGGAGGGACCCAACAGACTGTGACGGGCAAGGTCTTGCGTATATCATCGGTACAACAAAGTGGCAATACCATTTACTACATCCAGATCAGCGGCCAGAATGTCATCTTTACTGCCAACCTGGGTCTTTCTCCCAAGTTGCCACTTGTACAACCTGGCGATTCTGTCATAGGCACTTACTTGAGCGCTTCAGCTCAGTCGGGCCAGACGGTGGATCTCAAAACCTTTGATGACCTGAGTATTAAGCTCGGCGGGACGCCTACTGCAACACCAACGGTATCCCCAACGCCCTGATGTTGCATCCTATTAACATAACGTGCTCGTACGGGCCGATAAGGACACCTTGTCACCCTGACCGATGGATCTGTCATGCTGAACGATGGATCTGTCATGCTGAGCGCAGCGAAGCATCTCTGCGCTCACCATGACAGCCCTGTCCTCCTGCCGCGCCTCGCCATCTGATAGTGTTCCGCTGGCACTCACCTCTGATGGCCCATCCAGCCACTCCTCACCACACTGGCCTATGGGTCGCTTGTTGGGATTAGAGGAAGTGTCATGAAAAAAGTGGAACCTGCCCCTTCCTCAGATTCAAACCAGAGATGCCCACCATGCTGCTCCACCAGTTCGCGACAGAGATACAGGCCAAGCCCCGTTCCGCTGATCTCCCATAGATGCGCATTCTCAGCGCGCATGAAGCGCCCAAAGATCTGCGGCTGTTGATGCATTGGAATCCCAATACCTTTATCCTGCACACTGATACAGACCGCGTTGTCTGCGGTCTCCTCCCAGATGGTGATGGTGATAGGTCCTCCGCGCGGACTGTACTTCATGGCGTTGCCAATCAGGTTATTGAGCATCTGCTCGGTACGTCTCGCGTCGATGTCCGCCACCAGCTCGGTGTGATGCGTGCGAACCTCTAGATGATGCCTCGTCGTCAATTGTTGCATGTGAAGGGAAACTCGATGCACCAGCGGGACCACGTTGGTGGGGGTACGCTGTAGGATCAACTGGCCAGCCTGTAAGCGGGTCATGTCCAGCAAATCCTCTGTGAGTCTGACCAGGCGATCTGTGGCTTCTTTGATCTCCTGCAAGGCTTCCTCCTGCCAGGCGGCAAGCGCCGGTCCATGCCCGCGCGCCGTTTGCGCCACGAGCATATCCACGAAGCCTGCGAGGGCTGCCAAAGGGGTACGCAGTTCATGGGCGGCGATGCCTATGAACTCGTCTTTGAGATATTCTGCTTCTTTGAGGATGGACACATCTTGATGGACGACCAGCGCTACTGGCTCCCCAGCGGTCGCCTGCTTCTTCCTCTTGCTCTTCGGCGGGTGGAAATTGTGGCGCATGGGAAGCGTCACCGCACTGACCAGGACCGGGAGGCTGGAACCGTCGAGGTGATGAATCGTCTCCTGGTGGTGCAGCACGCTCTCCCCTCGCTGAACAGCTCGCAGCGTGGCGAAATTGCTGGTTGAAAGAGGACGTCCCTGGGTATCAGAGATCCCGATGCCGTTGCTGACAAGAAACTCCAGCATTGGTTGATTGGGCAGCCATTGCGCTCCCCATACACGACTGGCAGCACGATTGGCCAGTATCAGTCTCGCGTCAGAACCATAGACAAGATAGATGCTGCTCGGCAATGCATCGAGCACCTGCTGGAGGAAGGCCAGGCGCTCTGCTGTTTCAGCATGGACGGCTTGCTCAGCGCGCTCCAGGCGACGACGCTCAGTGATATCGCGGTTAATCTCCAGGATGGCCTGGGTCTTACCCGCCTGATCGCGGATCAGTACCTGGCGACTTTCGACAATCACGGTGCTGCCGTCACGGCGTGTTTGCGTCACTTGCCCCTCCCACTGCCCTTCTTTTTTGAGATGCACATCGACGTCGCCACGGCTGATGGGAAAGCGCGTTTTGAGTAAGATATGGCTGACACGGCCCAGCGCTTCCTGCGCTGTCCAGCCATAGAGTTCCTCCGCTCCATGGTTCCAGGAGAGCACGCGACTGATGGGATCACGCACGAAAATAGCATCATGTGCCAGGTTGATGAGTTCGTTTTGCAGGTGGATTTGCTGTAGTTGCTGCGTACGCTCACGCTCTGCGAATCGCTGTTCGGTCACATCACGAATGGCGCCGATGACATGTGGCATGTCATCGAGCAGCAGAGGACGCAGGCTGATGTCCACCGGAAATTCCGTACCATCTTTACGCCGCCCAAACAGTTGCAGCCCGATGCCCATGGGACGGGTTCGTGGAGTAGTGAAATAGTGCTCCCGGTGGGCAATATGGGTCTCGCGGAAGCGTTGCGGAAGGAGCATTTCGAGTGGCTGCCCCAGCAGTTCCTCGCGAGCATAGCCAAAGACGACTTCTGTTTGCCCATTCGTTATCACAATGGTACCGGCTGCATTGACGATGATCAGGGCGTCAGGCGAAATGTCCAAAAAGGGGAGTAAGCCTGGAGTAGTGAGACGCAGCAGTGCAGATGGGGGATGTACTTGTATGTCTTGTGATTCTAACGACTCAGCCATCAGTACACCTTCCTGGTGTGTAGCTCATACTTACGGGAGCCAGAACAACGATCACTGCGTGAACAGGTGGGCATTAAGTTTCCGTCCAGGCTCTTGATAGAGAGATACCAATCTGCCCCTGCTTGCCGGTGATGAAATACATGCGAAGGAACCTAGTAGATACGATATTATCATCCCATCAAAAAAGCAAGGTTTAGCAGAGAGAAGACAGCATGAATTGCCAAATCGATGCGTTATTTGCATCTATATATGGGTTGTATATAGATGGTTTGTGCCAGAAGTAAGAGAGGAAAGTCAAAACGGTAGAGCTTGCAGCAACTTGCTCATCTCAGGAATTGGATAGGCAGTAGTTGTTTGAAATGTGCTGTTGTGCATTGTTTTAGCTATCAACTATATCCAAGTTGGCGAGCTTTTTCGTAAGCTTGTAAGGCCTCTTCTACTCTATTCAATTCTTGAAGAGTTTTGCCTTTGTTGTTATAGGCCAGAGCAAAGTTTGGATCGAGGCTAATAGCCTGCTCATATGCTGCTAGGGCCTCCTCATACCGCTTGAGGTTACTAAGAGCACGGCCTTTGTTCAGATAAGCAACAGCATCGTTCGGGTCAAGACGAAGCGCCTGCTCGCAAGCTTCTAGCCCCTCCTGATACCGATTGAGTTCGTTTAGAGCGTGGCCTTTGCTGATATAGGCAGAGGCATCGTTCGGGTCGAGGCGAATAGCTTGCTCGCAAGCTCCTAGCGCCTCCCGATACCGTTTAAGTTCGTTTAGAGTATAACCTTTGTTGTAATAGGCATAGGCATCGTTCGGGTCAAGGCGGATAGCTTGCTCGAATGCTGCTAACGCCTCTGAGTATTGCTTGAGATTACGGAA
>JBKPAZ010000114.1:0-5149 GCA_046726655.1 Chloroflexota bacterium
TCGCGAGGAGTTCCTGGTTTGGGTCGATCTCGTAGCCGTATTTCGTGGCGTAGACATCTGCCGCTGGGAGTGCCTCGCTAAAGATGACAAGGGCAACGCCGACCGCTCCAGAGAGCAGTGCCCCCAGGTCGCTCAAAGGAAACTGAGGCAAGCTGACCGAGGGCAGCCCTGCCGGAATAGCTCCCACAATCTTCACGCCGTGCGCCGCGAGATTCCACACGGTGCTCACCAGGATACCCAATACCAGCACAACCAGCGGGGCTGGGATTCTACGTGAGAGCCGGGGCAAGCCAAACAGCAGCACCAGCGCGCCCAGTCCTACCGCAAAGGTCGGCAGGTTCGTGTTTCCCAGATTCGTAATAACATGCCACAATTGCTGGAACGTATTGCCGGAACCTTTGGAGATGCCAAAGAGCTTGTACAGTTGCTTTGCCACGATGAAAATCGCCAGGCCAAAGATAAACCCATCCATCAGGGGTCGGGAGAGGAAATTGGTGATGAAACCCAGTTTGAAGAGTCCGGCCAGGAGAAAGACCACGCCCACAAGCAGGATCAGCGCCTCGGCGAGTGCATAGTACATGCTGGCAGTGGGTGGGTTGAGTGCGGCAATGGTTGAGGCCAGCACTGCTGCCGATGCTGAGGTCGCGTAGACCACAACTTGCTTGCTCGTGCCGAAAATGGCGTAAAGGGGGAGCGAGACGAGGAGGGTGTAGAGTCCTGCCTGCGCGGCTAAGCCTGCCAATCCAGCATAGGCAATGTTTTCGGGGACTAGCATCCCCCAGATGGTGAAGCCTGCAATCAGATCGGCAGACAACCATGCGAGCTTGTAGTGCGGGAGCCAGTCAAGGATGGGGAGCTAGTGGAAAAGAAGGGTTTGCACTGTTGTTTTTTTTCGCGATGTTATTTCGATGCTCATGTTGTACCTCCTTGCGCCCTACAACGCTCTGCCAGAGGATTATGGCTCTGCATCAATTTAGTAAAATTGATGAACTAATAGGAGTTTCCCACATCGCGAGTGTCCTGAAAGCCTTACTCTTTGGAAAGCTGGTTAAGAGAGTGTGACCACTACAAATGGACATTTGTAGAGCCGAAATACAATTCTGTCAAAAAAAAGTAGAACAAGTCAGTTGAAGTTGTAACGAGGAACACAATAAAAATTTGTTTTGCTGTGTCTAAATCAAGTAAAGTATAATTGGTTCCCTTTATTTTGTCAAGGCTTAAGTAAACTATTTTTATGAATATATAAAGTACTTACCTATGAATTAATAGATATTTAATAAGAATTCCCATAAACTTACCTACTTTGCCTCAGGTCATTAGTAGCTCGTGTATGGTTGGATGCGATCGCCACAAAGAAGATTCTTTGGATTGGAAGTAGCCAACGCCGGGGACACGTTTGTGTGGAGAAGGTGAGCCGATGCGGCGAAGCTCCATGTCTAATGATGCAGGGCTTCTGGCTTATTTTCTGTAACATCATTGCATCATTGCTCGCTTCTTGACACACAATATATTTGAGATTATTATTGTATCAGGACAGTGACACGTATGTAGTCACCATACATCCCCCTTGTTTAATTTTTTGTAGAGAAGTTTGCTGTAATCGACACTCATGATTTGGTCAGAAGACGATGTCTCTATTTATCTTCCTGGCTTTTCTGGGCGGAAACACTTGTCTATCAAAGTGACTGTCTTAAATCTCATCCGGCGGTGTCATTCTGAGGCGCGAAGCGCCTCAGAATGACACCGTAGTGAACTTGTAAGACGCACTCTTAGACTCTTCACGTGTAGAAGGAGTTTCTCATGGCAGAAGAACCTACCCCTGCTCAACTTGAACCCATTCCGCAGCCCCCAGGAAAATTTATTCTCGGGAACCTACCGGATGTTATGGGCGCCACTCCCATCCTTGACCTCATGGAGATGGCACGGGAATACGGTCCGATCTATCAGCTTACTATCCCAAGGAGACCGTCGTTAACTGTGGTCTCGGGCTTTCGGCTGGTCGACGAACTCTGTGACGATAGCCGCTTTGATAAGGCTATAGGAAACGCAATCGAAATTGCGAGAGAAACCGTTGGCGATGGGCTCTTTACTTCGTATACGCAGGAACCCAACTGGCGTAAGGCCCATAGCATTTTGCTGCCCTACTTTAGCATGCGCGCCATGCAGGACTACCTGCCCAAGATGGTGGAAATTGCCGAGCAACTGATGGGCAAATGGGAACGTCTCAACCCCGACGAAGAGATCGATGTGGCTGCGGATATGACCCGCTTAACCCTGGATACAATTGGCTTGTGTGGCTTTGATTATCGCTTCAATTCCTTCTACCGAGACACTCTTCATCCTTTTGTCGAGGCAATGATGGATAACATCGAGGAGAACCAGGAGCGCCTGCGCCGGCTACCGTTACAAGACAGGCTCATGATTCGGAAGCAGCGCCAACGGGAAGCGAATAGGGAGTTCATGTATGAAATGATCGATCGCCTCATCAAAGATCGCGAAGAACAGGGAGAGCACGCGGCTGACAAGAAAGACCTGCTGGGATTTATGCTGACTGGCGTGGATAAACAGACCGGCGAGAAGCTCGATGATACCAATATCCGCTATCAGTGCATCACCTTCTTATTTGCCGGGCATGAAACAACAAGCGGGCTGCTTTCCTTTGTCCTCTATTTCCTCTTAAAGCATCCCACGGTGCTCGCCAAAGCCTATGAAGAAGTGGATCGCGTGCTGGGTACCGACCCAACGATCTCCCCGACCTATGCGCAGGTTCACCAGTTACAGTATATCTCCCAGATCCTCAAGGAAACCCTGCGCTTATGGCCTACCGCACCCGGGTTTAGCCGGCACTGCTATGCAGATGAGACCGTTATTGGTGGCAAATACAAAATCAGCAAAGACCAGCAACTGACGGTGCTGACTCCAATCCTGCACCGTGATCCAAGCGTGTGGGGAGAGGATGCCGAGCAATTCAACCCTGATCATTTCAAGCCAGAAACCGAACTAGCTCTACCGGCCAATGCCTATAAACCCTTTGGCACCGGCCAACGCGCATGTATTGGGCGCACGTTTGCTATGCAAGAGGCCACGCTCGTCTTAGGCATGATCTTGCAGCGCTTCCAGTTGATCGATCACCAGCACTACCAGCTCAAAATCAAAGAAACCTTAACTATCAAACCTGATGGCTTCAAGATCCAGGTCAGGCCACGAACGGATGTCGTGCAACGTGCGCCTGTGGTTGCTCCATTAATTCAGCCGGCTACACATCCTGCCGAAACCACATCTCAGCCAACCCCAACTGTAGCTGTCAAAGCACACCATACGCCGCTGCTCGTTTTGTATGGCTCCAACCTGGGCACCTCCGAAGACATTGCCGAACGGATTGCCGCCGATGGCAAGGCCAGAGGCTTTACCAGCGCTGCTGCGCCGCTGGATGACTACGTCCATCAGCTCCCTAAAGAGGGGGCAGTGGTGATTGTGACAGCCTCCTACAATGGCACTCCACCCGATAATGCCGACAAATTTTGTCACTGGCTCACAGAAAAAGAGTTGGCTGCTGACGCGTTCAAGGGGGTCAGCTATACGGTGTTTGGCTGTGGCAACCGTGAATGGACCGCAACCTTCCAGGCCATCCCCAGATTGATTGATAGCCAGTTGGAGCAGCATGGGGCGAAGAGAATCTACCCGCGAGGCGAAGGAGATGCCAACGGAGATTTTGATAGCGCATTCCAGGCCTGGTATCAGCCCCTGTGGAACGAACTCGCCACGGTCTTCTCCCTGGATCTCGGAGGACGAGAGCCGTCTGCTGCTGCACCGGGCCAGTTGTACGAGGTCGAACTCCTCAGTGGTGTCGAAGCCCTCGATCCGTTTGTGGCCTCCGTTGGGGCCCGGAGTATGAAGGTCCTCGAGGTGCGTGAACTGCACCGCAAGGATGGCCCGCATTCATCTGAGCGTTCGACGCGGCATCTGGAGGTGGCTTTGCCGGAAGGAGTAAGCTATCAAACGGGGGACCATCTCGGTGTGCTGGCTCACAACCGCGCGACCCAGGTCAAGCGCGTCGCGGCGCACTTCCAGTTTGACAAAGAGAGCCAGATCCGCCTGCATAAAACCGACACCCGGCGCACGCATTTCCCCATCGATGAACCCATTGGGGTCTACGACTTACTTTCAGAGTATGTGGAACTGCAGGAGCCGGCCACGCGCACGCAGATCAAACGCATGGTCGAGTACACCCAGGATCCAGGAGAAAAAGCGAAGCTGGCCGAGCTCTCAGGGGATGATGAGGCGAGCCAGGCTACCTACCGGCGAGAGGTGCTGGTGAAAAGAAAATCCCTCATCGACCTGCTGGAAGAGTACCCGTCGTGTACCCTGCCCTTTAGCGTCTACCTGGAACTGCTCTCCCCCCTGCACCTCCGGTACTTTTCCATTTCCTCTTCGCCCTTAGTCGAGCAAGACCGCTGCAGTATTACTGTGGGTGTGGTACGTGGTCCAGCCAAATCAGGTCATGGAACATTCGAGGGTGTGTGTTCGACCTACTTAAGTCAGCGAGAACCAGGCGATGTGGTGTATGCGTTAGTGCAAGATACCAAATCGCGCTTCAGACTTCCGGAGGATGCAAGCATCCCGTTGATCATGATTGGTCCTGGAACCGGCCTGGCCCCTTTCAGAGGATTCCTGCAAGAGCGGGCGGCCCTCAAGGCGCAAGGGAAACCGGTGGGCAAGTCGCTGCTGTTCTTTGGCTGCCGCAATCCAGAGCAAGACTTCATCTACGAAGACGAATTACAGGCCTTCGCCGACCAGGGGGTGACGAAATTGTCTGTGGCCTTTTCGCGTCTGGATGGGAAGAAGACTTACGTGCAAGATAAGGTCAAGGAGGACAAAGAGGAAGTCTGGCAGTTGATCCAGCAAGGGGCCATCGTCTACATCTGTGGGGATGCCAGCAAGATGGCTCCAGACGTGAGAAAAGCCTTTGCCGCTCTCTATCAAGAAAAAACGGGTAAAAGTGAGCAGGAAGCGAACCAGTGGCTGGATGAGTTGACGGCAGAGAATCGCTACCTGGTGGATGTCTGGGGCATCTAGCTTCGCTACCAATGGCTTGCTCCTCCTTGGGAGTGCCTCCGAAACTGCTGAGCAGGGAGTGATGGTCAGAAAG